>NZ_CALJPG010000026.1 GCF_937980635.1 uncultured Campylobacter sp.
AATATAGGAGATGCTTCATTTAATGAGATATTAAATGATGATACGGGAATATTGAGCGATGAAGATAAAAAGTTTATAGAGTCAAAAGTAATACTTCAAATTAGCGAAAATCAGAGCACCTGGCTTTTTGGTCAAAAATTTGACTAGCATATTTTAAGGTAAAGCAATAAAGCTTTACCTTAATGACCTAAAATATATAGACCGCGCCAAGCACGATAAACGCTCTTAGGCAGAAGCCGCCCACAAGCACGCCGTATTCGTTATAAACACAGCTTTTTACCTCCTCGCCGCCGTGCGCGCAGACGCTACCGTCTGCATTCACGCTGCAGCTGCGAAGCATAAATTTGCTTCCGCCTAGCAGTGGCAGAGCAAGCCCAAACACGACAAAGCCTATCCAAAACATCGGCGCAAGCGAGCCGCTGACTATCTTAGTTACGCTAGCCATGCCCGCAGCCTCGCTTCTTACGCTAGCAAATAGCGCTAGCACCGCAACAATCTCAAGCGCGACTATCACGACATGAAATTTATGCGCGCAGTGGCTTAGCCCGTGCCCCGCATTTAGCGTAGCGGCAGCATTTGCGCTAAGCCCTGTAGAGATCGCGGAGATCGTAAATAAAATCGGTAGCCACACGCTAGCCCAAAGCGGGATCGCCTTTACGACGTAAAGCAGTAGCCCGGTATATCCCATCACTCCAAGCGCCAAAATAGCTCCGAGCGTGAGCATCATATCGCAAATTTTACCGCTCTTTTTGATCTGCAAAAGCACTAAAACGCTAATTACGATGAAAAACGTAAGCAGGTATGTGCCTATGCTCATCATCGATACCGGGCGCGTGTAGAGCTGTAAAATTTTAAGAGGATTTATCGCGGCGCTCGGTGCCAAGTCAAATAGCAAAAGTGCAGTTCCTATTATCACTGCTACTGGTGCTAGCAGAAAGCCGAACTTATAAAACCTCTCGTTTAATGAGCCCAAAAAGCCCTTGTAAGCCAAAGCCGAGCACAAAAATGCCCCGGCGCCTAAACCGCCTAAAAACAAATAGATGACTATGAGCCATCCCCAAGTCGTCTGTACCATTGTCATTCCTTTAAATTTTTAAAAATTTCAGGATCTTTTAGCGTCCTTTTCAGCGCATCAATC
>NZ_CALJPG010000027.1 GCF_937980635.1 uncultured Campylobacter sp.
AAAGAGTGTCGTTACCATCACCGCCGCCGAGAATGTCATCGCCTTCGCCGCCGTAGATGGTGTCATTACCGCTCTGACCGTGGAGAGTGTCGTTGCCGACATCGCCGTAAAGGATATCGTCTCCACTATTAGCGAATATTGTATCATCTCCGGCTCCGCCATTAATTTCATCGTTACCGTTCGCTCCCCTAATGATATCGTTAGCGTCGGTTCCTTTAAACATAGTTTGTTTTTCTAATTCTCTAAAAGATAATTTAGTTCCGTCTGCGAATTCGAAATTCTCTATCATGCCACCATCATAAACGGATCCATCCCAATAAGCATTATTTATCGTTATCTTATCTTCGGTTCCTTTAATGGAAATTTCAAGACTGTTAACATCTTTATCGGCTCTTTTTACGATTAGATCGCTTAAAGAAATCCCCTCTTTAAATTTAATCGTATCACCGCCACCGTGACCATCATAGATGGTATCGCTTCCATCGCCTCTACCAAATATATAGGTATCGTCGTAATCCCCACCTTCCAATCTATCGTTACCGGCTCCGCCTTCTAAAGTATCGTTACCGTCGCTACCGTAAAGTTTATCATCTCCGTCGCCGCCATAAAGAGTGTCGTTACCATCACCGCCGCCGAGAATGTCATCGCCTTCGCCGCCGTAAAGGGTATCGTTACCATTGCCCGCGCTGATATTATCGTTACCAGTAGACCCTACCATCATATCATTTGCATCTGTGCCGCTGGAATTAGAGGTTATCGTTGCTATATCTAGCCTATTTTGCGTCTCTTGGCCTATGGCGGCTATATATTCGCCCAGCACCCCTCGTTTATTCGCTCCGTATGCAAACTCGGCAAGTAGGCTAAGCCCTGCGGCGAACTCCTTTTTACTCTGAAACAATGTGGCAAACTCCGCCAAATCCACGAAAGCCTTTTTCGGGTCGTTTAGGTTGATCTCTTTAAATTTATCGATTACTTTGGTGAAATTTAGTCTGAAATCATACTTCGGCTTAGCAGATGCGTTTACGCCGCCGTTTGCAGATCCAGAGGCACCGCCCGCAGTAGTATCGTTAGACACAGAGATCATATCTAGACTTATCAGATCTGCATAGCCTTTTAGTCTGGTTTGAGCTAGTAGCGAAGCATAGGAGTAGTTTAAAATTTTATCATAAGTTTCGTTCGTGTTTTTGATGATGGCTTTTATATCGTCATTGCTTATATAATAGAGATCCGCAGTCTTTGAACCAGTAAAAGCATCGATTACCTTGATCTTATATTTTATGCTCTCAAACTCCTTTAGCAGGCTCTCATCTATGGATTTAGAACTATCTAGAAGCGCTCTGTATTGAGACGGAGTAAGGCTTAGTCTTCTAGCGTTTGGATTACCGGAGTTTATCACGTTACCGTCTGCATCTACATTGATATTTGATCCTGCGCCTAGATTTACATTGCTTGGAAGCTTCACCCCTTTTAGACTTACTTCGTAGCCAGCAGCATTAGAATTTCCGCCCGTGCTTCTTGCCGCAGTCTCGCTCCAGGCTTTGATGAGACCTGGCAGAGCCTTGAGCTGCTCCTCTTTGGTACTTAAGCGAGAGTAGCTATCTAGTGCGGCAGCAAGATCTTTATTTAATGCGGCAGCCGATCTTAGATCTCTTAGTAATCCAAAGCCTTTGATATTTGCTCTAGCCATATCTTCTGAGTTTAACGGCGCCTCGTCTTTAAATTTAGAGTTTATCGTATCTACGTTGAAATTTAGATCGCCCATACTATGAGCGGTGCCGTCTTTTTTAGTATAGCTTCCCTTTAGGCTTAGGGTATTTCCGCCTCCCAGATCTTCGTTTACCTCATTGTGATTTAGGCTTAGGCTGGCGATGCCTAGTTCATCTAGGCTCTTTAGCTCGCCTTCGTCTGAGATCCCGTTAGAGTTCGCATCCTGCCAAATTTTAAGATCTTTAAATTTATCGTCTTTATTATCTATAAGCCCGTCGTTATTGCTATCGAATTCCTTTAAAGCTTCGTAGCCGTCCTTGGCTAGTCTTTGATTGCCATCTTTATCTTTTATCTGCGTGAAATTTCCAAATAGCTCGCTGCCGTCGTCTATCTTACCGTTGCCGTTACGATCGTAGGCTAAAATTCCATCCTCTTTGCTTATCCAAGATGATTTGTGAGATACTCCATCGCCGTTATGATCGAAGTAGGCTCCGCCGCTTTCATTATTATTCGAGCCTGATTTTTTATCCGAAGCTGTTATGGATACAGGATTGATACCGATCTTGCCGTCGCCGTTAAGATCAAGGGCGAGAGGGTCGTAGATTAAGAAGTTAAAAATAGAACCGAGGAATTGACCTATGGAATTTATAGCATTTCGTAATGTATGGTTAAATTGTTCCACTAAATATGGTAATGTATCTTTTGCATTTTCCCACCTATTTGGATCTTGCCAAAAATTTTTAAATTCTTCTAGCCATTCCTGATCCCTGCCTTTCCAGTTTTCGTCAAATGGATCAATAAAATATAAAAGAGCATCTCTATTTTCATATAAATACGAAAACAACTTGCTACCGACCGCCATAGCTGCCATACCTATCAACAAACTTCCTACCGTTACCGTTCCGCCCATTAAAGCCATAGCTGCTGCTGCGGTCAAATAGCCGCCACCTAGAGAAACCGAATATTCGCCTATTAGATCGCTAGCCCGCTGCGCATCTCCCTCTTCCAGTGCTTTATATGCTTCGTACGAAACCCAACCTGCGCTTAATACGAGGCCTGCAGTTCCTATCTTATTTAATGTGCCGATAACTTTAGCTGGCGGCTCATTTTTTAGAACTTTGGTAATCTCTTTGATCTTATCGCTATATGACATTTTCTCATTATTAACAATCTCTCTTGTGATTTTATCGATCTTCTTTTCGTTGTCGCCTATCTCCATCGGCGTATCTGTAGGCTTTTTATTTCCTATCGTATGTTCGGTATTACCACTCGCTTTTTGATTTTGATGAGCGATCAAATCTTTTGTTTTGGTATGCAAGATCTCATTATATTTGATATTTTTTCTAGTGGTTTCGAAGTCTTTTTGATTTAGCTCATATAGCTCGCTTTTGCCGGTTATTTCTAGCACTGTTTTTCTGTCGCTTATTATAAAATTCAATTTTTCTTTATCGGTAGCATAAGAATTTAGTTTGGAGGCGAAATCCGCTTTATTCATGCCGTTGATTTTAGTAATGTTTTTATTCTTGAGAAGTTCGGGGAGTTCAGTTCTAAAAAATACTCTTTGCGTTTTAGCGTCGTCGCCTAAAATTATAACCGTTTCTCCCTTGGCTGTCTGTACAAAATTTCTTGATACGATATCCCAAGCGCCTTCTGTTTTTGGCTTTACAAGCTTATCGCTTTTATCGTATTCTGAATCTAAACCGCCTAATAAAATACCTTCTCTTGATGTGTAGTTTTTTGTATTTGGAGCATAACCATATAATTTTTTCCAAGCTCTAGAAAAATTTTTATTCTTATCAATTTCCATTAAAAATTCAAACGCTTCCGTTTTATTTATAATTCTAATATTCGGACTTTTTGTTGCTATCTCTGCAGCTTCATTAGCGCTACTATATAGCACGGTTGTCTCACCTTCGCTTTTAGTACCTAGTTTTCTAACCATATCGTTTAGAAAAAATTTCTCAAAATTTTCAGCGGTTACCTTAGCGCCGCTACTGGTTCGTATATCTTTACCATTTGCAATATCTGCTAAAATTTGATCGGCTTGTTTACTCGTCATTTTTTATCCTTTATATTTAATCGTGCAGAAAAGTTACGACTTCGTGTTCTTTTGGAACATATTCCCTATTTTCAATACCGCCGCTACCATACTCAGACAAGGCTTCATTTAAAATTTTATAAAGCTCGTCTATCGAAATATCTCCAATGTCAGAATTTACGCTTTGGAATTTATATTTGACCTTAAATGGATTTTCCGTGAAATATTTACTCGTTGTCTCATCATAAATTCGCCTTATATCAAGCTCGATTTCTCTACCTTTATAATAAAGCAGCCAAATCTCCTCTCCGGTATATCCGTCTCTTGGATCAGGCAGATGCGGGCTACAAACAAAGATAAGCCAAATATCTCTTTGCCTGTCGATGACCCAGTCTAACCACTTTATTTGATAGGGTTTTTGTGGATTATAATGATATTTTACCAAGCACTGATCTACACGATTTATAATATCATATTTCTTCAAGTCCTCTTTCGAAATATATTCCGCTACAAACGCCATTCTCTCCTCCTTAAGAAATTTAATAATCTTGATTTTACGATATGTTTATATTCGCCTATGCGCTCATAAATATATAGTAGGAAGTAGGATCTGTTTTATTAGAGCTTGCTTAGCAGAGCGTTTACCCGTTTTAGCACTTGCGTTATAAAGAGCTTTATTGACCACTATCGGCTCTTTACCGCAATCTCTCATCAAATCCCTATTCATATAAAAATTTCGCCGCATTTTATCTTTTTATTCTTACGCTATATTTAAAATCTAAAACTACTTTGCCATATCAAATTTCAAGGTTCTTTGCTACTCTAAATTTTAAAATTTTACTTCCCAGCGCAGCAAAATACAAAGCCTAAAAACAAATGCAAGACGCTATGTTAAAACACTATAGCCACTTAAACTATCTATTGGGCTAGCCGCGAAATCATCTACTTGGCTACCAAACGGCCTACTCGCACCTTCCGTATCTAGACATTAGTTCCACTTTTTTGATATTAAAGCTGGCTTTTTGCGTATGTTCTTTAAGAGCTAACTCCTTTTTTAAAGAGGCTATTAGGGAGTTTAAAACATCGATTTTTGAGCTTTCGTTACCGGCATTTAATCTCTTTTGCATAGTTAGGATATCTTTTGAAATTTTAGAGGAATTGGATAGGATTTTATCGTATTCGTCCTTTTTGGATAGAAATAGTTTAAGATCTGCGATCTGCTTTTCGTATTCTAATTTAGCTTCTTCTTTTTTAGATAAAATCCTCTCTTTATTGATCTCTTTTTCTTTAATCTGTGCGGCGCGCTTGCCTCCGTCAAATAGGCTCATATGCACCGTAAGTCCCGCTCTATATCCATGTCTTTTGACATCCTTTCCGGCGCGGCTAAAGTCGTCTCTGTCGCTACCGTAAAGATCGTATCTGCCGTATAGCGAAACGGTAGGATAATAAAGTCTTTCTTGCGATCTCATGCTCAGCTCATTTGCGGCTAATTCATGATCAAACCCTTTAGCGATTACGCTATCTTCAAAGGGTACGAAGTCTGAGTTGATACTATTGGCTCCGCCTAGATCCGAAAGATAAAACACGTTTGGAATTTTAACTCCGGAAAGCGAGTAAATTTTATTTAAGGCGTTATTGGCGTTAAGCTGTAGTTGAGATAGCTCATAACTCGTATCGGCCAATGCTATGGCTTGATCTGCCAGGGCGGTTTTACTTAGCTCTCCTGCGCCCGATAGTCTCTTTTCATAGATATAAAGCATCTCGTAAGCATCTTTTAACCGCTCATAAATTTCTATTCTGTTTTTATATCCGAGCGCCTCGTCGTAAAGCTCCAGAAGCTTGATAGAGCCGTCCATATACGAAGAGCATCTTTTAAGATCTGCTTGTTTGATATTCTCTTCGGCAGCTTCGATCGCTAACTCATCCGCGCCGAATTTAAATATATCTTGGCGCAGCACGAGCGAGACGGAATCTCCGTAGCCGCTTTGAGAGACTAGGCTATCATCGCCAATCTGCACGGAATTATAGCGGGCGCCGTAGCGTTTGGCGTATTCGCTATTGGCATTAATTCCAAGTTCGGGATAGCGCGAGGCCTTTTGATACTCAAGCTCGTTGCGCGCGCTTTGCACATCCAGTCTAGTTAAATTTAAACTCGGAGAATTGGCTAAAGTATGCTCTAACAAGGCGTCGAAGGAGAAGGAATTTAGGCCCGTTTTAAAATTTGAATCAAGCTCTCCGTCCAATCTTTTTTGATTTATATCCCGTATTTTTGATCTATCTAGTCTGTAAATTTTAGCAGGGGCTTTGGCTTTGGGATTTGAATTCTTTGAGGTGTCTTGCGAGCTATCTTGCTTTGAGCCTGCCTCGGGAGTGGAGAGATATTTTTCTAGGGCACTCTGAGCGTTTGGCATGGTTTGTTGATTGGATATGCTTTGTTTATCGGACGTTAGCTTTTGTAGGGATCTTTGAGTTTGAGTGGATTTTTGTGCCGATATTTTATTGGACGTGGATTTTTGCATCGCTGATTGGTTTTGGATGGATGTTTTGTTGGGAGAGGATTGTTGTGCGGACGTTTTATCAAGAGAGGATTTCGGTACGTCAGTTTGATTTTGAACTGATGCTTTATTAGGGGTAGGTTTTTGTACGCTCGTTTTATCGGAGGAGAATCTTTGCACATTTGCTCTATCGGGGATGGGTTTCGGTGCGGTAGAGTTAAATTTATCCGCTGCGTTTAACGCGTCAGCACCCAAGATCAAAGCAAAAACGGTGAAAGCTATTTTAAATTTATCCGAATGAAGTTTAAATTTATCCAAACGAAGCTCTTTATAAATGAAATTTCAATGCATTTTATACGAAAGGGGATTAAAATTTTATAAAACGGCGGATGAAATTTTGAGTTTGCTATTTTAAAATTTAAAGACCGAGGCAAATCCTTCAAAGCATAGCTGACCTACAAGGCAGTATAGCGTATATTAAAGCTCCCTAGAGCACTTAAAGAATTTAAAGAAAGTATTTTAGCGAGGAGCGCAAAAGGAAAGTGGCAGAAAGCATAATGGACAAGTGAATCCAATGCAGCTAATAAGGATAATACAATAAGCAAAAGTCGTCCCATCTGCCTTCCCGCTCGTCTCATTTTACGCTATGAAGCGTGCCATGTATAAGCTATAAATACCGATAGAATGGGAATATCCGTCAAGAGGCGATAGGCTCTTGACGGATATTTATAGTGTGTCTTTCCGTCGTGTTTTACCTTGTTTGACGTATTTGAGACGTTTTAGCACTCTATAGGAGTTCTCTTTTTTTGGGCGGTATTTTTTGTATATTACACATACACGTAAATTTGAAAATACACCCGCGTATTTTTTAATCATCATAACTATAAAAGCTATAAGCCTAAAAGATATTATCTCTTTGTGATTGCAATGCTCTATGACTTCTTTTAATATTATGAGATGTTTTAATACTATGGTGCTTTAATGCTTTAATCGCTGCAACTCTTAAGCTTCAATGCTTGCTTTTAGTGCTATGAGTGCAAAAAGCTTTTAGAATGTCTACTTTATCCTTTTATTCGCTATTTGGTCTTTTCATCGCTCTTTGATATTCCTATACCATTTATTTACTTCATAATCTGTTGGATGGCTACTTTGGTGTTTGCTGGTATGTGAATAGTTACCTATTTTATATCGCTTATTGCATTTGCTCTATGCTTTATAATTTTACGATACTGCGAAGTAAAATTATAAAATTTAGAGCGACAAAAGACCTTGAAATTCGATATGGTAAAGCGATTTTAAATTTTAAATACTTCATAAAAGGGCAAAATGCGCCAAATTTTTATATTAGTATGGGATTTGATGATAGATTATGATAAAAGACCAATAGCGGCAAAAACGATTACTTACTAAAAAATCTAGAAATTCTTGTGTCCGTTCTAAAATTTCAAGTCATATTTGAACAAATAAAAAACGGTAAATAGCCGCCTGCCCTCCTTTCCTATCTTACGCTAAGTCCTTCGTCTAGGT
>NZ_CALJPG010000028.1 GCF_937980635.1 uncultured Campylobacter sp.
CCGCTCTTTAAGCTAGCTAAGCTTGCTGCTCTGGTTTCTGCGAAGGATTTGGTATTAGAATTTACGCGCGCGCTAGGAGCCGAGGAAGCATCGAATCCTAAATTTAGATAATTGCCGCTTTGATAAATTTTAGGGTTATAGCTTAGGCTTACTCCTACATTTAGCGTTGCGTGCATATTAGCTGCGTTAGGGGCTATAAGGCTGCCGCTTCCTTGCTTATCTATTAGATGAATCTCGCTGCTTGGACTTAACGGGCCGCTTACTCCGCTTATATAAGCCGTGATATTGCCGACATTGCTTAGATCGGTATTAGCCGTAGGATCACTTAGGGTAAGTACGCTATCGCCTGCTCTAATGGAGCTAGGAAGGAAAAAATTTAACCTGTCAAAGCCGCTAATATTTTTAGCGCTTAAGGAATTTACTACCGCAGGAGAGCTATTGCTAGCTCCTATGTTAAGGGTGTTACCGCTACCGCTTGCGCTTATTATGCCTACATTATGACCGCTGATAAAATTTAACGTATTGTTTGCGCCTGCTGCGTGGATATTTCTAGCGTTAAAATTCTTATCTTCTCCGGCCTTGCCTATATCTATGTTATTTCCGTTAAGACCGCCAGCACCAAGATACTTTTGCAGTTCATCCGCATCAAAGTCTCCATTTATGGTCTCGTTGGTCTTAATAAGCTTTTGGATATAAAGCTCCTTCTCATCCTCGCTTATATGCATACCGCCTATGTTTCTGCTAAAGGTATTGGCATCTTTTATGACATAGTTTTTATTTAGCTGAGTTACGTAGCCCTTATCTTTAAAACGCGGATCATATCCGGTAAATTTACCGCCTCCGCTTTTATAGGCAAGGGTGTATTTCTTATTATCGCCATCTGGATAGCTTGCATTGTTTAAAGCGTTAAATTCACTTGCTGAGTTTACGAATATATCGGTACCGCTTAGATCGGTATTGCCGGGACCCGTTAAATTTAAAGCTCTTTTGGTACTTGATGAAGTATCGTTTTCAATCTCGCCAAGGGAGGCTAAGTTGAATTCCAATTTATTGAAATTTACAAAATTCCCTGCATTTAGGCCATTGCCTGAGTTTGAAGATAGGATATTTAAGCTGTTGCCCGAATTGCTAGCGTTTGCGCTAGATACTCCGTATATCGTGCCTGCTACGCTACCGCTTCTGAAATTTACTACGTTGCTGCTGCCGCTAGTAGCTTCCGCTGCGTAGACGTTGCCAGCAACTTGCGTGTTGCCGTTTAAATTTACAGTGTTGGAGGAAGCGGTGCCGCTAGCCTTTCCGCCGTATACGCTTCCGCCTACGTTTACCGAGTTAAGAGTTATGGTGTTGGAAATCGCGCTGTTTCCCTTGCCACCTACCGCCATTGCTCCTACGCTGCCGTTGTTTATAGTTACGATATTGGATTTGGCTTCTCCGTTGCTAGTATTGCCGCCGTAAATGCTATTGTGGATTATCGTAGCATTCGTAGTTAAGCTATTGTCGTGGACGTTTCCGCCTCCGCCGCTATTATGGGCGTTGGCAGCGTTTACGTATTTAACGTCTATTCCGCTTGCTTCAAAAGTTACATGGTTATTATAAATTTCTTGCGGGGTAGCGGAATTTGAATATCCTCCGTTGATCTCGCCTATATTGCTTCCGCCCTTGATCTTGGCATAGTTATCGTGGACGCTTTTGCTTCCATCGGTAGCGTCGTCTCTGCCCGAGCTTATGTTTTTGCCGCCTAGATTGTCTGCATTCTCCTTTACTATTACGGTGTTTCCTTTATTGCCAAATAGCTCAGTAGCGCCCGCAGCCTTGTTGGAATTTTGATTTTGCATTAGCTCGCTTTGATCGAAGTTGGGGTCTATCCAAGAGCGAGTTAGAGTGCCCTTTTGCATGATTAAATTCTTACTGTTTTCGACCTCGATCGTGGTGCCGGTGATTTGATAGTGATCTTTGTCGGTAATCGTATAAATTTGATTATCTTGCACGGTCTGCGCGGCTCTGGTGATCGTGCCGCCGCCAGAGTTGTGGATCAGATAGTACTTTCCTTCGCCTAGATCTGATTTTATACCCTCTATCTTTGTGCCGTTTAAATTCGTATTGCCGCTAGTAGTTAAGATAAGCGGCGCATCGGCTTCAGTATCAGAGTATAAATCATAAAAATTTATAGAGCCGAAATTTTTAATATCCTTGGCTTTTTTCACACCGCCGCCGACCCAATTTTGGATATGTAAGGTATTAGTTTTATCTGAATTCTTATTGCTGCCGTAGATTGTACCGCTTATCGTGCCGCCTCTAAAATTTACGTTACTATTTTCGACGCTGCCGCTTGTAGCATAGCCTGCATAGACGTCTCCTGCTATCGTTGTTCTTTCTTTATTGATATAAACGACCGCATTTTTGACGCTTCCTGCGCGTGCGCCATAGACATTGCCGCCTACGTGCACGCCTTTGTTGGAGTCTGACGCTCCTAGAGTAACTCTATCGCCATCCGATTCGCCTGCGATGCCGTTTGCTGCCGCGACATCGCCTTTTACTGTACCTTTTATAAGATCAACTACGCTTCGCGAGCTTGAGGCGCCGCCCAAAGAGCCCGTGACGCTGCCCACTATCGCATCGTCATTGTTCATTTCTACGCGATTTGCGCTCATTGCGCTAGCGCTATTTGCTTGACCGCCTACTACTTGGTAATTTTGCGCTTTTAGCTTTGCGCTTATGGATACGGAGTTTGCGCTAGAGTTTCCGCTTCCGCCCGCTGCGCCCCAAATTCTACCGCTACCGCTTAAAGTAATAGTGCTTGTACCGCCGTAATAAGGCGCCGTTATATTGACGCTATTAGAGTTACTTTGCCCCGTGGAAGATTGAGCGCCGAATATATCGAAGCCCCCTCTAAACGTGCCGCCTTTGATAGTTATTCTATTTGATAGGGCATCACCGCCGCCGCTTACTATGCCGCCTACGATTACATTTGTAACGGAGCCGTTACCGATAGTGCCTCCGTCGATTGTTACGGCGTTAGAGGAGGCTTTTTTGTCCGCTCCGCTTCTGCCGCCGATGATATTATAATGTCTATTTGAGCTGCCGCCGAAGTTATCGGCATTTCCCGTAATTTCGGCGCCGTATTTTACAAAAACCTGATTTCGCGTTGCTTCACCTTCATTGCCTGTTTTAGATGCCGCTATGCCTTGCCCGCCCACGACCAAATTGACCTTAGAGCCGTTTTCCAAACTAACATAATTATCCGATACACCCTTAGCCTCGGCGCCTATTGCGATACCCACGTAAGCGTTTGCGTCTCTAATCGTAAGTCTATTGTTGGAAGCAGAGTTCAACTCGGTAAAGCCAGCGATCCCGTCGCCGCTTCCTCCGCCGTAAATCACGCTGCCGGAGTAATCCGTCCCGCCGCTTGCAACGCCCGTAATCGTCGTAATATTGCCGTTCGGGCTGGTGCTTCCGCTGCCGCTAGTATTGCCGCTAAATCCCGCCGAATATAGATTATTGTGGGTGTGGATAAGCGGCGGATTAGAATCTGCATTGCAAAGCGCTTGTGTGGGTGCTAGTGCGAGCACCGCTGCGAGGCTAAGCATAGAGGAGCAGATGGATTTTTTCATATATTGATCCTTTGAAATTCGTAAAGTTTGCGATTATACATAAAAATAGATCAGTTTGCAATATGAAATTTTAAAGAAGCGCTGATCGGTTTTTGACAGAGGGGGCTACGTTTGTAATTTTAAGTAATAAAAATTTACTCTTTGCACAGAATAAATTCCTGGCTGTGAAATTTAATCCTTTTTTAGGGGGGGGTATTTCGAGTGGATTGCAAGTAGTAAAAAAATCCCAGCAAGAGGATTTTTAGTAAAATTTGAAATAATAAAAATCTGAGCTAAGTTAATTCTGGCAATTTCAAGCTGCCATGGAATTTATGCAGGGTAAATTTTTAAACGAGCGGAATTTTATATAAACGCCGTTTCGCCCGTGAAAAAGCTTTTTTAAAAAATTTAAACAAGCAATATAATATTGCGCGATAAAATTTTATGTGATCCATGCTGCAAGAGCTAAAGCATAGCAAGCAGGAGATAAAATTTACGTGATAAATTTTAAAATAAGCCGCAAATCCTACAAGAAGCTGTAAATTCCATCTAGCAAGAAATATCTTTTATCCGCAGCGCCGTGATAAAATGGATTAAAAGTTCCTTCGTATGCCTTTTCAAAAAAGCCTTCTTTGCTTAGTTTTATAAGCTCTGCATTGACGAAATCCAGTAGTTCTTTATTGCCCTTCTGCACGCCAATACCCATGAAATCGGGCTTGCCTAGAGTTTTAAGCGGCACTTCTACCTCGCTATCGACTACCGGATATGCCATCGCGATTAGATTATCGGTCGCGTAGGCGTCCACGTCGCCGTCTTTTAGCATGCGGTAGCATTCTCTGGCGATCTTACAAAATGTAAAATTTCCAAAACCCTCTTGTTTAAAAAATGCCTCGCCCGTACCGCCGCTTTCGAGTAAAATTCTTTTCTCCCGTAGATCGGCTAAGGATTTTATTCTATCGGCCTTGCGGGTTAAAACCCCAAGATTTACCGAAAAATACGGTGTTGAAAAATCGATCTGCTGCGCGCGTTCAGGCGTAATGGTAATTGTAGCGATGACGATATCTACGCGGTTGTTTACTAATGCTGGAATTCTATCCTCGACCTTCATCGGCACAAGTTCGATTCTGCCGCCTTTTTCGCCGAAAAGATCATTTGCTATGGCCTGTGCCATCGTAACTTCAAAGCCCTCGAAAGTTCCATCGTTTAGCTCGCTAAAAGGAGGCTGTCCGTCGTAAACGCCGATGCGAACGACGCCTTTTGATCTGATCTGTTCCAGACTATCGGCGAAAGCAACGATAAATGGTAGTAACATTGCAAGAAGCAATTTCATGGCAAATCCTTAAATTTAATCTCTTTTCCGCTTTAAACGAAGCAGAAAGTTTTATTTACTAAAATTCTAAAAGCCGGACTCAAAATTTAAAGCAAGCTCTTAGAGCATATTGTAAATTCCATCTAGCAGAAAATATTTCTTATCCGCTGTACCGCGATAGAATGGATCAAAGCTCTGCTCGTAGGCCTTTTTGAAAAAGCCCTCTTTGCTTAGCTTGATGAGCTCTGCATTGACGAAATCAAGTAGTTCTTTGTTGTCCTTCTGCACGCCGATGCCGATAAAATCGCTAGGACCTAGGTTTTTAAACGGCACTTCCAAAGTATCATCGATGACGGAATATGCAAGCACGATGAGATTGTCGTTTATATAGCCGTCCGCATCGCCATTTCGAATCATTTCGTAGCATTCCTTAGCCGAAGCACAATGGCCTAAATTTTTAAATCCCTTGGTTTTGAAAAATTTTTCGGCTACTGTCGCATCGCCTTCGAATACGATCTTTTTATCATGAAGCTGCGCGATATCGGTAAAAGCATCGGCTTTGCGCGTTAATATGCCTAAATTTACGGAGAGGTAGGGGAGGGAGAAATCGATCTTTCTTTTTCGTTCGTTGGTGATGCTAAATAGACCGATCACCAAATCAAGCTTATTTGCCTCTAAAAATGGAATTCTATCATTTACGCTTAGTGGGATGAACTCGATTTTGCCCTCTTTTTTGCCGAAAATTTCTTTAGCGATTGCGTTTGCAAGATCGATTTCAAATCCTTCGAATTTGCCACCATTTGACTCGCAAAGCGGCGGATGATCGTCGCGCACTCCGATGCGAATGATGCCGTTTTGTCTGATTTGATCTAGGCTATCGGCAAAAAGCGCCGCACAAAATAGAGCCGCTATAAAAAGTAGTTTCATTTTATGTCCTTAAAATTGGATTTCGCATATTATCCGCTTATCATAAATAACGTTTTAGTCGAAGCCGTTAGATAAAACACTGCTAAATTTCGTCCTAAAATATGGCATAGAGCCCATCTAGTAAGAAGTATTTTTTATCTGCAGCGCCTTGATAAAATGGCTTGAAAGTTTCATCGTAAGAACGTTCGAAAAAGCCTTGTTTACTAAGCGCAACCAGCTCTTTATTTATCAGATCAAGCAATTCGGTATTGCCTTTGCGCACCCCGATGCCTAAGAATTCCGGATTACCTAGATTTTGGATTGCTACTTCTAAATTGTCGTCGATAATGGAATAAGCTAGTACAATGAGATTATCGTTAACGTAAGCATCGGCTTTGCCTTGTTTAAGCATATCGTAGCATTCGGTAGTAATGGAGCAATGGATTAAATTGTGGATTTTATTTTTATACAAAAAATTTTCTGCCGTAGTACCGTTTCCCTCTACTAAGACTTTTTTGTTTGAAAGATCGTCTATGCTTTTGATGCCGTCGCTTTTACGTGTCAAAACTCCCAAGCTCATCGAAAAATATGGATAAGAAAAGTCGATTTGCCTTTTTCTATCTTGCGTTATAGTGATGGTCGCGACTGCAAGATCTACCTTGTCATTTTGTAATGCAGAGATTCTATCGCTGGCGTTTAGAGGGACGAACTCGACTCTACCGCGCTTATCACCGAATATGCTCTTAGCTATAGCGTCTGCAAGGTTGATTTCAAAGCCTTCGAAATTACCACTTTTTTCATCACTGAAAGGCGGCCTACCATCACGAACACCTATTTTAACGACTCCGGCAGATCTGATCTGCTCCAAACTGCCCGCAAAAACACCGCTGCAAAGTGCAAAAATAATGCAAAAAAGTAGCTTCATAAACTATCCTTTTCTTAAATTTAATATTATCCCTTAGATATTGTGTGATTTTACCCTAAAATAGTTAAACATAACTTCAATTACATAATGCGGATTGCTAAATCGGCAGTAAGTGGACGAGATTTATAATTTAAGAAGCGATAGATAAAATTTTATGAAGTGAAATTTAGCCGTAGCGAAATGTCGCTCAGGAAAGTATAAGCTTTGATTAAAATTTATATATCGTAATCTATGGCGCAGTTTTTGCAGTACCGACATAGAATTTTAATTTGGAATTCATCCATCGTACCGCTTGCTTTTCGAGCCGGAATTTTTACGTCTTGTCCACGCGCCGCATATTTCGCAATAAAATTTTAAAATTTGCTTGGGTTGAAATGCTGTTTTATGTTATAAAATTTTGTGGTATTTTAAAACTATTTTTCGCCAACTTCTACGATTTTGCTTAGCACGTATTGTTCTAGCTCGCGTCTAGGCACGTCATTTTTGAGCGCTTCGTTGTAGATATTTTCGACTATGCGGCTGTATTTTTCGTAAGGAAAGTAGAGGAAATGGTTCGCCCAAGCGCGTTTGATGAGCTCGTGGGTTAGCTTTTTTCTAGCCCACGCTTTAAAGCAATCAAATCCGATAAAAACCGCCGACGTCGCTATGATCGTAAATAAAATGGAGAAGTGAAAGTCGATCTTTTCAAACATCGCGTGCGTCAGCGTTATCAAAAACATAACACAGACGAATGCGAAGCAAGCGAAGATAACGTAGGATTTGCCGTAGTTAAATTTAAAATTTAGCTTCGAAGGATCGACGAGCATTCCGTCGTTAAACTCGGCGTTGGCTTCGAGTAGATCGCGGAAGAGCACCGGCTTGTGCGATACATGAAACATAATTTCTAAAAGCCTATCTTTAAAATTTGATTTATCCATCGGAGTTCCTTCGATTTTTGCGGCATTATATCTTAAATTAAATTGTTATAAGATAAAATGATGCGAAATTTCAAGGAGCGATTATGTTTGAAATCAGCGGAATGAGCGGCGATGAGATAGTTTATATTAACGGCAAGTTTTGCGCGGCGAGGGATGCGGCGATAAGCCCTTTCGATCGCGGTTTCGTGCTTGGAGACGGCATCTATGAAGTAGCGCCCGTGGTAAATTCTAAAATTTGCGACAGAGCGGATTTTTGGGAGCGCTTTGAGCGCAGCGCCACGCAGATCGAGCTAAAGATCCCGTATTCTCGCGAAAAATATGAGGAAATTTTATATGAGCTCATCGCGCGTAACGGCGTGAGCGAGGGCGCTTTCTATACTCAGATCACAAGAGGGGCCGCGATGCGCGATTTTGATTACGTCCGCGGCATAGAGCCCAGCGTCTTTGCTTTCGTCTATCATACGCAAATTTTTGATAATCCGCTCGCAAAAGAGGGGATCGAGATCGTAAGCCTGCCCGAGATCCGCTGGCATAGGCGCGATATAAAATCGATCTCGCTTTTAGCTCAGTGCATTTTAAAGCACGAGGCCCACAAGGCGGGTGCTTATGAGTGTTTTTTGATCGAGGATGGGCTAGTTACCGAGTGTTCGAGCTCCAGTGCGTTTATAATCAAAGATGACGTCCTTATCACGCGGCCGCTTTCAAACGACATACTGCCTGGCATCCGCCGCAAGGTGATCTTAGGCCTTGCCGAGCAGGCGGGGCTTAGCGTGCAGCAGCGAGCGTTTGGAATGAGCGAGGTTTATGAAGCCGATGAGGCATTTATCAGTGCGGCGACGCTGATGGTGCTGCCGATCATAAAGGCTGACGGCAGGGCGATCGGCGGCGGTGCGGTCGGCAAATACGTACCGCGCCTGCGCGAGATGTACGCGGCACGGCTAAGAGCCGAAGCGGGACTGTAATAGGGCGGTCAAATTTAGCCCGTTAAATTTAAACTATGCGGGCTGATTAAATTTTGCTTTCTAGCTCGCCGGTTATGCGGCCCAGCTCGCTTACTAATTCTAAAATTTCAGCCAGTTCGTATTGGTGAGCATATGTCGTTCCGGTAGTTGGAGGTATTCTAAATAGCTCTGTTTCGAAGCGGTTCGGCGCGCCGTTTAGAAATAGGTAAAATTTATTATCCATAAATGCCGCACTGATGCTAAATTTATAATAGTATCGCTTCAGCTCATTTAGTCGCTCCATCAACGTAGGCGTCAATAGATAGCGAGCTTCGACCTTGTCGTCAGCAAACACGCGAAATTCGCTATTAAAAACGACGTTGTCCATTAGCTCCTTCTCGCCTAAAATTTTTGTATTCAGCTCGCGGCTTGCCAAAATGGTTCGGGAGTAAAATTTCTTACTAAACTCGCATATCAGCACGCTACCGCTAAAATCCATATACGCATCATATAAGCTCATCGCAAGCGAAGCCAGCTTCGCATAAGTATTGTCTATGCCCAGATCGTAGTTCTTTTTGATTCTAATCGCCTCGCTAAGGCTAAATTTTACCCCATCCCATTCGCCTTTTATCTCATCTTCGCTGATAAAATCGGAGTTTGCAAAGATCCCCGCTCGCCTAAATTCCTTCGCGCTTATGCCGCGGCCTGGCGAATAAGTAAGCTGCGGATACGCCTGCGAGATCGCCGTGCGCACCAAAACTTTTTTGTAAAATAGTTTATGTTCATAAGCGGCGTCCGCAATGCCGTCGTAAATGCAAGCAACATAAATAATCAAAAGCACCGCGTAGATAAGATAGACTTCGATCATCTTGTAATCCGTATCATCGTCTGTTTTAAATACCGCATCGATCGCAAACATTATGATAAACGGAAACAGATACAAAAATGCTATCTTGGCATAGATCATCACTACCTTGCAAATACACTTTTTTTGTTTGGCTCTACTTAGCGCTATCGCCCTGTCTAGTTGCATACGTTTCCTTAAATTTTTTGATCCAAAATTTTATAAAATTCATTCTCTTGATAAAATTTCACCACAGCCTCGTCTACGCTTGCGTTGCGCTGCAAATACCGCAACAAGGGCTCTGTGCGCGTATATATCACCCTGAGCCCCGCAAGGCTCGTCGCGCGCGAAAGCGCCACGTAGAGCTGCCCTTTGGCGAAGATCCTGTCGATGTCGCAGATGAGCTGCGGAATGCTCATGCCTTGGGATTTGTGGATCGTGATGGCGTATGCGAGCTTTAGCGGGAACTGATAATACCGCGCCATCACGATCTGCTCGGCATCCGCGCCGCTTGCGGCGATCTCGCTTAGTTCGTATGTTTGCAGCCCCACGCGGCTTAGTATGCCAGAGGGCTTTTTTACGACCACGCTTTCGATCTCGTCGCCGGCGCTTTTTTCGATCTTTTCGACGACGCCCTGCTCGCCGTTAAAAAACTCGCCGCTTTTATTTGCGGTAAACAGCACCTTTGCGCCCTCTTTTAGCGTCAGACTTTGCGGCGTATTTAGCGAGGCGATCCATTTTTGAATTTTCTGCTCGCTCACTCCGCTTTGTAGCGCTTCATAAACGCCTCCAAAGCTGCTCTGCGGTGCGCTAAGCTTGGCTAATCTGGCGCTATTTATCGCATCTACTTCGGCGTTTCGGCCCGAGATTATTGTAGCGTTCGGCTCAGCTCGCGCGGCATCGATGATCAAAGATCGCATCAGCTCCGCCGTCTGCTCGCTTGGGGTGCCGAGCCGCAGCTCGCAAAGCAGGCGGTATAGCGCCGCATCTGCGGTGCGCTTGGAGCCTATCATCTCGACGTAAAAAAACTCGCACTGCCTCCACGCATACGAGCCAAAGGCGTAATCCGAGTCGCTAAATAGGCTCGCGCGCGGCGCTCTCTCGCCCTCTTTGCGCACCGGCGGAAGCTGATAAAAATCGCCCGTAACGAGCAGCCGTCCGTTAAATTTAGAATTTGAAATTCTAAGATAGATCATCTCGAAAAGCTCGGCGCCGATCATCGAAATTTCATCGATCACGATGAGATCTGCGAGGGCTAAAATTTTTCGCAGCTCGCTTAGTTTGCCGCTTTGTTTGCGATCGAAACCCTTTAGTTCCTCGTGGTTTTTGCAAATGCCGAAGCGGAAGAAGCTATGCACGGTCACGCCGCCGATCTCTACGGCGCTGATGCCAGTGCTGCCGAGTACGATGACGAGCTTGCCGCGAGCGCGGTAATCTTCGATGAGCTCTTTTATTACGTAGCTTTTGCCCACGCCTGCGCCGCCCGTGATAAAAATATTGCGATCTTTTAGTTTTTGGATGATGAAATTTATCAAGTTTTTTCCTATTTTTTGGCAAAATTATAGCCAAAATTTTTTAAAAGGCATTTTGTTTGAAACGACTAGTATCTCTTATCTTCGCAGCTTTGGTTCTTGCAGGTTGCGCTACCCATAAGTTCATCCCGGAAAATCCCGCTGTTTTGGATCTTGAATACGCTCAAAACAGCGAGCGGCTGCCGGCTCCCGCTTCGGTGCAAAACATAAGCGGAAGCGCGTTTAAGAGCCGCTATTTTAAAATTTGGTTTGATGATGCGCCGATTAAAGCCGAAATCGACACGTTTTGGGGACTTAATTACGCCAAGGGACGCCACTTTGACGCCGCAGGCAGGATATATAACGACGCGATCTATCAAAGTATCCGCATAAATGCGAACGAAGAGGCGTTCGGACTAATATCTGAGCCCGCTATAACGGTAAAAAACGCGCTGCTGCGAAATATTCCAAGCGACTTGCCGATTTTCGGCGATCCGAGCGAGCCGGGGGAGGGCGAACCGTTTGATTACGCCGCAAATTCCGCCGTGGGCGTGGGCTATCCGATGCTGCTGTCGCATTACAGCAGAGACGGCGCGTGGGCGTTCGTACGCAACGACGGCGTGTGGAGCTGGATCAGAAGCGACGCGATAAAGCGCATCAGTCCGCAGCAGGCGGATATCTACGCAAATTCTAAATTTATAACGATCCTGCGCGACGGCGCCGCCATTTATGACGAAAGCGGTGCGGAGCTTTTTAGGGCACGTACCGGCACGATCCTGCCGTATGATTTTAGCGGCGAGCGCGATCTTGGCGGCACGCTCGGCGTGCGGAGCGTATTCGGCGGCGAAATTTTAACCCAGTTTGGCAGCAAGAGATATTTCATTAGCGCGGATGATGCGAGGCTTTGGCCTGCGCTGCTTGATGAGCAGAACTCAAAGATCGTAGCCGCTAGCCTGCTCGGGCAGAAATACGGCTGGGGCGGGTATAAATTTCTTCGCGATTGCTCGCTTATGACGAAAGATTTTTTGGCGAATTTCGGGCTGTGGTTGCCGCGAAATTCTAAGGCGCAATCGGCTCGCGGCGAGCGTTTTTCGCTGGCGGGGATGAGCGCGGATGAAAAGCTTAGCTTCATCGGCAAAAACGGCATAGCGTATAAAACCTTGCTGTATATGCCCGGCCACGTGATGCTCTACGTAGGGCAGGTGGACGGCAAGCCTGCGGTGCTGCACGATATCTGGGGGCTTCGCACGATGGATGGCGGACGTGCAGTCATCGGGCGCACGGCGATTACGTCGCTTACTATCGGCTCGGATCGCGCCGACATTGCCGAGGATCGCCTGCTGATATCGCGTATCAGCGCGATGAGCGTGCTTTCAGGCGAGGAGGACGGCGCTTTGGACGATAAGTTTGGCTCTGCGGATTTCGGTGCGAATTAAACGCTGTCTCGTAAAAAATAAAGAGCAGGTTACGGGCGATGGCCTCAGAAAAAAGCAAGCGACGAGAACCGGATGCATGTAAAAAAGAGCGGACCGCGCGCTACTGAGATGAGTGCTAGCCATCGCCGCTACCGAAAAACGATGTCTTGTTTGTGTATGCAGGCGCGAACTGCTGCCGCTATGGATAGAAGCTCGCGGGTATAAGCGCGCTCGCCGCCGCTAACCCTCGTGTAGGGCGCGTTTTTTAGATGCGCGATGCTCATCTTTTCAAGCGCCTGCTCAGCTAGCTTTTTATCCGCCGCGCAAAGCTACAAAACAGCGGCGTCCTGCACAGCGCGCCCATCAGAGCGACGTCAAAGACGCTATAGTCATACGACGGCGCGTGCGTCTGCGGCACGTAGGCGACGAGGGAGGCGAACTCGCGTTTGCCGTTTCGTCGTGCCTGCTCGGCGCATCGCTAAATTTTACATTTCGTGTCTTCATCGCCAATATACGCGCCCTTGCGCCGTCGGCAAAATTTTGCTTTAAAATTTCGTTTGAAATTTTAAAGGAGCCGTAGCGAGCCGGTAAAATTTCATTCGCTCGGCTCTTAAAATTTTAAGAAGCGCTTTTTCGCTAAATGTGCAGACGGCTCTAAATGCGCCCAGACTTCAGCCGAAGCTATTTTTCGCCGCAAGCGGGAGCGTGCGTCATTTGCCGTCCGGGCCTAGGCCGTGCAGTATGTATCCAAACTCCGCGCCGCCTACGAGGATGATTTGGTTGTTTGCGTTCCAAAGCGAGGCGACTTTATTTACTTTCTCCGGTAGCTCGACGACGTTTCTGCGCATATCTTTAACCGTCCTCGGCTCGCCCGCGGCGGCGTTTAGACAAAACGCTAGAAACAAAGCGGTGACGAGCGCCAAATTTTTCCTTACGAACACACTCTCTCCTTGGTGCCAAAATTTTATAAAACGTCTAGGGCTGCGGCATGCCCTAGGTTTTACCCTCCCCTTAGAAAAACAAAAAATATCGCGGCGTTTTGCGTTTATACTTTAGATACTCCTGTCCGTAGGCTCGCTCGCAGTAGCGCTCTTCACCCAGGACCACAAGATGGTTGTATATGGCAAAGGGCACTATCGCTATGAGTAGCCACAGCGACGCCGAGGCGACGCAAACGCCCGCCATGCCGAGGAAATAAAAGAAATACATCGGATTGCGCGATAGGCGGTAGATGCCGTCCTGTGCGGTCTTGTCCGCAGGGGCTGCCGCATAGTCGTAAAACGCCTTGATGAAGCCCGCAAAAGCCTCTACGTAGATCATCGCTCCGATCCAAAACACGCGCTGCCCGTCTTAAGCGGCACGAACACCGACAAACTAAGCAGCGCTACTTGCAGCAGCGAGCTTATGATCGCATTTCTCTTGTCTGCGAGCGTGTATCATGAGGTATCGGTGGCGCGTTTGCCGACCTCTTTGTAGATAAACATATACGCGAACTGTATCAACACCATTGCAAATGAGGGTATCCAAGCGCCCGCTAGAGCGGGCTCAAGCGTCGTAAAAAATGAAATTTCCATGACCGCCTCTTTCGCTTTAAATTTTATCGCGCAGTTTTGTTTTGCCCTTTTTTGCTCGCCGTAGGTTTAAATTTTACTCCGTCTTTGACTACATATTCGGGCGCGCTGTTTGTTCGGTACGCCGCCCGCCGCAGATGTCGCTTGCTGAGGTAATGTGACGGCGATACCGCTCATTCGGGCATCGGACGAGGTTCGTTTATGCACAATTGGCATTCGCACTTTGACAGTGCTCGCGGTACGGTGGCGTTTGCTTAATTAGGTGATATGAAACGCCGCTTATCCAGGCATCGGCGTCCATAACGGGCAACGATAAACTCTACGCTTTACACAGGCGCCGTTTATTTGATATCGATGCACCCTTTGATTTGGCGTTCGGCATCAAGACCGCTTATTTGGCGGGACGATCCGCCCTCAAGAGCCGACAAAATCGCACTCCGCTCGGCGCCGATGCACCGCCGCACAATGAAACATTCTGTGCCGATGTGCCGCCGCCTACTACACGATGAGCATTCGGCACGGGTTTTGCCTGCTAGGTGCAGCGCTGACGCCGTTGCTTCGGTGCCGCGTCTTATTTACCCTCCGGGCTAAGTCCTTTTAAAATATATCCAAATTCCTCGTCGCTTAGCTCGTAATTCATAAATTTTTTATAAAACGCCTTCGTTTCGGCCTTTATGTCGATGTCGGCAAAGAGCTCCGGCTGGATGGTTTTCGCCGCCCATAAAATTTGAAGCACCGTATCCGCGCCGTATCGATCCCAGTTAAAAACCCCGCGCGGATTGCCGTAAACGCGCCCGTTTTTGACCGCATCCGTGCCGCTGTAAACCGGGCTAGCCTTGATCTTCTCTACCGCATCTTCGTTGTGATCGCCGCCCACGATTATGATCTGCGGGTTGCTCGCGATGATCTCCTCGGCGGTGATAGTTTTCATCGGGCCTTTTGTAGCGGTGATCGCATTCGTTCCGCCGGCTAGCTCTATCCATGAGTCGATCAGTGTGCCCTTGCCGTCGATCTTTAAAAGATCGCTTCCGCCTACGATGTGAAGGACGCGCGGACGCTTGTCGGGGCTTAAATTTGCGGTGCGGCCGCTAACCAAAGCGATATTTTTATCGAGATTTGCGATCAGATCCTTCGCTCTTTGCGGTGCGTCGCCGCCTAGCATATCGCCGCACATCCTGATGCTACGCCTCATCTGCTCGTAATCGCTAAAGCTCGCCTTTAAAACAGTAAAGCCCTGCTTAGCTAAATTTTCGCCTGCCAGTGCGGTTGGGACGATGACTACGTCGGGGTTACGGCTCATTAGCTCCTCCAAATTTACATCGTTATTTTTTAGCAGTACTGGGATCTGCGCCAGGCGCGGATAAATTTTAAGAAACCATGCGTTTTTGCTGATATTATCGGTGGTAGCGACGATCTTATCCGCTCCGCCCAGAGCCAGTAAAATTTGATTGTTCGAGTGCCAGAGTGCCGCGATACGCTCAACTTTTGCGGGGATTTTGACTTCGACTCCGTCCATATCTCGTATGGTTCTATAATCGGCAGATATCGCAAATAGCGCGCTTGCCAACAGTGTAAGTAGAATTTTTTTCATCTTAGACCTTTCTTTCGGACGTTAAAATATAGATTGCAATATTACATAAAATCTCATTAAAATTGCGTAAATTTTAACCGCCGCCGTTGCGATCATTTATTATTTTTCAAAGTAAATTTTTATATAATCCATTTTAAATTTAGCATTTTTAAAGGAGAGAAAATGGATGAAATTTTATATTTGATAGGTGCCGCCGCTGGGATTTTAGTGGTGCTTTTCATCATCGTGCCGCTGTTTTTCAGGCGCATAGTGGAGACGAATGAAGTTCATATCGTCCAAAGCGCGCGCAAGACGACGAGCTACGGCAAAGATACCGGAAACGGCAACAGCTACTATGAATTCCCAAGCTGGGTGCCGGTGCTGGGCGTTACGAAGATCGTTTTGCCCGTCTCTGTTTTTAGCATCAAGATCGAGGATTACGAGGCGTATGATCTAGGCAGGCTTCCTTTCGTCGTCGATATCACGGCGTTTTTTAGGATTATGGATTCAAATTTAGCTGCGCAACGCGTCAATAATTTTGAGGATCTTAACAATCAGCTTAGAAATATCATTCAAGGCTCGATCCGCTCGATCCTTTCGAGCCGCGTGCTTGAGGACATCTTGCAGATCCGCTCCGAGCTCGGAGATGATTTTACCAAGGCGGTAAAGACGCAGCTGCAAAACTGGGGTATCGAGCCCGTTAAAAACATCGAGCTGATGGATATCCGAGATAGCAGCGGCAGCAAGGTCATCTTAAACATCATGGAGAAGAAAAAATCCCAGATCGAAAAGGAAAGCCGCGTCGAGGTTGCAAACAACACCAAGCTCGCTCAGATCGCCGAGATCGAAGCCGCGCAAGCGACCGAAGTGCGCCAGCAGGAAGCTAATAAGATGGTAGGTCTTAAAACCGTCGAAAACGAGCGAGAGGTCGCGATCTCAAAGGAGCAGGCCGAGCAGCTCATCAAGGATCAGCAAAAGATCACGCAGGAAAAGGCGATGGAGGTCGTGCGGGTGAACGACGTCAAGCAGGCCGAGATCAAAAAGCAAGTGGAGATCGTAAAGGCCGAGCAGGAGCAGCGCAAGATCGAGATCGACGCCGAGGCGCGTAAAAACGCCAAAATCCGCGACGCCGAAGCGATCAAGGAAAATCAAATTTTAGTAGCGCAAGGCGATAAAGAGAAGCAGTTTCTCGCCGCCGCGGCGCTTTTGGAGATGAAAGATAAGGAGGCGCAGGGTACGCTAAAGATAGGCTCCGCAGAGGCCGAGGCGCTTAGACTGAAGGAGCTCGCGCCCGTAAACGCACAGATCGAGCTGGCGCGCGAGATCGGCGAAAATCAGGGCTATCAGACTTATCTCATTTCGATCAAACAGATCGAAGCGAACCGCGACATCGGCCTAGAGCAGGCCAAGGCGCTAAGCGCGGCGGATCTTAAGATCATCGCGAACGAAGGCAGCGTGGGCGAGGGGATGAGCAAATTCGGCGAAATTTTAAGCGCCAAGGGCGGCACGCAGCTAGCCGCGATGCTTGAAGCGCTAAATCAAAGCGAGGTCGGCAAAAAGGTGCTGGATAAAATTTCAGGCGCCAAGAGTGAGGACAAATCCGAGTAATATTCGCAGTCTTGGGCGAGTAAAATTTTAAATTTATACGCTAGCCGCGCTGCGGACGAGAGTAAATTTGAGTAATAGCTGGTGTGAGATTATTACACTCTTGATAGGAGCAAAATTCTGGGGAGTAAATTTTGGGTAATGGCTAGCGGCACGGCGCGGGCGAGCAAATTTGAGCGGTCTGTCCGCTCGGGCGGTTTGGCTGTCCGCACTTGGATAAAATTTAAGACGCTAGTGGAATTTAAAGGTTGCGAAATTTCAAATACTCGCGAAATTTCGGATTTTAGTGGGATTTTAAAACGCCGCGGAATTTTAAATATCGTGGAATTTAAATACCTCGAAATTTTAAACACTCATAAAATTTCAGGCTCTCGTGCGCGAGCATTAAAGACGGCGCGGTATCACAAGTATTCGCAGAGCGCCGAAACTGCGGGTAAATTTTAAAAAATTGGCAAGGTGAGATTTAAAATTTAGGCGCGGGTGCATAGCGCTCACGGATTGCACTTAATAGTTGTAGGTTTCCGCCTAATGCTTGAGCTCTGCCGCCTAGCGGTCAAATTTTGCCGACTAGCGAGGCTAAATTTATTCGGTTCGCATGAAATTTTAAGAAGCGCGAGCTGTTGGCGGCAGCGCAAAATTTAACCCGCCCGCATAAAATTTTTAAGGAGCGCACGATGGCAAACGCCGTAAATTCCGCGCAGTATCAAGCGCGCATCAAGCAGTCGGAAGCTCTTTTTGAGGGGCAAAATTTTACCCGGCGCCAAACGATAAATTTAGGTAGCGGATATGAGATCGTAAAGGACGCATATAAGCTCGGCGCGGCAAGCTTTGGCGGCGGCGAATACACGCTGTTTGGCGCGCCGCAGATAATAAGCTGGCGCTGCATAGACGACGGAAATGGCAGCTGCGTAGCCCATCTCAAAAGCTACGCGATAAAAACTTGGCGCTGTATAGACGATCGGGCGGATTTTTCAGCCTGATCCGCCACGCAAACGGCAAATTTTACCTCGTCTTTCGCCAGGATCTATACGGCTACAGCGTGCTTGAATTGGATCGCGGGCGGATCATGCGCTTCATGCCGGACGCCTGGACGCTCGGCAAGGAGAGCTTTATCTTTAGCGGTGCGCGCTATCTGCGGGATTGGGACGCGCTGGCCGTGAGCGGCTGCTATTGGGCGGCTCCAAACGGCGTGCATTTGGTGAGCTTTGCCGAGCCGATGAGCGAAGAGCAGAGATATGTAGACGTTTTAGACTGCATACAGGGCGGTTACGACATCTACGAGCAGGCTGATTTTGCGGGCTTTGAGGGTAATGAACTGAGCCTAAAATGCTTCCGCGCGGACACCTTGCGATATGAAAAAGTAAAAATTTCGCGCGAGCAATACCACGAATGGATGCGCAAAGCAAAACGGCTATAAGGCTTAAATTTGCTAAATTTCGCGCTTAAATTTCAAGGCTTGCAAAACGGTAAAATTTAAAACAAGCCGCAAAAAGCGGAATTCAGAGAGATCAAAGGGGCTGAAATAAGGAATATGGATGTTTTTTGAATACATTTTAATCGGCGTTGCGGTAGGCTTTATCAGCGGATTTTTCGGCATCGGCGGCGGCACGGTCGTAGTGCCCGTGATGATGCTCTTCGGCTACGATGTCAAGTACGCCATCGGCATTAGCATCATGCAGATGATTTTTAGCTCGATCTTCGGTTCGTTCGTAAATTTTAAAAGTAAAATGCTAGACGTCGCGCCCGCGCTGGTGCTGGGGCTCGGGGGCTTTTGCGGCGCGCTTAGCAGCGGCTTTATCGTAAGCTATTTTTCGTCAAAATTCCTTCTGGGCACGCTTATTTTGGTGCAGATCATAAATTTAATCAAACTCTTCAAAACCCCGACCGAGCCCGCGGGCGAGGCCAACGAATCTAAAATTTTGCTCTTTATCGTGGGGCTGTTCGTCGGCGCCGTGGCGATCAGCGTGGGTATCGGCGGCGCGGTATTCGTGATGCCTATTTTGATCAGTTTTTTAAACTACGACATCAAAAAGGCCGTCAGCACGGGGCTATTTTTCGTGATATTTTCCTCAAGTGCGGGCTTTATTAGCCTCTCCGCGCACGGACTCGTATACTACGAAATCGGCGCGTTGCTCGGCGTCGGCTCGCTAGCCGGCGTTTACGCGGGCGTCAAAACCTCGCACAGGATCGGCAAAAAAGCTCAAAAGCGCTGGATGATCGCACTTATCGTCACGATACTTTGCGTGACGATCAAAAAATTTATCGCCCTAAACTAGGGATATTCGTTTTGCCTGCCACGCCTAAATTCGGCCTAAAGAGTGCTTTAAATTTTAAAATTTAAACTCCGTCCGTTTGCGCGAGCGATTTTTGAAATTCGTATTTGAAATAAAACGTCCACGCAAGCGGACAGAGGATTATTAAAATGACGGCTACGACTTCGGCGGCTTGCGCATGAAATATTACAAATAAGGCACCTATGTAGTTAAGAACATAGGCAAAACCCCAAAATACCGCGTTTGAGCGGTCGTTTGATGTTTCGGTTGCGACTAAATAGATGCAAATGCAAATTAGCGAGGCAATCAAAAAGGCTTCAAGGACGCCTAGCTTTTGGTAGTTTACGTCCGAAGCATAATATCCCAGCGCGCAAGACGCCAAGATTATCGCGAGTAAAATTTTGCGTAAAATTTTAAGCGATTTGACTTTAGGCGAAGCATAGATTATATGCGCGCAAAGAGCTATAAAATAGGCACCCGCGACAAAATCGAAAAATATGTAATAAGCGAATTCTCCAAATATCCCCAAATCATAGCCGCTTCCTAAAATTTTTTCATCTACGACATATATCGCACCGAATTTCGCCGCTAAAAATGCGACCGTAAGCAGGATCGGGTGTAGTAGCGCCCTGCCTGCGAGCAGGTCCGTGCAAATGCGCCCGAGGAAATTTATCAATCTTTTCACGCTAGGCTCCTTTGAGATTTTGCCGCTTGCGGCATCTTTCGTGAAATTTTCGCCCGTCTGGGTCGAGTTTAAATTTGATCTTAAATTCGGGATAAATTTTAGCTTGAGAGCTTTTAAAAATCGCTTAGCGGCGAAAGCGGCGAATTTGCGTGCTTGGGAGCGGGTCGCGTATTTTGGAATTTAGCCGTTCAAACCATTTCCTATCGCAAGCTGTTTTGCGGGCGAGCACATATTACGAAAAAGCGCGGATGAAATGGGGCGGAATAGGCTCATTTGTCCATTCGTAGTATTTAAAATTTTTATTCGATTTTAGTTGCGCAGCTGGTTTATCCGCGGCGGGTTTGCGCACAGCGAGGTTTGCGTGCGGTATCGGCTTGCACGTAGTGAGGTTTGCGCAACAGGCGGCGGATAAATAAATTTTGATTTATCGTTAGCGAGGGTGTGCCCTATTTTGCAGCGGATGCGAGGCAGGGCACAAATTTTATAAATTTTCGGCAGATCGCCGAGCTCAAAGCGTAAAATTTACGCACCTATAATCACAGCCGACAAAAGCCCCCATAAAATGGCCTCTATCGCTAACACTGAGTGAAGTACGGCCTTACTCATCGCTTCTCCTTTGTTTTTAATTTCATTATTTGCTCGGTTCGGGCTGCTATGGGCGTGCCCGATCGATCTATGAGCGGGATTATATAAGATGATTGTGTTCTTAATGTGTCTTTTGAAATTTAGGACAAAATTTCTCCGTTCGTTGCAAAGCGCAAGCGAGCGGCGGCAGATTTCAGGCAAAATTCGGCCGTCTGTGTTAAGGCGCGGAAAATTTAAGCGAGCTTGCCGCTCGCCGTAATGCGCGGTAAAATAGTAGAGGGCAGCAAAGTCGCAGCGTGCGGTAAATTTAAAGCAGATTTCCGACCTCGTCGCGGCGCGCGAGGCGTCCGCGGCAAATCGATATAAAATTAAAGCAGAATTTTTTGTGAATGCGGCGCGCGACACGCCCGCGCTTTTTTGCGCCGTCAAAGCTTGTATCATCAAAGGACTGCATCGGCTAGGATTGCGCCGTCAGGGCTCGTATCGTCAAAGCTTGCATCGGCGCGACTTGCGCCTGTGGAGCGAAATTTTACAGCGAGCTATGAATTGCAAGACGCAGCTCATCCGCACCGTCTTGATCTGAAATTTAAAGCGGAATTTTAACGCGCGCCTCGGTTCCGACGCCCGGCTCGCTTTCGTATTTGATCTGTCCGCCTAAAAGATCAAGCGCCGTGCGTACGATGCTAAGCCCAAGCCCGCTGCCGAGCTCCTTGTGCGATTCCTCGCACTGATAAAATCGGTCAAAAATTTTATCCAGCTTCTCGCACGAGATGCCGATGCCTTCGTCTTTGATGCTCACCTGCGCAAAGCTATCGCAAGCGCAGCAACGGACGAAAATTTTACCGCTCGGCTGCGAGTATTTAAGCGCATTTTCGATCAAATTTCGCCAAATTTGATTTAGCAGCCCCGCGTTTGATCGCACGCTAAGCGGCGACAAATTTAGCTCAAACTCGCGCTCTCCGTAGCTTTGGCTCAGCGATATGATGCATTGCCTAATCTGCTCGTCGATACGTACCGTCTCATCTAGGCGCACCGCCGCGCCGCTATCAAGTCTCGTTAGCTTTAGCATGTCGGTGCAGAGCTTGCTTAAGCGGTTTGCTTCCGCGCCGATGGAGGCTGCGTATCGCACCGCGCGCTCCTCGCTCACGCCGCCCTCTATCATCTCGCTTAACGCGGCGATTGAGGAGATCGGCGTTTTCATCTCGTGCGAGACGTTTGAGACGAACTCCTTTTGCAGCTGCTCGTGCTTTTGCAGCTTCTGCGCCATTTTATTGACGTTTACTACAAGCTCGTCCAGCTCGTGCATATAGACGTAATCTGTGCGATGTCCGTGCAGCTTGCGCTCGGCGCGCGCCTCAAAATCGCCGTTTGCGATCGCAGTGATCGCGCCTAGTAGCCGCTTAATCGGGCGAAATAAAATTTTAAGTCCGAAGTAAAGCAGGGTAAAATTTAACGCCATCGTGATTAGGCAGATGATCGCACACAGCGCCACTCCGTCCCAAAAGCCGCCGATCTTGCCGCCGATGCCTATATAAAAAAGCATGCAAACCGCGAAGCAGACGATGAAATTTATCACGCCGAATGCGAGCGAAGAGTAAAACGCGATGAAGCTTTTTAGGCTGATGAGGTATTTTTTCATGCTCGTTCCTTTTTTACCGCTTTGTAGCCGAGCCCGCGCACGGTGATTATCTCAAAGTCCTTGGAGTTTTCAAATTTCGCCCGTAGCTTTTTGATGTGCGTATCGACGACGCGCTCGTCGCTGTCTGTTTCGTAGCCCCAAATTTCGCTCATTATCTCAAATCTCGTAAAAATTCTGCCCGCGTAGCTTAGCAGCAAAAACAAAAGACGAAATTCCTTCGGCGCTAGGCTTATACGCTCGCCCTCGGTGCGGACGCTTAGCGTATCATAATCAAGCTCGCTTCCGCCGATGAGAAGTCGCTTTTCGTTCGCGATCTTAGCTCGCCTTAGCAGCGCATGCACGCGCAGCACGAGCTCTTTTAAATTTATCGGCTTGCTCATATAATCGTCCGCGCCGCTTTTAAAACCCGTCTGCATATCCTCGATCTCGCTTTTTGCCGTTATAATCAGTATCGGCTGGCTCTTGCCGTCGCGCCTAACGTATCTGCTAAGCTCAAAGCCGTCCATCTTAGGCATCATCACGTCCGAGATGATCAGATCGAAGTGCGCCTCGTCTAACGCCTCTGCCGCCTGCTTGCCGTCGAAGGCGCAGCTCACGCTAAAGCCCTCATCAAGCAGCTTTTCTCTTATCGCCGAGCTCAAAACCTCATCATCTTCGACTAGTAAAATATTAAGCATCATCGCTCCCGTTTTGCTAAATTTATGCGCTTAAATTTATACATAAAATTTTAAGAAACAATGAGATATTATACGTAAATTTTTTCAAGGAGTAAAGAATGAATTTCAAAAAAACCATATCGGCTGCCGTTATTGCGGCTTCGGTGCTGGCGTTATTTAGCGGATGCGCGAAAGAAAGCTCTCGCGTAGTGCAAACCCCTACGGTATCGAGCTTAAACACCAACTACTCGGGCGAGCGGATCGCCGTGTCGGTAGGACGCTTTAACAACCAGTCCTCTTACAATAACGGCGTATTCTCCGACGGCGAGGACAGACTGGGCAACCAAGCGCAGACGATTTTGATCTCGAGCTTGCAGCAAACAGGACGTTTCTCGGTGCTTGATCGCACGAATATGCGCGCCATCAAAGAGGAAAGCGCAATCTCCAAAAGCGCGCAAAACTTAAAGGGCGCCAGATACGTTATCACCGGCGACGTGACTGAGTTTGGCCGCAAGACGACCGGAGATCATCAATTGTTTGGAATTTTAGGCAAAGGAAAAACCCAAACCGCGTATTCTAAAGTAAATTTAAACATCGTTGACGTCAGAACGTCCGAGGTGGTCTTTTCGACTCAGGGCGCGGGCGAGTATGAGCTATCAAACCGCGAAGTGCTAGGTTTCGGCGGCACTGCGGGTTATGATTCGACGCTAAACGGCAAGGTGTTAAGCCTGGCGATCATCGAAGCGGTCAATAATCTCGTAAACGGCCTTGAAAACGGCGCGTTTAAAGTGAGATAAGGATTAAATTTGAAAGCGAGCAGCGCTCTTGCTCTTGCTGCTGCGGCCGTGATCTTTTGCGGCTGCGGCGGCGGGACGCGGAATCAAATTTATTACTGGGACGGCAGCTACACGGACTCGACCTATCAGTATCTGAAGCAGGAAGGCAACGTAGGCGAGCAGATCGAAGCGCTTGAAAAATCTATCCAAAAGGCATACGAAAAGGGACTAAAAGTCCCGCCGGGGCTTTATTCGCATCTGGGGCTTTTGTATCTAAGCGCGGGCAACGGCGCGAGGGCGAGAGAGAACTTTGAAAAAGAAGCTCAGGCTTTCCCCGAATCAAAGCCGTTTTTGACCTTCGTTACAAACCCCGCCGCGCTTAAAAAAGCTGAGGCTGCGGCCAAGCCCGGCGCCGATAAAGCCCAAGGATCAAGCGGACGCGAAGCCGCCAAAGCAGCCTCTGCAAAGCAAGGCAAAGCTGCCGCAAAGCAGGGCGGTAAAACGAATAAAAAGGCTAAAAAATGAAAAATAAAGCTCAAATAGCGATTTTTAGCGTATTCGTGGCGCTGTTTTTTAATGCGTGCGCTCTAAGCGAGCCTGAAATTTACGACTACTCGGCGCTTCAACAGGCTAAGCCGCGATCGATTTTGGTGCTGATGCCGAGCAACGAAACAACTGAAGTGGATGCAGGTGCTGCCGTGCTTGCCAACGCGATCTATCCGCTAAGTGAAGCGGGGTATTATGTATTTGATCCAGCGCTCGTGCATGAGACCTTCAAAAATAACGGAATTTACGAGGCTAGCGACATCCAAAATGTCTCCGCGCACAAGCTAAGACAGATTTTCGGCGCAGACGCCGTGCTGTATCTGAACGTCGTCAAATACGGCACTTCGTATATGCTTATCAAAAGCACGAACGTGGTGGCGGTCAATGCCAAGCTTGTGGATTTGCGAAGCGGCGCGATGCTCTGGGAGGGCTCGGCGCAGGTCAGCGACGACTCGGGCGGAGGCGGTAACAATCTCGTGGGTATGCTGATCTCCGCGGTTATTAAGCAGGTTAGTGATACGATCACCGATGCGGGATACAAGCTCTCTGCGAGCGCAGATGCGATGCTGCTAGCTCAGAACTGCAACAAATGCTTGCTCTACGGCCCGTATTCACCGCACTACGGACAAGATCGACAGCTTGGCGGCGGCAAATAAATTTTAAAAAGGACGAAAATGAAACTAGCCGAGACGCTGATACTGCGCGCCGACATACAAAAACGCATCGAGCAGCTAAAATCAAGGCTCGCGTACAATGCAAAGGTGCAAGAGGGCGAGAATCCTAGCGAAGAGCCAAAGGCGCTACTAGCCGAGCTGGATGCGCTTACTGGCGAGCTTGAGCGGCTAATCGTTCGGATAAATTTAACCAACTGCACCGCAAAAGCGGACGGCAAGAGCCTAACCGAGCTCATCGCCAAACGCGACGTACTCACGCTAAAAGCGGGCGCGCTGCGAACATTCGCGCAAGCTTCTGCGCAAAAAGTGGACGTTTATTCGCGTAGCGAGATTAAAATTCTAAGCACGGTCGACGTCGCGGCGCTGCAAAAGCAAGTAGATGAGCTAGCTAGGCAGATCAGACAGCTTGATACGACGCTGCAAAGTGCGAATTGGCAGACCGATCTGATCGACTAAAGCGTCGAATTTTTCGGTGAAATTTGAAAGAATTTCGCGAAAAATAAAATTTCGGGTAAGTATCGCAAGAGGCGAGTACGAAACTCACCTGCGAAGCAGGTTTATGGCAGCGCTCGCGGAAACGGGCGCACCCCTTTTACGATTTATTTTCAGTAAATTTACAGGGGCAATGTAACTACGCAATGTAACTACCGCGTACTGATCTAGCGATACCGAGGGTGGGAACGGGGAAATTTAAAACGAAATTTTGATTTTACGGCGCGATTTGCAGGCTTGCGGCGAAATTTGACGGCGATTTGGGCAGGCTTGACGCTCAAATTTTACGTTAAATTCAGGCGCGCTTGCCATTTTGCATTTTGACAGCCAAGCGTCAAATTTTACAAAAATTATAAAATTTAGCCAAATTTAAAGGATGAAATTTGAAATTTAAAACCCTTACGCTAGCGATCGCATTTTTCTTTGCAACCGGCATACACGCGGAGCTTGCGATAGATGCGAATTCCATAAATTTTAGAAAAACGAGCGGCACGGAACTAAATCTCGCGGACGTAAAAGACGCTAAATTTCAAAACGCGCATTTTAAAAGCGCAGATACCGCAGCGCGCAACACAAACCCAAACTCATCGCAAAAAGCAACCCTCATCGACGAAGCTAAAAATTTCTATCGCGTAGACGAGCTGCTGTTTCGCAGCGCTCAACTTGACGGAAGCGACGCCGCGAAGCTGCACGAGCTTGGCATCAAAAGCATCGTAAATCTGCGCCATTTTAGCAGAGGCGGCGACAGAAGGGCGTTTGGGGATCAATTTTGGCTCGCGAACAAGCCGCTTCAAAGCTGGGAGATAAAACCCGCGCAGATCGCGGACGTCTTGCGCACCATTCGCGAGCGCCAAAAGGAGGGCGCCGTGCTCGTGCACTGCTATCACGGAGCCGATCGCACGGGGCTTGTGGTGGCGATGTACCGCGTGATCTATCAGGGCTGGAGCCTGGAGGCCGCACGCAGCGAGATGATAGACGGCGGATACGGCTTTCATCCCATGTGGCAGGATATCGCGGGCTTTTTGACGCCGCAAAACGAATCGCTCGTAAGAGCCGAACTTGGAATCTAGACGAAATTTCGCCCGTCCGATCAGACGGCGTGAAATTTGTAAATTTAATAATGACAAAATGCCGTTTATAACGAAATTTTAGAATACGAGCTATGTATATTTTCTGGGGCGAGGTTCGGGAT
>NZ_CALJPG010000029.1 GCF_937980635.1 uncultured Campylobacter sp.
CGCGATAGTCTCCTCTAGTGAGATATATTTGCCGGGGCTTCCGGTAAATACCTCGGCTACGAAAAACGGCTGAGATAGGTAGCGCTCGATCTTTCTAGCCCGCTCGACCACGAGTTTATCCTCTTCGCTAAGCTCGTCCATACCCAAAATCGCGATAATGTCTTGCAAATCTTTGTATTTTTGAAGCACTGCTTGGACGCCGCGAGCGACCTTGTAATGCTCCTCACCGATGATTTGCGGATCGAGCATTCTTGAGGTAGAATCAAGCGGATCGACGGCAGGATAAATTCCTTTTTCGGCGATCGCTCTGTTTAAAACGGTCGTCGCATCAAGGTGCGCAAAAACGGTCGCAGGAGCCGGGTCAGTAAGGTCGTCCGCAGGCACGTAAACGGCCTGAACGGAGGTGATGGAGCCCTTCTTGGTCGAAGTGATGCGCTCTTGCAATTTACCCATTTCGCTAGCAAGCGTAGGCTGATAGCCGACCGCGGACGGAATTCGTCCTAAAAGCGCGGACATCTCTGAACCCGACTGCGAGAAGCGGAAGATATTATCAATAAACATCAAAACGTCAAGCCCTAGCTCGTCGCGGAAATACTCGGCCATTGTAAGACCGGTTAGCGCGATACGGTTTCTCGCTCCCGGCGGCTCGTTCATCTGGCCGTAGGTCAAGGCGACTTTATCCAAAACGCCCGATTCTTTCATCTCGTTATAAAGGTCGTTTCCCTCTCTCGTTCGTTCGCCGACGCCCGCAAATACGGAGTAACCGCTGTGTTTGAAAGCGACGTTGTGGATTAGCTCCATGATGATGACAGTCTTGCCGACGCCAGCACCGCCGAATAGTCCTACCTTACCACCCTTTGCGTAAGGGGCGAGCAGATCGACTACCTTAATGCCGGTTTCAAAAATTTCACTCTTCGTGCTTTGATTTTCAAAGCTAGGCGGATCTCTGTGAATGGACCAGCGGGTTTCAAATTTCTCATCCTCGCCCTCGTCGATCAGATCGCCCGTGACATTAAAAATTCTACCCAAAACCTTCTCGCCCACTGGCACCGTAATAGGCGCGCCAAGAGCCGTAGCCTCAAGCCCTCGCCTAAGTCCATCGCTCATATCCATAGCGATCGTGCGGACGCGATTGTCTCCAAGGTGCGCGGCTACCTCTAGGATCAGCCTACGATGAGCGCCTTCGACGTCAAATTTAACCTCGATAGCTTCATTAATCTTCGGCAAGTAGTCCTTGAAATCGACATCGACCACGGGACCCATTACCTGAGAAATTATTCCTTTCATCCGTTTTCCTTTCATTTCATTGATTCGACGCCGCTTATGATCTCGATAAGCTCAGTCGTGATAGAGCCTTGTCTGGCTTTGTTATATGCTAAATTTAACTGCGATACGCGCTCCTTAGCGTTGTTTGTCGCATTCTCCATAGCGTTCATTCTCGAGCAGTGCTCCGCTGCCAAAGAGTCAATAAGCGCGTAATACATGCTGTAGCTAAGATAGCTCTGGATTAAATTTAACATCAATGTTTCTTCATCCTCAGGGCTTTCAACCTCTACTTCCAATGTAGATGTTTTTAAAGCATCCTCACTAATCGCAGGCTCTCCGATTGGCACCAACGTATTTACCCGCATCTCTTGGGTAATCATATTCAAATAGCCGTTGTGGACGAGTATGACCTCGTCGGTTTTGCCTTCATTAAAATCCTTAACTGCGGCTTGGACGATTTCATTAGCTTTTTCAGACGATGGAGATGAGCTCACGCCGATATATCGCTCCAAAAGCTCAATGCCTTGAAAATCAAAATACTCTATCCCCTTTTTGCCGACGGCGCGAAGGCGAACCTTGATCTTTTTAGACTTAAGCTCCTCGATCAAAGCTTTGATCTTTTTGATGGTGTTGATATTAAAACCGCCGCAAAGCCCTTTATCTGCGGTAATAAACAGCAAATCAACCACCTTTACCTCTCGAGTGGTATCAAAAATTCTAAGTTTTTCGTCGTTGCCTGAATTATTGCCTACGTAATTTTTAACGCGCGCAGAAATTTCACCCAAGACCTCGTTAATCTTCACCGCATAAGCTCGCGAGCGCATCGCCGCCTCTTTTGTGTTTTTAAGCTTGACGTTGGAGACCAGCTTCATAGCTTTAGTAGTCTTCTCCGTATTTCTGACGCTTTTGATTTGAAGCTTTATATCCTTTAAATTTGCCATAATTTAGCCTTCTTAAGCGGCAAATGTCGCTTTAAAGTCATTTAGAGCCTTGATTAAATTTTCTTCCAAATCCTTCTCGATGGTCTTTTTGCTTCTGATCTCTTCAAAAATTTCAGGATATTTCGCCTCGATATATGGATATAGCTCAGCTTCGAATTTGCCAATTGAGCTCGTAGGCACGTCGTCTAAAAATCCGCGGCTTCCCGCAAAGATGATGACCACTTGATTTTCGACCGGAAGCGGCGAATAAGGAGGCTGCTTTAAAATTTCGACCATTCTTTGTCCGCGATCCAGCTGCTTGCGACTGCTCTCGTCCAAGTCGCTCGCAAACTGCGCAAACGCCTGAAGTTCGCGGTATTGAGCAAGATCTAGGCGCAAGGTTCCCGAGACCTTTTTGATCGCTTTAATCTGCGCGGAACCGCCGACGCGGCTAACCGAAAGACCCACGTTGATCGCAGGGCGAATTCCCGAGTTAAATAGACCCGACTCCAAGAAAATTTGACCATCGGTGATGGAGATAACGTTTGTAGGGATATACGCCGAAACGTCGCCTGCCTGCGTCTCGATAATAGGAAGCGCCGTTAGGCTGCCTGCACCGAGTGCATCGCTTAGCTTGCTAGCGCGCTCAAGCAGGCGGGAGTGCAAGTAAAATACGTCGCCAGGATACGCCTCGCGTCCCGGCGGACGGCGCAAAATAAGTGACATTTCGCGATACGCAACCGCATGCTTGCTCAAATCATCGTAGATGATAAGCGCGTGGCGGGAGTTATCTCTGAAATACTCACCCATCGTGCAGCCCGAATACGGAGCCAAATACTGAAGCGCAGCCGCCTCGCTAGCACCGGCTGCAACTACGATCGTATAATCCATCGCGCCGTATTCTTCAAGCTTTTTAACGACTTGCGCGACGGTAGATTGCTTCTGGCCGATTGCTACGTATATGCAGATGACATCCTGGCCCTTTTGATTGATGATAGTATCAACGGCGACGGTGGTTTTTCCTGTTTGGCGGTCGCCGATGATGAGCTCGCGCTGTCCGCGACCGATCGGCACTAACGCGTCTATCGCTTTAAGACCGGTTTGAAGCGGCTCATGGACGGATTTACGAGCCATGATGCCTTTGGCCTTTTCTTCGACAAATCTAGTATCGCTAGTCTCTATCGCGCCTTTACCGTCGATCGGCTCGCCCAGGGCATTTACTACGCGACCGATCAGAGCATCGCCCACTGGTACGCGCAAAAGCTTACCCAGTCTTTTAACACTACTGCCTTCGTTAATACCGCTAGTATCGCCTAAAATAACGATGCCAACACTGCTCTCCTCCAAATTTAACGCGATACCACGAGCTCCGTTCTCGAACTCGACCATCTCATTAGCCATTACGTTTTTTAAGCCGTAAACATTAGCAACGCCGTCTGCGACCGAAACGACCTTACCGGTTTCTTCGATATCAACGCTAAGATCGAAATTTTCGATTCGCTCTTTGATTATGCTGCTGATTTCGTCTGCCTTAATTTTCGCACCCACGCTTTACTCCTTTAAATTGCTTTTAAAATATATTCGCTCATTTTTTGTTTCAATCTATCAACTGAAAAACTAATCTCAAATCCAAGATCCTCGACTTCGATCTTAATACCCTCAAGCTCGCTTTTAACGGGTTGCAGAGTAATATCTGCATTAAATTTCTTTGAAATTTTAGCCTCTAGCTCTTTTATTTTCGCGACGTCTATTTCGGTAGCGGAATAAATTTTACCTAAGTATTTATTATCCAGCGCCGCAATATTCTTGCGCAGTTCCTCGACTATCTGCGGGATCAGCGCAATACGCCTATTCTTAGCTAAAAGTTTAATAAAATTTACTATTTTTTCGCTTGGATTTTTTATAAACGACGCAATAAGTTCCACTTTGGATTCCTCTTTTAGCGTCGGAGATTTTACAATATCTCGGAATTTTGGAATTCTAAATGCACTCGCGACGCTCTCGAGCGTCTGCAAAACAGAGCATAGTTCATCTTTTTTATAGCTCAGTATCAGGGCGTTTACATATCTTTTTGAGGTGTTATTTATCATCATCCGACCTTTTTCTCTACGATTTTAACCAGCTTATCTTGACCGAATTTAATATCATCCGATGCAAAAACATCATCCAGTATCTCGCTTACGACCTCTTTTTTCATCTTGCGCGCTTCAAAGCTTTTCTGTTCGTCGAAAGATTTTTGCAAATTCGCAATCTCTTGCTCGGTTGCATTTTTTATCTTTTCGGCAGCGAACACGATCTCTTTTTTAGCGGTTTCGATTAAAGCTGCGCCTTGAACCTTGGCATCTTGTAGATCTTTTTTAGCTTGCTCTTTGCGAGCTGCGGACTCTTTTAAAATTTTTTGATTAGCTTCAAGTCTAGATGCAATGCCGTCGATTCTACCTTGATATGCTGCTTTTGCGGGACCTTTTAAAAGATAAAACAAAATTCCGAAAAACAAAATGAAATTTATGCTTCGCCACAGCACGTCGTAGTCTTTGACTCCATCGTGCCCACCGCTTGCTAAAACAAACGCCGGAATGATAAATAAAAATAGATATTTTTTCATACTAAAAACCTCATACTTTAGCCACGGCAGTGCTCAGGGCATTTTTAAATTCCGGAATTTTGGCTTGCAAATCATTTCTTAGGTTGCGCTTTTGCTCATCCAAACCGCCTAAAAATTGATCAAAATCCTCCTCCATCGCGGCTTTTTTCTCGGCTATTTCTCTGGCGGCAGCCTGCTTCGCGCTATCCATCGCCTCTTGCTTTATTTTAACAGCTTGCAACTTCGCAGCATCCATGATTCGTACGATCTCTGCTTTATCGGCATCTGCATCCTGCGCGTTTTTCATCGCATTTGCCTCATCTTCTTTAATAATGGCCTCTCGCTTTTCCATATGCGAAAGTAGCGGTCTATAAAGCTTGATATTTAAGAAGTAAATCAAAGCTAAAAATACGACGATGGTCGTTATCATGGCGGTCAAACTTACGTCTAGCATCGCACCTCCTCCAGGTTAGTTTTAAACAAAATGCGTATTTTACAATATGAAAAATTAAAATACACTATAAAAAATCATCCGATTTTCTTTAAAAACTCGGAAATTTGTAAAATTTCGCTAAATTCGATCGAAATTTTACGCTCTTTGATACTTATTTTACCAAATTGATCAAGCTTGGCCTTTAGCTTTAAAAGCTCAGGCTTGAAGCTTTGAAATTCCGCACCAGGCTTTTTCTCTTTCGGAACGGTTTTATCTTTGAGCTTTTTTACTAAATTTTCGGTATCTCTTACGCTTAGACGCTGTCCTAAAATGGTATTTAGCGCTAAAATTTGATCCTCTTTTTCAAGTCCAACCATTATCTTGGCGTGCCCTTGCGAAATTTTATCTGCGCTTATGGCGTCTTGCACTTCGGAGCATAAATTTAAAAGTCTTAGCGTGTTGGTAATCTGCGTGCGGGACTTTTTGATGATGTCGGCTAACTCCTCTTGCGTAATCCTATATTCGCCGATAAGCTCCTTATAGGACTTAGCAAGCTCGATAGGATTTAGATCCTCGCGCTGTATATTTTCGATGAGGGCAAGCTCTCTTAAATTTTGAGATTTTATGTCCGCGACTACGGCTTTGATTTTACTCTCGCCCAAAAGCTTCGTCGCTCTTAGACGTCGCTCGCCGGCGATCAGGACGTAAGAGTCATCTTTTTGAATAACAATGATAGGCTGAATAAGCCCGTGGCGAGCGATGCTCTCGCTTAGCTGCCTAAGCGCCTCCTCATCGAAGCTCTGCCGCGGTTGATATGGATTTGGCTCAATTTTATCGACATCGATTTCGATGATTAAGCTATCGGCATTTCCGCTTTCTAGCTCCCTGTTATAGGAGCTTTCTACGTCGTCTAAAATCGCACCGAGCCCACGCCCGAGCGCTCTTTTTACCTTGCCCATTTTTGCTCCATTATGGATTTAGCGAGGTCTTGATAGGCGATGGAACCAGCAGATTTTATATCGTATAAAACCACCGGCTTGCCAAAGCTTGGGCTTTCGGCTAGCTTAATATTGCGCGGGATGATGACTAGATCATCACTCTTGCCGATACGAAAGAGCTTATCGTCGAAATACTCGCGTAAATTCGCAACTGTCTCTTTGGCGAGATTGTTTTGCAAACTATACATCGTAGGCAAAAATCCACGAATTTTTAAATTTTTATTGAGCGTTTGCTTGACGACTTTTACGGTATTTAGGATCAACGCGACGCCTTCAAGTGCATAGAATTCGCACTGAATCGGGATAATTACGCTATCGCTTGCGACCAAGGCATTTACCGTAATGCTACCAAGCGTCGGCGGCGAATCGATGATGATGAAATCGTATCTATCCTTAACCTCGGAAATTTTATTTTTTAGCATTAGTTTGAAGTCTTTCTCTTCGCTTACTTCGCGCTCGATGCCTACAAGTCCGATATTTGACGGCACCAGATCCATAAACTCAAGTTCGGTCTTTTGGATCACTTCGGACATGCTCTTACGCCCCGTTAGAACGTGATAAATGTTAAATTCAAAGTCGCTGCGGTTAAAGCCAAGCCCGGTCGTAGCGTTCGCCTGAGGGTCTACATCGATCAGTAGAACCCGCTTTTTCTTTATCGCTAACGACGCAGCGAGATTAACCGCTGTGGTCGTCTTTCCGACGCCGCCTTTTTGATTGGCAATCGTAATTACTTCACTCATCTTAAAGCATAAACCCTTTCTTCGTTTATTATGATCGATCCGTCCTCGCAAAGTTTAGCCTGCGCAAGCGAAATTTTTTCGCCGCCTAGATGAACGCTAAATTTTTGCGATTTTTGGAATTGTAACGAAAAATTTCTAAAAATTTGCTTCCACAAGATTTTATTTTCATATAGCGCAAAAAAGCCCTCTATAGCGTCTTTTGCGCTGATTTTTATATCTAAAATTCCCGCATATTCGGGTGCGCCGAGTAGGTTCATGCCGATGCCGCAGACGAGGGTATTTTTGATCTTATTCGTCATCGTTCCGCCGATTTTGCGCTCGCCTAGATAAAAATCGTTGGGCCATTTTAGCCAAAGCTGAGAGCCGAGCGATGCTAGAAGCTCCTGCATAATCATCGCAAAATATATGCTCGCCGACTGAGGCGGCACATCTGCGGGCAGATCCGTTTGAGCGACACAGAACGAAAATGCGAGATTGCCGCTTGCGCTCTGCCAGTCGTTGCCGCGCGAGCCGATACCCGCGATCTGACGATCCGCCGCGATCGCAAAGGGCGGCGCTATCCTGCCTTCGCGCACGGCGTCTACTAAAAACTCCTGCGTAGAGGGCATTTGCTCTACAAATTCTACTTGCAAAACCCGCTCCTTGCGTAAGACGAAGGGCTCGCCTTGAAATATTGCAAACGTTTAAATTCCGCGTAGCGATAGAATTTTGAGACAAGATAAAATTTAGCATGATTAAATTTTACGACATAGTGAAATTTTGTGCGATGAAATTTTGCGATCTTGCTAAATTTTTCGGTAACGCGGATTTTCCTAGCGGCACTTTGATAAAATTTTAAAGCTTTATCTTGAAAAAATTCTGCGGTACAATTATGGAATTTTAAATGGTGCGTGTTCGGTGCGACGCTGCAAAGTCTGCAACCGCGGTGGCGAAATTTTAAGCTCCTGCGAGCGTAAAATTTTAGAGCATAGAAGCGAGGTTTTAAAATTTTATAAAGCCTTGATTTTGGAGCTTCACTTTGAAATTCCGCGCGGTAAAATTTTACTTCACGATTGCGGTGATACCCAAAGCAGAATTTCGCCGCGACGCCAAAAGCGCGGCGCAAATAAAATCCCAGCATAGCATCATAAGCGCGGCATGAAACGCGAGAATTTAAAATCCTGCTTAGCATAGCAGATCACCGATCTTTAGCCGTTTGCCGTTTAGATATGCGCTAGCGTCCACGGGCTTTTTGCCTGGCTCTTGCACCTTCATGATCTTAACAGCGCCCTCGCCGCAAGAAACGCAAAAACTGGGCTTATCAATGTGTAGAATTTCGCCCGCGCGTTCAAATTTACGCCCGCAAAATTCGCGCAAAAGCTCTAGTTCTAAAATTTTTAGCCCGCTAGCTAGATATATCCCCGGCCAGGGCGTTAGCGCGCGAAATTTATTATAAATTTGCCGTGCGCTTTCCTCAAAGCTAAAAAGCCCGTCTGATTTGCTTATTTTTTTGCAGTGCGTAGCCTGCGCGCCCTCTTGCTTTAGCGGCGTTAATTTTGCAAAATTTCGCAGCGTTTTTACGATCAGCTCGCCCGCCAGATTCCCTAGCTCATCAAACAGCTGTGCCGCCGTTTTATCCTCGCAAGGCGTGTAGGCAAAATCAAGCATATCGCCCGTGTCAAGCCCCGCGTCCATTAACATCGCCGTTACGCCCGTCTGCTTTTCGCCCGCCAAGATCGCGCTTTGAATGGGGCTTGCGCCGCGGTATTTAGGCAGGATCGAAGCGTGTAGATTTATGCAAGGCGCGATATCAAGGACGGCCTGCGGTAAAATTTTACCGTATGCGGCAACCACGATGAAATCGGGCTTTAGCTCTTTTATCTGCGCTCGGGCCGCTTCGTCTTTTAAACTCGCTGGCTGAAAGATCGGCACGGCGGGCAGATGTTGCTGCGCGTAAACTTTAACCTCGCTAGGCGTTAAAATTTGCTTCCTACCGACGGGTTTATCGGGCTGCGTAAAAACGGCCGCGATCTCAAATTTCGCCTCCGCAAGCGCGCGTAAAATTTTAGCCGCATACTCGGGCGTTCCCATAAAAACTATATTCATTCTTTTCCTTTAAATTTAGCCAAATCACGGCGCGAGCGATCATGCAGGCACCAATCGTGCTCGAAACAAATTTTACGCAAACCGCGGAGTAAAACCGGTTCGTACCCGCTCGCGGGAAGTAAAATTTATACGCATCGCACAAACCAAACCCCGCGCAAAAGGCCGTATCATTGCCGTTTTTCGCGCTTATTTGACGGCGGATTGATTTTTATCCTCGAATCCGTCCGGCCAAGGCCAAAAAGCGCACGGATCTTCGGACCAATAAATCTTTGCAGACGATTTCGCTCCCAGCTCATCAAGGCTAATCTTGCCGTCACGATTAGCGTCCAACCTCTTAAATTCCGAGCCTGAGCGCAGATTTAGCTCTACTCTCAGCCCAGACGGCACCTCGCTCGCCATCCACTCCTGCAAGCTCAGCGCACCGTCGTTATCTTTGTCATTAAACTCCATAAAATTCGGCACCGGATCGGCGGGATCGCAACCGTATGCGCCGAAACATAACAGCGCAAGTATAAAAATTTTATTCATTTTGCCTTCTTAAATTTTATCTTTTTGCGGCGTTTGCGAGCGATAAACATAAAATTTACCCACATATTCGGACGCGCTTAAGGCCTGTGTTCGCAAAAGCCCTCTGCAGCGCGGCTTTAGCGCAACCTACAGCTCCTTTTTAAGCAGCTCAAGCAGGTTAAATTTTAGCTCGTTTATATTTTGTCCCGTCGCCGAGGAGATCGGCATCACAAAAAACGGCTTAGAGGCGTCAAGCTCATAAATATCTTGTTTAAATTTCATCTCGCCAGCCGTGCCCGCAAATCCCAAATGCGACAAAAACGCGTCAAATTTTTCCTGCAAATTTTCGGCCGCGTCCGCGCGAGTTAATGCGATCGCGTAGTCTCTTTTTGCTAGCTCGCCGGAAAATTTCGCCGTCTCGGCCCGCAGCGCGTCAAACTGCTCCTCAAGGCTGCGGTAGTTTGCAAGATCGAGCATAAAAAGTAAAATTTTAGTGCGCTCGACATGTTTTAAAAACTGCACGCCAAGCCCGCGCCCTTCGCTTGCGCCCTCGATGATGCCAGGGATATCGGCCATGACAAAGCCGCTGTATTCGTCAACCTCGACGAGACCGAGCTTTGGCGTGAGCGTGGTAAACTCGTAGTTTGCGATCTGGGGTTTGGCGTTTGAGACGGTCGAGATTAGCGTGCTTTTGCCCACGTTTGGAAAGCCTACGAGCCCAACGTCTGCGATGAGTTTTAGCTCCAAGCGCACCTCGCGCGTCTGCCCCTCTAGGCCTTTTTGCGCGTATTCGGGGGCTTGATTAATCGAGCTTTTAAAGTGCACGTTGCCAAGCCCGCCTTTGCCGCCTTTTAAAAACAGCCTCGTCTCGCCGTCATTTAGCATATCAAGCACCAGCTCGCCGCTATCCTCGTCGTAAACGCTGGTGCCGGGAGGGACGATGAGATAGAGATCCTCACCGCTTTTGCCGGTCTTTTTGCGACCCTCGCCGGGCGCGCCGTTTTGCGCTTTAAACTCCCGCTTGCCCTTGTAGGATGAGAGGGTGTGGGAGTTCTTATCTACTTTGAAATACACGTCGCCGCCGTCGCCACCGTCGCCACCGTCGGGACCGCCTGAGATGACGAATTTTTCGCGGCGGAAGCTGACGCAACCTGCGCCGCCGCCCCCTGATTTGACGCTAAGCTTTACGCTGTCTATGAACATAGCTATCCTTAAATTTAAAACGGCAATTATAGCCAAATGAGTTGAAGATAATTTTTAAACGGATGAAATTTAAAAGAGGGGCTTGCGCCCCCGAAGATTTTAGCGGTAATTACGCGGCTGGATAAACCGACACTTTTTTGCGGTTTTTGTCTTTTCGCTCAAATTTTACGACGCCGTCGATCAACGCGAAAATCGTGTGATCGCTACCCATGCCTACGTTGCAACCCGGGTGCGTCGCAGTGCCGCGCTGGCGGATAATGATGTTGCCCGCGCGAACGAACTCGCCGCCGAATTTTTTGACGCCTAAGCGGCGTCCAATGGAATCTCTATTATTTTGGGTTGAGCCTTGACCTTTTTTGTGTGCCATTTCCTATCCTTTATGCATTAATCGAAACGACTTTGACGCGGGTGTATTGGCGTCTGAAGCCACGTTTTACTTTTGAATCTTTGCGTCTGCGTTTTTTGAAGATAACGACTTTTTTATCCTTGCCTTCGCAAACGACCTCCAAAACCACCTTGGCACCCTTTACAAACGGTGCTCCTACCTTTAACTCGCCGTCATTTAGCGCTAAAACTTCGCTAAGCTCGAGCTTTGCTTTCGGCTCTGCATTAAAATGGTCTAAATTTAGGTAGTTGCCCTCTTCGACCTTATACTGCTTGCCGCCGTGTTTGATGATAGCATACATCAAAAATCCTTTAAAATTTGGTAGCCAAAAAGGCATTTGCCATGCAAAATTTAAAAGCCCGTTTGGTATGAAATGTTGCAATATTATCTCAAATTTTATAAATTCCTACTGAAACGCCTCGCAAAATTCCTACGAAATTTCAAATTTCAAGGGCTCGGATTTATTTTAAACTAAAGATAAATGTGCTACTATCGCAACGAAATTTTTGAAGGAGAATTTTATGAGAAATTTAATAGCTGCGCTCGTAGCAGCGGTATTTTTTATCGGTTGTTCCAACTGGAATATATCCAACGAACCAAGCGGAGTACGCAATCAAACAAAATCCCAAAGCAGCAAAACAAATATCGGCGGCGTAAATGATAAAGTCCAAGAGGTTTCCACCGCAGGCACCACCGATATGGTCGAAACGACCTTGCCCGATAGCACAGGTATGACTAATGCGCCGAAAGACCGCAGCGATGCATTTCATATCAATCAAGTAATTTCTGCGTGGAATAAACAGCCAGACTCCATCAAAACAACCGAAGACAATGGCAATATCTACACCTGGAAAAACTATAAGCCAGGCTGCGACGTATCACTTACCAGCGACTCGGAAGGCTACGTATCAAAATCCGCTATCAAATCAGCACTCTCTCAGTGCCTATAACCAACTTATCCGCGACGCCGAAATTTTAAAATTTCGTAAAATTTCGGCTTACGAGCGGGTCTGCTTCGTCAAATTTAATCTTAGAGTTATATGGTTCGCTCTTAAAAATTTACTATACGTATTGTATAATCGAGGACTTTTAATCACTGGAGTAAAATATGAAGAAAATTTTATTTGTAGGTGCGCTTTTAGCGGCATTAGGTAGCTATGCGGCGGCGAGCGAACATGTCAAGGTCTATCACGGCGAGAGTTGCGGCTGTTGTCACAACTGGGCAAAATACATGGAGCAAAACGGATTTGAAGTCGAGATGATTTCGCTGGCTGACGAGCCGCTTATCCAGAAGAAGAATGAGCTTGGGCTTCCGCTAGAGCTCGCTAGCTGCCACACCGCGATCATAGACGGATATGTAGTCGAAGGGCATATGCCAATAGGCGAAATCCACACGTTACTAAAAAATAAGCCTAAAGACGTTATCGGCATAGCAGTACCTGGAATGCCGCTAGAAGCGCCAGGTATGGAGCAAGGCTCACAGCCCGAGGTCTATGATGTGGTAGCGTTTAAAAAAGACGGCTCATATCAAAGCATTGCCACTTACAAAGGCAAAGAAAAAATCAAATAATCCGCCGCTTTAAAGCGGCAACTTACTTATTAGCTCGCTAAAATTTGCCTATTTTATGGCTCGACGCAATTTACTTTAGCCGGCGAATGCTGCCACTATATGCAAAAATGACGCGCAAATTAATTTCAAAAACTAGCATGATAAAGGAAATTAAAATTCGGATGGATGGGCTAATAGGGGTCGAACCTATATTCACAAATCCAGAGTTTGTTGTCCTGCCATTAGACGATAGCCCATTGCGGAAGCCGTATTTTATAGAATTTTGCTTTAAAAAAGCATAAGAGCGGGCGGAATTTTAAAATTTCGTAAAATTTTAGATCAAATTTAAAGCCCTGCTGCGCCGAAACGATAAAATTCAAACGCAAAAGCTAACGCTGCTTTCATAGGCTTCGATAAAAGAATATGACTGCTCGCCGAGGAGCTAAATTTTAAAATTTGGCTAGTTTATCCTATATTTGCGCCTTTGTGAGCTATTTGTCGCAGGATGAAATTTTAGCGCATGAGCCCCATATACTGTTTAGTGCTCACCGAGCGGGCGCGGCCTTAAATGCTATAAATCACACCGAAAATCCGCAGCGAGCATAATTGCGACTAAACCAGAATACAGCGCCAAAATAAGTATCAAATAGACTTGCGGCAAGATCGCACAAAAAGCCTATCAAATACTTGCCTCAAGCGAAGCGTAGAATTTATCGCGATTAAGTGGAGTTTAACTAAAATCAAAGCCAAAATTTGAGCGCGAAGCTTGCATAAAATTTCTTGCAAAAGCCCTTTGCGGGCTCAAAAAACATTGCGAAATTACATAAAATTTGACTACGGTGAAATTTTCTTATACATTGTGTTAATACAAACCGAAAGTGAATAGAACACAATTACTCGAGGTAGCAAAATTTTCCCATACGTCGTTAATACCGAACATTGATAAATCAGACAAGCACTATGGACAAATTGAAATATTCCCGTACATTGTTAGTTCGGCATAGGCTATTTTGCCAGACCAGAGCAGAAAGATGCGAAATTTAACTCCGCGTATCGCTTGAACACTTAGAAGGCGCCTTGTCCCTCCAGCTAAATAACGCGGACATTTATATCGCGCGCTGTTTAAAATGCGAATAATTGGAATTTTAAATCTCGAGCGCGAATTCGCTTAAGTATTTGCAAAAATAGCGCATTGAAGCTATAAAAATTTCGCTCCGTCGCGCCTAAAATTTCGATGAAATTCCGCGTATTAGCTCAACCGCCTCTTTTGCGTCCGCGCATACGAACTCGAAATGCGCCCGTAGCTCCGAGGTGCTGCCGTAGCCGCAGCTTACGCCCACGCTTCGCACTCCCGCTGCACGCGCCGCCTCTGCATCGAGCCACGTATCACCTATCATAAAGATGTTTCCAAAATACGGATTTTCGCTGCAAACTTCGGCGTCGCAATGGGCGAAATTTTGCACGGAACCGTCCTGTATTTCGCTACAGCACGCTTCGCTTTCATAGCCTCTGCTGTCTGGATCCTCGACGCCTCTCTCATTGCTGCTTACGTCGCTAGAATTTATAAACGAAATTCCAAAGGAATTCTTGCTCGAAAGATCGCTTAAATTTCGCTCGCAAATTTTGCTCGAATCAAGGTCGGAGGTCGGGGAGCCTAGCAAATCGGATGCTAAAATTTCACCTGGAATCACATCTCTACTACCGGCAACGCTTATTTTTTCATTCGTATCGTGAGTTTTGCCATAGCTCCCATTTTGACTTTCGCCGGCGACCGCAGCGCAATTTTTGCTAGCCGCCTCGCGCCGATTTTTACCCATAGCGATGCTGGAAATTCCTAAATTTTCGAGCGCCTTTAAGATCGGTTCGGCGCTTGGTTTGGGATTTTTCACATCCTCTCGTCCGACGATGGTGCCGAAAAATTCCGCAATACCCAGATGCTGCAATAAAATTTTAGAAAATTTCGACGTCTTGGTCGTCACAACGCCTAAATTTGCAAACTCGCTCGCCGTGCGAACCGCTTCGAACGCACCGCTTAGCAGAACGGTCTGATCCAAAAATATCTGCGCGTATCGTTGCTTATAAGCGAGCACGAAATTATGCACATCGCGCGTCACACCTAGACGCTCAAACATTACCTCTAACGGATGTCCGATAAGCCTTTTTATCGCTTCGTCGCTAGGCTCTGCGGCGTCCAAATGCGCAAACGCGTAGTGAAAGCCATCCAGTATCGCGGGCGTGGAGTCTATGAGCGTGCCGTCCAGATCGAAAAGCAGAGTGGTTTGGAAATTTGGCATTTTAAAATTTAATTTGGATATAAAAAAAGCGGAGCCGAAACTCCGCTTATGTGGATCTAGAAAAGATTATTTTCTAAATTTAGCATCAACGCGTCTATTTTGAGCGCGGCCTGCTTTAGTAGCGTTTGTAGCGATAGGCTTAGTCTCGCCGTATCCTACAGTGGTGATTCTGCTAGCATCTACGCCGAAGCTCTTAAGCGCACCTCCAACTGCAGCAGCTCTGCGCTCGGAAAGCTTTTGATTATATGCATTCGAGCCGGTGCTATCGGTGTGACCCTCTAGAATTACTTTGTAATCAGGGTGAGCCACTAGCACGTCGCTTACGTTTTTGATCTGGTTCATAAACTCAGGGGAAATTTTTGAGCTATCTGTAGCGAAATTTACGCCCAAATTTAATCTAATAACCTTCTCGCAGCCATATTCATCAACAACTACGCCAGCAGGTGTGCCTGGGCATCTATCGACATTATCGCATACGCCGTCATTATCTGCGTCTTTGCAGCCTGTAGGAGCCGGAGCGGCAGCCGGAGCTGCATCAGCATATCTCTTGCCAAAATCAACTGCAAAGCCTAGAGTATAGAACAATACGTGGTTGCCGTCGTCAAATCTGATGGCATCGCGTGCCTCAAGTTTTGTAGCGAAATTGTCGGTAATGTAGTATTTTAGACCCAAGCCGTATTGGCCGAAGCCGCTATCTTGATCGCCATCGTTGTAAACGTCTTTAGTGTAATCCATATATCCAAGACCTAGCAAGCCGTATAATTTGAAATTATCGGTAAAATTTACTAAGTCTTTTACAGCATTGATGTGATAATATTTAGCGTCAGGCTTATCGTTGCCTACTCTGTGAGCTAAATCCTCTACGCCAATATTGCGAGAGTAATCAAAACCAACCTCTACTTGATCGATAAACGAATCTTGTAGATTTTTGGCAAGACGTAGACCGAACATAAAATTCGAATCCAAATCCATATTGCCCTCATGAGTCATTCCACCAATAGTAGGGGTGATCTCCCAGTGATAATCAGCATCGCTAGCGAACAATGCGCTGGATGCACATAAGCTTAATGCAAGTAGAACTTTCTTCATTAAACATCCTTTCAAATAAAGTTGTAATTCGATATTACCATAAAATTTTTAAAGAATTTACAAATTTGCGACAATTTCGTCACAAATTTGTAAAAAACATTATCTCTTAGAGAACTGCGGACTTCTACGCGCTTTGCGGCGACCGAATTTCTTTCGCTCAACCACGCGGCTATCGCGAGTTAGCAGACCTTTTGGCTTAAGAGCCGCCCTAAAATCTTTGTCCATCGCGGCAAGCGCTTTTGAAATTCCGTGCTTTAGCGCATCCGCTTGAGCCGAATATCCGCCGCCCAAAGTCTGCGCGGTAATATCCATCGACGTCTCTTGTTTAGTCGCCAAAAGCGGCTGAACGACCCTTAGTTTGATCGCTTCGTGACCGCCTAGCCAGGTGTTTAGATCCATACCGTTTACTACGATCTTGCCGCTTCCGGGTTTTACCCAAACCTTAGCTACGGCAGTTTTTCTCTTTCCGGTTGCATAAATTGTCGCCATGATTATTTTCCTTTTTTAGTTGTTTGCGCAGTATGAGGGTGCTCGCCGCCTTCATATACGAATAGCTTTTTGATCATCGCCTTGCCGAGCTTCGTCTTAGGAAGCATGCCGCGAACCGCAAGTCTGTAGAGCTTTGCGGGATTGTTTTTAAGCAGGTCTTGAAATTTCACACTCTTTACGCTTCCGAAATAGCCCGAGTAGCTGTGATAAAGTTTATCGTCGCCTTTGTTATTGCCGGTAAATACCGCCTTTGAAGCGTTGATGATAACGACGTAATCTCCGCAATCCACGTTTGGAGTGTAGCTTGGTTTGTGTTTGCCGCGTAGCAATACGGCGACTTCGGTAAGCATCCTACCGAATCTTTTATCGGTCGCGTCGATAACGACCCAGTCGCGCTTAACTTCGCTAGGCTTTGTAATTTCTGTCATGGTTTCCGCCTTATTAAAATTTGAGCTGTGATTATATAGAAATATCCTTATGTATAGCTTAATTTAAGCTATTTTTAATATGTCTGTGCTCAAATTTCATCTAAATTTTAAAATTTTATCCCTCCTCATTCACTTCAATCAGCTTAGCGCCCGCAGCCTCGAGAATCAGTACGAAGGCGCGCACCCGCGCATGCGGATAAAACTCGCGGATCACGCTTTTATACCGCGCCACTTGAGCTTTGTTTTGCGCGAGGTATTTTTCGGAGCTTTTGTAGTCAAAAAGCAAAATTTCATCCTGCCCAAAGCACGCCAGATCCACGCGCAAAAGATCACCCTCCGCGCTTTTTATTGGCATTTCTTTATAAGCCCAAGCGCCCTTTATCAGAGCTAAAAATTCCTCGTTTTTGCTTAGGCCAAGCGCCCGTGCCGCGATGTTTTCAAAATCCGCATCGTTTAAAAATTTAGCGTAGCGGCCTCTTGCCAGGCTAACTCCGCGTAAAATTTCATCCGCCGTAAAGCCTTCGCTCATCTCCAGAGCATAGTGCAGCGCCTCGCCGAAATATATCGCGCTTAGCGCTTCCGCTTCGCCGCCGCCTGCTTTTTCTTGCGTGCCTTGAGGCTCGCCCGCTACGAGTGCGATCTTTTTGCGCGACGACTGCTCTTCTGATTTTACGAAGCTCGGGATTACGTAGCCGTATTGAAAATCCGGGATATCCAACCACTTCACGACGCCCGCGCCCTTGGTCTTTTTGGCATAAGGTGAAAAAAAGCTATAATTGTATTGATCTATTTTTGCCTCGGAGCGTTTTACGATGATGAGCGAGCGTTCGGCACGTGTAAATGCCACATAGAGCTTATTTATATCCTCTTCATGCGCAGAGCGATCGTTTTCATTCATTAGCGCCGCAAATTCCGCATCCAGGCTCTTTCTGCTCGCAAATTTATAAAAAATCCTCCACTTATGCGTGGCAAAATCATAGTCTGTCGCGAGCTTTGAGCTCTCGCCCCGGTCTTTTCCTCCGATGCGGTCGCAAACGATTACGTGCGGGAACTGAAGCCCCTTGGACTTATGCACAGTCATAATTTTAATGCCGCTTTGTTCCTTGGCAAATACCTCCGTTTCGTCGTTTGCAAACAGATACTCGCTAAAACTATTAAATTTTGCCAGCGTCTCAAAAAATAGCAGTAGATCCGGATCGACAAAATTTAATTTCAGCGCGCTAGCGATAAATTCTGCCGTTTTTTGCGCGTTTTTATGCAAATCAACCGCTATCTTTTTAAGCCGCCTACCCAAAATCGCTTCGGCGTTTCGCAGATAAATTTCGTCGCCACCTACGCAGAATTTTGCATATTGAATTACGGCATTTACCTGCTCGCTGCAACGCAGAGCCTTATTTGAGCCACTGCAAACCTCGTAAAATTCCGATAGCATCTCTTTTAGCGCGCTTACATGCTCGTTTTTCCAGCATAAAATCGCGATATCATCAGCTCTTACGCCGCACTCCTCAACAAGCCTGCGCGCTTGCTCCGCAGCCCCCTTTAGCACGTCGTCGTATGAAAATGCCGCTACGTAGCCGTAATCGTCGCTTTGCACCTCAAATAGCGGCATTTGTGGATGAGAAAGAGGATAATCCTTGATTTTTTGCAGCACCGAAGCGGGCAGATCGCTATCTAGCTTATTTGCTGCGATTTGATCTTCATAAGATGCAAATTTATCGCGCAAGATCTCATTTACAAATTTTACAATGAGTTTTAAGCTGCGATAATTGCGCGGCAGACTCTGCGTTTTGATTTGACTAAACTGCTCGCGCAAAATATCAAAAATTTTTCTCTCCGCGCCGCGAAATTTATAGATGCTCTGTTTTTTATCGCCTACGTAAAAAAAGCTGCCACAGCGCTCCTCCGCCCCTTTGCCAGCAAGCGCTTCAGAGATTAGAGGCAGCATGATTTCATACTGGCAAATGTCGGTATCTTGGAATTCGTCGATTAAAATATGCGTGATTTTAGAATCGAGCCTGAAATACAAAAGCTCGCGGTTGCTCTGCAATGCCT
>NZ_CALJPG010000030.1 GCF_937980635.1 uncultured Campylobacter sp.
ACGTGCGATCTGTTTAACGGGGAAGATCGTGCCGGTTTCGTTATTTGCCCACATCACGCTAACAAGTGCGGTTTTATCGTTAATTTTTTCGGCAAGCTCGTCAAGATCGATCTGTCCGTTTTTATCGACGCCGAGGCGAGTGATCTTTACGCCGCAAATTTTTTCTAAAAAAGCACAGGTCGCGCTGATTGCGGGGTGCTCGACGGAGCTTATGATGATATTATCCTTCTCGCCGGTTAGAATTTTATCGTAGTAAATTCCTTTTAAAACCCAGTTGTTGCTCTCGGTCGCACAGCTTGTGATGACGATATCGTCCGCATCCGCAGCGCCGAGTCCCGCATAGAGCCTATCCATCGCAGTTCTTAGCGCGGGATGAGTCTCACTACCGAAGCTGTGAAGGGAGTTTGGATTACCGTATTTATCGCAAAAAAACGGCTTCATCTCCTCAAAAACTTCGGGATCGACCATCGTAGTAGCGTTATTATCCAAATAAACGCGCTGCATAAAATTCCTTTCTAAAATTTGTCTGAAATTTAATCAGACAATTTCGCTCTTTTATCAATTTCGCACGATAATATAACATAATTGCTAAATTTTTCTTTAACGCTTGCCATTTTAAAAACCAAAAGTTTTCGGAGAATTTATTAGATCGAAAAATTCCTTGCGCGTGTCGTTTCGGCTGATAAAAAGCCCTCGCAGTGCCGACGTAGTCGTGGTCGAGTTGATCTTTTGCACGCCGCGCATCTCCATGCACATGTGTCGCGCCTGCAGCACCACGCCCACGCCGAGCGGATGGATTACCTCCTCGATGGCGCCTGCGATCTGCTCGGTAAGCTGCTCTTGGATCTGCAGCCTGCGCGCGAAAATATTTACCATACGCGGAATTTTGCTAAGCCCTACGACCTTCTTATTCGGGATATACGCAACATGCGCGCGCCCGATGATAGGCAGCAGATGGTGCTCGCAGAGGCTATAAAATTCTATATCTTTTATCAAAACCATCTCGTTGTTGCTGCTCTCAAACAGCGCGTCGTTTAAAATTTCTTTTGGATCCAGCTCGTAGCCGCTAGTTAGAAACTCATAGGCTTTAGCTACGCGCTCGGGCGTCTTTGCAAGCCCGTCGCGCTTCGGATCCTCACCTAAAATTTCAAGCATCTGCGACACGCAATTTTCAAATTTTACTCGGCTTTTTTCGTCCATTTTTAGCAATTCCTTAAAATTTCGATGCGCGATATTACTCAAAAACGCCTTTTATAACGCTGATAAATTTTAAAATTCCGCGCGAAATTTTATCAATCTCATTATGTTAATGATAATATATTTAAATTTAAGAAATTTTTGTTTAAAATCCGCCGTTTCGATAAGCTTTATCTACAAGGAGTTCGGTAATGAAATTTAAGATGAGTTTTGGTGCGGCTTTGGCGCTTTTTTCCTTTGCTTGCGCCGAACAAAACGCCGCGGCAAGCTCCGCCTCGGGCGAAAACCTAGGCGATATCGAGGTCGTAGAATGGGCGAATAACGACGACGGCTACCGTGCCGTACGCAGCGAGATCGGCAAGACAACTAAGAGAATTTTAGAAATTCCGCAGACCGTAAACGTCGTAACGCAGCAGCATCTAAAGGACAAAAAGCCAGAAACCTTAGCGGAATCGCTGCAAAACGTAAGCGGCATAAGCTATGCAAATACGACGGGAAATATTTTCGATGCGATCATCAAGCGTGGCTTCGGCGAGGGTCGCGACGGCTCGATTATGCGCAACGGCGTGCCGGGCGCCGTGATGCACAATTTCAACAAAACCATTCAATCCGTCGAGGTTCTAAAAGGGCCCGCGAGCATGCTCTACGGTGCGCAGCAACCGGGCGGCGTCATAAACATGGTAACCAAAAAGCCGCAGTATGAGTTTATAAATGAGCTTTGGGGCGGGCTGGGCAATCACAATTATTGGGACGCGGGATTTGATACTACAGGGCCGATTGTAGATAGCGGCTTTGCGTATAGATTTATATTCGATTACTACGCGAAGGATTATTGGCGAAATTTCGGCGGTATAAAAAACACGCTCTTTGCGCCGTCGCTTGCGTATCAAGGAGACGATTATTCGATAAGCTTAGGCTACACCCATAGCCGCTCTACCGATCCGGTGGATCGCGGCGCGTTTTTGGTGCCGAGTACGGGTAAAATTTACGGCAGCGGTAAAGTCCGCTTCGACGAGCCGGTGAATAAACTACAAAGCAAACTCGATACGGTTGATTTCGGCTTTGAGAAGGAATTTAGCGAGGATTGGATATTAAAAGGCGCCTATGCTTTCTCGCGCAGTAAGCACGAATACGGCTACGTCCGTCCGAACAATCCATTCACGCCCCAAGGCCTTACCGGCACGACGCGATCGTATAACTACTACGATAATTTCATACACCGCACGCACGCAGCAAGCGTCACACTAAACGGCAAATTTGAAACGGGCCCGCTTAAGCACGACGTCCTTTTCGGCACGGATTACAAAAACTACTACAGATACCGCCCGGGCGCGCTAAAAGGCACCGCTGGACGCATCAATATGCTTACCGGACAGACCGCTTCGGGCGCCGTCCTAACGAACGATAGAGAGCCAAAAATACAATATCAAAAGCTAAGAACGATCGGTCTTTACACCCAAGATAATATAAATTTAACCGACGAGTTGATACTTTCTTTGGGCGTGCGTAGGGAATTTTACGATCAAGTAGCCAAACAAAGCTGGCAAGGACCGAACAACACCGATCAGAAAAAGGCCGCTACGACCTATCAGGGCGGGCTTTTGTACCTGTTAAGTCCGCAGTGGTCGGTATATACTAACTACGCGCAAAGCTTCACGCCGCAGATGTCAATAGGCGAGGCGATAGGCGGCGATCTAAAGCCGGAGGAAGGCAAATCCGTGGAGCTCGGCACTAAATTTCAAAACGATCGAGTCACTGCGGGTGCGGCGGTGTTTAATATCGATAAAAGAAATATCCTGCGGACGGTAAATAATATAAGCGAGACGATCGGCAAGGCTCGCTCGCGAGGATTTGAACTCGATATAAACGGGCGCGTGACGCAGGGACTTAGCATGTCGGCGAGCTATGCATATACCAAAACGAGAGTGCGTGAGGACGACGGCGCTTTTGCGGTGCTAATCGGCAAACCGCTGGAAGCGACGCCGAAGCACCAAGCAAGCCTATTTGCCAACTACGATTTTGCGCATCTAGGCGCAAAGGGGCTTAGGCTTGGCGGCGGCGCGCGATACTTCGGCTCGTGGTACACCTACTATATGCGCACGAACCTACCGAGCGTGCCCGCAGGAACGGCGTTTAAGCTGCCTCACGCCGTAGTTTATGACGCTTTCGTGAGCTACGATACTAAAATTTCGGGCTATGATACGAATTTTTCGTTCAACGTCAAAAATTTGACCGACAAAAAATACTACACCTCATCCTCGACCGGCACGACCACGAGCGTGATACCTATTCAGATGGGCTACGCGCGGCAGTTTATGTTTAACGTATCGGTAAAATTTTAACCTCAAGCCCGCTTTAAATTTTAAGGCAGGCTTTTAAAATTTTGAAATTTTGATAAATACAAACCGCTTAGGCTCGGCAAATTTTAGGAATTTATACTTTAAATAAGAAATTTTTTGATATATTACGAGCTATTTTTAAATTTTCTAAAGGAATTTTATGGAAGTAAAAGCAAAAATGAAAGACGCCGCGAATGCGATCGCTGCGAGCAAGATCGAAGCAAAGCAGATCGCAGCCAAAGTAGAAGAGCTAGCCAAAAAGGCCTCCAAGCAACTAAGAATCGACGGATTCAGACAGGGCAAAGTGCCTACTGCAGTGGTTTTGAAGCGATACGGCAAGCAGCTTGAGGGCGATGCAAAGCAGGAACTTCTTAAAAATATGATCGATCAGTCTCTTAAAATTTTAAAGAAAAAACAAGATGAAATTTTATCTGAGCCGGTCTTTTCTAAATTTGACGAAAAAGAAGGCGATATAGAGGTCGAGATCGAAATTTCTTTCAGACCGGAAGTTAGCGTCGAGGGGTACGAGGAGCTAATTCCTAAATTTAGCAGCCCACGCGTTAGCCAAAAAGAGATCGATGAGAAAGTGACGGAATTTTTGCAGATGATCGCTCCGCTTTCTAAGACCAACAAAAAAATTCTAGCCAAAGACGATTTTGCAAAATTCGACTTCGAAGGCTTCGTGGACGGCAAGCCATTCGACGGCGGTAAGGCGCAGGACTATGTCCTTCAGATCGGCTCAAATCAATTTATCCCGGGCTTTGAAGACGGTATGATCGGACTTAGAGTGGGCGAGGAACGCGACGTAGCGGTTAAATTTCCGCAAGATTACGGCGCGAAAAGCTTAGCCGGCAAGGACGCGATTTTTAAAGTCAAGCTTCATGAAATTCAAGCTAAAAAACCTGCCAAAGAGCTCGGCGAGGAGGAGCTAAAGCAGGCGCTTCCGGGCGAGAAAGAGCCGAGCAAGGAGAAATTTGAAGCGCGCATCAAAGAGCGCATCAAAAACGATAAGCTTCAAAAGCTGATAAATGAGGATTTAAAGCCTAAATTTGCCGATGCGCTCGCCGAGAAATTTAACTTCGCGCTTCCAAAAGCGATCGTCGAGCAAGAGATTAATTTGCAGTTTAACAACGCTTGGAGCGGCTTTTCAAAAGAGCAGATCGAGGAATTTAAAAACAACAAAGACGCCCTTGATAAAAAGCGTGAAGAGTTTAGAAAGGCTGCCGAAAACAGCGTAAAACTTACATTCTTAATCGACGAGCTAGCCAAAAAACGCAATATCGACGTGAGCGATCAAGAGCTCGTCCAAGCAGTCTATATGGAGGCCTACACATACGGCGCCGATCCGAAGGAGCATCTAAATAGATACCGCAACAACGGCATGCTTCCCGCCGTCAAAATGGCGCTAATCGAGGAGAAGCTATTTAACGATATTTTCTCAAAGCAGGGCAAAAAAGAAGCGAAAGGCGAATAATGGTGATTCCTTACGTTATAGAGCAGACCGGCCGCGGAGAGCGCAGCTACGACATCTACTCAAGGCTGCTAAAAGACCGTATCGTAATGCTTAGCGGCGAGATCGACGACGCGGTGGCAAGCTCGATCGTCGCGCAGCTTCTGTTTTTAGAGGCGGAGGATCCGGATAAGGATATATATCTATACATCAACTCCCCGGGCGGCGTGGTTACGAGCGGATTTAGCATTTATGACACGATGAATTACATCAAACCAGACGTGAGCACGATCTGTATCGGTCAAGCAGCGTCGATGGGAGCGTTTTTGCTAAGCTGCGGCGCCAAAGGTAAGCGCTACGCGCTTCCAAACTCGCGCATAATGATTCACCAGCCCCTCGGCGGCGCGCAGGGCCAAGCTACCGACATCGAGATCCAAGCTAAAGAAATTTTACGAATGAAAGAAATTTTAAATAACATCCTTTCGCAAAATTCCGGCAAAGATCTCGCGCAGGTCGAAAAGGACACCGATCGCGACTTTTTTATGAGCGCCGAGGATGCCGTACAATACGGACTGATCGATCAAGTACTTCAAAAGAGCTTTAAATAGATGATCCTGGACGTCCTTACCTATCCGAATAAAAAGCTTTATCAAAGATCGACCGAGGTCGTGAAATTCGACGCGGCGCTGGGCAAGCTTTTGGACGATATGTATGAGACGATGATCGCAAAAAACGGCATAGGCCTTGCCGCCATCCAGGTAGGCAAGCCCGTGCGCGCTTTGATTATAAATTTAGCCAATGAGGAAAAAATCCAAGACAAAAAGGACCTCATCGAAATCATCAATCCGCAAATTTTAAAAAAGGAAGGCGAGGTCGTTTACCAGGAGGGCTGCTTGTCGGTGCCGGGCTTTTACGAGGACGTCACGCGCGCCGAGTTTATCACGGTGCAGTTTCAAGACCGCGCCGGCAATACCCAGCAAATGGACGCTAGCGAGCTGCTAGCCGTCTGTATCCAGCACGAGATGGACCACCTCGACGGACATCTTTTCATCGAGCGCATCGGATACAACAAACGCAAAAAATTTGATAAAGAATTCAAAAAAAGCCTAAAAGAAAAATCGAAATGAAATCCCTAAAATGCGCTGCCTTCACGGATGCTCTGATCCCCGTAGAGGTCGAGTCGACATTCGTGCGGGGGCTGCCGGGATTTAATATCGTCGGTCTTGCGGGAGCTACGATAAAAGAGAGCGAAAGCCGCGTAAAAGCGGCGCTTGTGAGTCTAAATTTTAAATTTCCCGCATCCAAAATCATCATAAATCTCTCCCCCTCCGACACGCCCAAAAACGGCTCGCACTTCGATCTTGCGATCGCGCTTCTCATCGCGCTGCAAAAAGAGCGCATTGACGGCGATTTCTTCGTCTTCGGCGAGCTCGGTTTAGACGGCAGCTTAAAGAGCACGGCGAGCCTCTTTTCGATCCTGCTTTTTTTAAGCACAAAGGTGAAGCGCGCTAAAATTTTAGTGCCGCAAAGCATCGCTCTAAAGGCCTGCACGATCCCAAACTACGACGTGTATGCGGTGGATAGCCTAAGCGACGCGGTCAGATTTTTTTTAGACGAGGAATTCGCCGCAAGCAGGCTCATGCGAGAAACCCATCCGCTTTTTAAAAACATCGTGGAGATTGACGGGCAAGCTTACGTTCCCAACCGCGATTTTTCGCTTGATTTCAAAGACGTCAAAGGGCAAAAGCGCGCCAAGCGCGCGAGCCTGATCGCCGCGTGCGGCATGCACAACATCCTCTTTGAGGGCAGCCCGGGATGTGGCAAAAGCATGTGCGCCAAGCGGATAGCCAGAATTCTGCCTCCGCAGAGCCTAGGCGAAGTGCTGCTCTCGTGCGCCTACGAGTCGCTAAATAACAAAGATGTCGATTTTAGCGCGCTGCGCCCCTTCCGCTCGCCGCACCACACCAGCACGCGCAGCTCCATTTTCGGCGGCGGCAGTAGCGGAGCAAAGATCGGCGAGGTCGCGCTCGCAAACGGCGGCGAGCTATTTTTCGACGAGCTGCCGCACTTCGGCAAGCAAATTTTAGAAAGCCTGCGCGAGCCACTGGAGGATAATAAAATTTTGATTTCGCGCGTAAATTCCAAGGTCGAATACCAAACGAAATTTATCTTCGTAGCGGCGCAAAACCCCTGCCCGTGCGGAAATTTATTCTCCAAAAACCTCACCTGCACCTGCTCGCTAAACGACATCAGGCGCTACAAAAACACGATCTCCGCGCCACTGCTCGATCGCATCGACATATACGTCGCGATGGACGAGACCGGCGCGGACGACAAGAGCGACGTTTGCAGCGAGGAGATGGCAGATGCGGTGTTGCGGGCGTTTCGCGTGCAAAAGGCTCGCGGACAGAGCGAGCTAAACGCAAAGCTACGCGACGAAGAGACTGAAAAATTTTGCGTCTGCGAAAGTGCGGCGCGGGATGTTTTGCAAACCGCGATCACCCGCTACGATCTTTCGCAGCGCGGCGTGAATAAGACGCTAAAGCTCGCGCGCACGATCGCCGATCTAGCAGGCGCCGAGATCATCGCCAAGGCGCATATTTTGGAGGCTCTTAGCTTTCGCATAAGGAGCGAAATTTGAAAAAAATTTTCTTTAGCACCGAGGAACTCGACGCGCGAGCAAGCGCGAAATTTGGACTGAGTGAGCAAATTTTAATGGAAAACGCCGCAGGCAGGATCGAGCGCGAGATCAGAAAGCGGCTCAAAAAGGGTTCGCGCGTTTTAGCGCTTTGCGGCGGCGGAAATAACGGCGCGGACGCGATGGCGGCGCTGCGAAAGCTAAGCGGCGATTTTAGCTGCACGGCGCTTTGCGTGCTTCAAAACAGAAGCGCGGCGGGTAAATTTCAAGCGGAAGCGGCGCGGGCTGTGGGCGTTAGGCTTATCAATATTTCTAGCGCAAAAGACGCTTACGGGCACACAGGCAGAACATCTAGTAAAAATATTTGCGCGCATGAAAGCGCGGACGGCTCCTCTTCAAAGAGTGCTGGCGCGAGCGAGCCGCGGGGCGAGCGCGAAAGCCTAAGCGGCGCGGACATTTCTTGTGACGGCGATAAATTAAGCACGAAATTTGCGGGCGCTAAATTTGAGATCGCGGCGCGCGGCGGCGAGTGCGGCAACCTAGGCAGCGAATGCGGCGAGCCGAGCGTCCTGCACGATGAGGTTACAAGCGCAGACTGCATAATCGACGGAATTTTCGGCAGCGGTTTAAACAAAGCCTTAAGCTCTGAAATTTGTGAAATTTTATCTCTCGCAAACAGCGCAAAATCCCTAAAAATCGCAGTCGATATCCCAAGCGGCATCGACAAGAACGGGCGCATTTTAGGCGGTGCATTTTGCGCGGATCTGACGATCGCGATGGGAGCGCTGAAGCTCGCGCTGTTTTCGGATGCGGCGAAGGATCAGGTAGGGCGGATCAAGGTCGCAAATCTTGGAATTTCGCGCCAAAATTTTGAAGAGCGGAGCGAATATTTTCTACTTCAAAAAAGCGATCTGAAGCTGCCGCTACGCAGGAAGCAAAACACTAACAAGGGCGATTTCGGGCACACCTACGTCGTAAGCGGGCAGATGAGCGGAGCGGCGCAGATGGCGGCTCTGGCGGCTCACGCGATCGGCAGCGGGCTCGTTAGCGTCGTTGGTGAGGGACCGTTAAATCTAAGCCCGATTTTGATGCAAAAAAGCTCATTCGATGCCGCGCGGGTCGTAGTCTGCGGCTGCGGGCTGGGGGAGCGAAAGATCGATCTTGCCGCGCTGCGGGGCAAAAGCTGCGTCATCGACGCCGATCTGTGCTACGAGCGTGAAATTTTAAGCCTGCTAAACGCCAATTCAAATTTAATCCTAACGCCCCATCCGAAGGAGTTTTGCTCGCTTTTAAAGATCGCGGGTATCGCAGATCTTAGCGTGAGCGAGCTGCAAGAGCGCCGCTTTGAGCTTGCGCGGGCGTGGAGCGAGAAATTTAGCGGCGTACTCGTGCTAAAGGGCGCAAACACGCTCATCGCGCAGGCAGGCATCATCTACGTCTGCGACAAAGGTAGCGCCGCGCTCGCAAAGGGCGGCAGCGGCGACGTGCTCGCAGGACTCATCGGCGGGCTGCTCGCTCAAAGCTACTCGCCTCTGCAAGCCTCAATCTGCGGCGTCCTAGCCCACGCACTCGCCGCGCGAGCCTTCGCCAAAAATTCCTACGCGCTAAATCCGCTCGATCTCATCGAGGAGGTAAAATGGTTGTGAAAAAGCTCGCCGTACTTTTTAGCGGCAGCGGCTCAAATTTGGAGGCTATTTTGCAGAAGCTGCACGGCAAGGTTTTTGGGGGTACTAAAATCGAAGTCGTGCTAACGCTAAGCAACAAAGCGGACGCGGGAGGCATAGCAAAGGCCGAAAAATTCGGACTTCAAAGCGTGATCCTAAATCACAAAGATTTTGCTAGCCGCGAGGAATTCGACGCCGCCCTCGTGCGCGAGATCGAAAAAAGCGGCGCGGAGCTTACGGTGCTTGCGGGCTTTATGCGCATCCTCACACCAGTTTTTACGAGCAGGGTTCGCGCGATAAATTTGCATCCGTCGCTGCTGCCCCTTTTTAAGGGCGCGCACGCGATTAAGCAGAGCTTTGAAAGCGATATGAAGGTGGGCGGCGTGAGCGTGCACTGGGTCAGTGAGGAGCTTGACGGCGGCGCGATCATCGCTCAGCGCGCGTTTGAAAAGAGTGCGGGCATGAGCCTTGAAGCTTACGAAGCCAAAATCCACGAGATCGAACATGAGCTATTGCCGCAGGTGATCGTAGAAATTTTGTGTTAAAGCTAAATTTAGCGCAGAAATTCACGCTAAATTTAAAGAGCGGATTTTGTAAATTTTAAAGCTTAGTCTTTTAAATTTAGGAGCGGATTCGAACCTAAATTTTAAAATTTGCTTCGATAAATTTAGAAAGAGAAAGATGACCGCAAACGAACTGGAAAAACTAAGGCTCGGTATCCTGGATGAGGCGGAGCAGCACAAAGGTGCGGCGTTTTCGATAATAGTACTAGCAGTGCTGGCCTCGGCGCTGTGGCTATTTTTCAATTTTAGAGATCAAAATGCAGCAATGGGCCTCTGCTGGATTATAGTGGCATTTAGCTGCGGCAGTATCTCTTATAGAGTAGTGAATAAAGATGCAAATATAGTGCGCGCATTTATCTTTTGCATCTTGCTGGGGATACTTGCCAAAGGCGTAGAAATATGCAAGAATGATGCCTTACGCTTCGTCATCGCACTCGTAACCATCTGCCTTTCGTTATTTAATATCGCGGGTGCCGCGCTGGAGCGGATCAAATATAATAGATCCAAAAAATTCGTCCGCGCCTTTAAACACCAATATATCGCGCCCTATATCGCAAGCCTAGGCTACCGCTATGAAATTTCAGGCTCGTTTCGACCGGCGTATCTGCGCGCGAGCGGTCTATTTGTGGACGGCATAAGCTATTTCGATTGCGAAGATAAAATTTCCGGCGTTTATGACGGAGTATTTTTCAGCTTTGCGGATGTTTGCGTGACTCATACTGACGAACGACGTAGCAGCAGGGGGATCTTTTTCTACGCAGAATTTAAAAAGCGCGTAAACTCGGTGGCGGTGATCCTGCCTTCGCTCAGCGCGAGGCCAACACTCGGCGGACTTAAGAAGATCGCGATGGACGATAGCGAGTTTAGCTCCGCATTTAGCGTATATAGCGCCGATGCGGTGTCTGCAATGTATGCCCTCACACCCGCCTTTATGCGGCGCTTGCTTCGCTTTAGAAGCGGTGCCGGCGGACCGATCAGTTTAAGCTTTTCCGGTAGAAACGTCTATATTTTCATCCGCACGGGATACGATAGTTTCGAGCCTAGCGTGGATCGCAGCGTATTTGGTTTTGATCCCGCCGCGTCTATCAAGCACGAGCTTCTATTCTTTCTCTCCATCGTAAAAAGTCTGAAATTAAACGAAAATATCTGGCAGGATTAAATTCTAAAATTTGACCTTAAATCCGCAAATACGGAGGCTTTGCGCCGCCGCGGAATTTTAAAATTTAAAAGTACTATTCCCGGCTCGGCGCCGCTATGATTTAGAATTTTCGCGACAAGGTTTTGTGGACTTTGCCGCAAGGCCTATTGCATTTGCGGCGGAGAGCGAAGTTTGAAATCTATCGCGATGAAATCCCATACGATTTATAAATTTTTGCGGCCCGCATAGAGGGATTGAGCACTTCTCCGTACCGAATTGAGCGAAGATGGATACTGATATGGCGATGATTGCACCGTACGCTTTCCATAATGGAGATTATCACGCTGCCTATCATCGTGCCGCAAACGCTACTTTTACCGTCGCGAGCCTGCGCCAAAAAAAGTTGAGTGCCATCGCGGCAATGATAGAAGAGATAATTTACTCATATTTTCATCGTTCATTTCGCCATTCTAATGCTTTTAAAAATCGACGATTAAAAAAGCTCATACAAAAGCCAGCTACACATTTAATCTGCCTCCAAGCATTTTTAAGCGACAATACGAAAATCAAATTTTCGGAGTCTTCATGACGATTTACGAGTTAAAGCCCAAATTTCAAAATTTACTTCGTCCGTTAGTAAGACGCCTTTACGGCGCGGGCGTCAGCGCAAATCAAGTCACGATCGCAGCCTGCGTCATTTCCGTTCTACTGGGCGGACTTCTGATAAAATTTGCCGAAGTTTCGACGCTATTCTTTCTGCTGCCCGTTTGGATGTTTTTGCGTATGGCGCTAAATGCCATCGACGGCATGCTGGCTCGCGAGTTTAATCAAAAAAGTCCGCTGGGCGGCTACCTAAACGAAGCTACGGATGTTATCTCGGACGCCGCGCTTTATTTGCCGTTTGCCTTCGTGGCGCCGTTTGACTGGGGCGTTATCGCGCTCGTTATCTTTCTATCTTTTATGAGTGAGTTTTTGGGCGTCCTAGGGCAGGTGCACGGTTGCGGCAGGCGATACGACGGGCCTATGGGCAAGAGCGACCGAGCGTTTTTATTCGGGCTTATAGCTACCATCTACGCGCTGCTAGGACAGCTGCCCCAGTGGAGCGTCTGGGTGCTTTACGTAGCAGCGTTTTTGCTTACGATAACCTGCGTAAATCGCGTGAGGATGGGGCTAAAAAGCGGGGAATAGGGCGCCTCGGACGAGGATAAATTTAATAGCTATCTCCAAAATCGACGCAAGGTAACGCCTAAATTTGATATAATTGCAAAAGTTTTAAGCTCGCCTCGACGCGGGCACGCAATCGTTATAAATTTGAGCTTGTTTAAATTTACGAGATTTTTTGAGGCAAGAATAAAATATCGCGACGAATTTGTCCGCTTAATTTAGACATTTTAAAGGCGCTAGGCGCACAAAACGCACTTGGTTAATTTCGAGTATTTTATCAAAGTCGGTGAAATCAAAGGCAAGTAGTAAAAGCGGCAAATTGCAGGTATTACTTAAACCGTATTGGCTTTAATCGCCTTAAATTTATGTATAAAACACTCGTTTTCGGCGAGGCGGGCAAGAAACTCATTTGCCGCACGCAACGGCAAAATTGAAGGCGCCGCAAAAAGCGAATTTTAAAAGCAAAAGAGTAAAAAGGATACAAGATGAAAAATTTTTTAGCCGCAGCGCTTGATTTTATCCTTTGCCGCATCACGATATTTATCACAGGCGTACGGCCGCCGCAGGAGCTTTTAAACATCGGCGACGGCACTAAAATTTACTACGCAAACCACGCTAGCCACGGCGATTTTTTGCTGATTTTCGTCTCGCTGCCTTACCGCGTGAGAAAGCGCGTGCGCCCCGTCGCGGCGGCGGAGTACTGGGAGAGCGGGCGGGTGCGCAGATTTCTTGCTAAAAACGTATTTAATATGGTGCTAATCAGCCGTCATAAAGATCCGTTAGAGGCGCTAACGCAAATGAGCGAAGCGCTGCAGGCACACTCTCTCATCATCTTTCCGGAAGGCACGCGCAAGATGGACGACGATCTCGCGCTACAGCCGTTTAAAAGCGGGATATTTCGCCTGGCGCAGCAGTGTCCTGACATCCCGCTCGTGCCCGTATGGATCAAAAATGCGCGCAACGTCCTGCCCAAGGGCTTTATGATACCCATCCCGCTGCTTTGCGAGCTGATAGTGGGCGAGGAGATAACCTACGGCGGCGAGGGCAAGGGCGAGTTTTTACAAAAGGCGCAGGACGCGCTGCTAGCTATGAGCGATATGCAAAATGATAGAACGAAAGCCTAGCGAGGCGACTTTGGCCAGAGCTGTAAATTTGAGCCCTGTAAATTCGCCACGCAAGACGGGAAAATTTGCGACCGATTTTTACGGCAAATTTGACGGCGAGCTTTCTAAAACGGCGGCTAAAAGCGTCAAATTTAAAAACAAAGCCCAAACCAAAACGCTTGCCTCGCCGCAAATCAAATTTGATCCAAGCGCGAGCCCAAAGCGCAAGCTTTTTTCGCTAACAAATTTAATCAAGCAAACTACCTGCAAGGCAAACCAAACGCGCGTAAATTTGACTAGCTCGGAGCGCTCCGAAACATACGTCGATTTAGCTTTAAATTTAACCAAAAGGCACTAAAATGAACCCGCAAAATCATATATTAAATCTATTTTTAGGACTCATCGCGGTGCTAGTCGTCTCTAGCGCCATTGCATTTATGCTAAAGGCGAAATTCGGCGCCCAGAACAAAACCGTCTCAAATTTGACCTCGCGCATAAACGCCTGGTGGGCGATGATTTTGGTGATTTTTGCGTTTACGTATATGGGCAAAAACGCCGTGATATTTTTATTTTTGCTCGTATCTTTTGCCGCATTGCGCGAGTTTTTGTCGCTCATCTACATCCGCAGGGGCGATCACATCGCGCTCGTGGCGTGCTTTTACGTGATTTTGCCCGCGCAGTATATTTTTATCTATGCTGATTGGTACGCGATGGCGATGATATTTATCCCGGTTTACGGATTTTTATTTTTGCCGATTTTGGCGGCTATTTGCGGCGATGCGGCGTATTTTTTAGAGCGCTCGACGAAGATCCAGTGGGCGCTGATGATCTGCGTGTTTTGTATCTCGCATATCCCCGCGCTTCTTTTGCTGGATCTTGAGCGCGGTAGCAGCATGGAGCTAATGCTATTTTTGATCATAGTCGTGCAGTCTAGCGACGTGCTGCAGTACGTCTGGGGCAAGCTTTTTGGCAAGCGCAAGATCGCGCCTAGCATCAGTCCGTCTAAGACCGTGGTCGGCTTTGCGGGAGGGGTTCTTAGCGCTAGCGCGCTGGCTGCGTGCCTGCATCATCTCACGCCCTTTGGCGCGGTGGGGGCGTTTTTCATCGGGCTTGCCGTTTGTATGATGGGCTTTTTAGGAGGTCTCGTTATGTCTGCGATCAAGCGCGATCTGGGCGTCAAGGACTGGGGTTATATGATCAGCGGGCACGGCGGGATGCTTGACCGTATGGACTCGCTGTGCTTTGCGGCGCCGATATTTTTTCACATAGTTAGATATTTTTACGCGTGAGGTTTTGATGAAAATTTGGAGCAAAATTTTACTTTTAGCGCTGACAGCAAATTTTGCATTTGCATTTTCGGCCGAAAAACTCGTGCAAGACGCTAGAGCGCAGGTTGGACGGACGCTGTTTTACGATCCTTCGTACGAGAGGCTAGCCTATCCGATGGGCGACGTGGATATGATGAAGGGCGTTTGCACCGACGTCGTAGTTAGGGTGCTACGCGGGCAGGATATCGATCTGCAGCGGCTCATCCACGAGGACATGAGCGCAAATTTTAGCGCCTATCCAAAAAACTGGGGCGCGAAAAAGACCGACAAAAATATCGATCATCGCCGCGTGCCAAACATCGCGACCTATTTAAAACGCAAGGATTACGAGACGAAGGGCGAGTTTAAAGCAGGCGATATCGTGACGTGGCGGCTGGATAACGGCAGGCCGCACATCGGCATAGTTTCGGATAAATTTGCTGCCGGCAAAACCCCGCTCGTGATCCATAATATCGGGCTTGGCGTGCAGGAAGAGGACGTGCTAAATGTTTACGAGATAACGGGGCACTTTAGGATAAAATAAGTAGAAAAATCGATAAATTTAAGTAAGAAAGGCGAAAAATGGATTTTAAAGAGAGCTATTTTATAACAAGCGATGGGGCGAGGATATTTTACAGATACCGTTTGGCTGCGGACGTAGCGTGCGAAAACCCGGGCGCAGGCGAAGTAAATTTGAGCGAGGACGGCAAATTTGACGGGTCAAATTTAAGCACCGAGGTCGCAAACGAAACGTCAAATTTGACCGACGAGCAAACAGGCGGCACAGACGAAAATGCGGAGCTAAATTTAAGCGGCGAAGGTAAACCCGGCGAGCAAAATTTACTAAACGGCGGCGAAAACTCGGACTCAAATTTAAACGAGAAAGAGCCGGCTGAAAACGCCGAGCAAAATCTCAAATTTAAAGCCGCGCCAAACGCCAAAGCCGTAGCGATTTTTCACCGCGGGCACGAGCACTCGGGTAGGACGACGCACGTAGCGGACGAGCTAGCGGACGAGAGTTTGAGCTATTTTGCGTGGGATCAGCGCGGACACGGCAGGAGCGACGGCGAGCGGGGCGACGCGCCGAGTGTCGGCCGCCTCATCGCCGACGTGGACGAGTTTGTGGCACATATCGAGCAGAGATTCGGCTTTGAGACGCAAAATCTAGCCGTGATAGCCCAGAGCGTGGGCGCCGTGCTGGTCTCGGCGTGGCTGCACGACTACGCTGTGCGCGTTCGCTGCGCGGTGCTAGCTAGTCCTGCGTTTAGCGTGAAGCTTTACGTGCCGTTTGCTAGAGCGGGCCTAAAGGCGCTCTACTGCGCCCGCGGAAATTTTTTCGTAAACAGCTACGTCAAGGCTCACTATCTCACTCACGACAAGGATCGCCAGGCCAGCTACGACGCCGATGTGCTCATCACTCGCGCGATCTCGGTGCGCATACTGCTGGGGCTTTACGAAGCGGCGCAGCGCGTGGTTTCTGACGCTGCAGCTATCACGACGCCTACGCTGCTGCTGATCTCGGGCGATGACTGGGTCGTGGAGCACGCACCGCAGCACGAGTTTTACAACGCTCTTGGCGCGCGCGTAAAAAGGCGCGAGGTTTTAGAGGGATTTTACCACGATACGCTGGGCGAGAGCGAGCGGGAGAGGGCGTTTGAGATCGTGCGCGAGTTCGTCGGCGAGAGGTTTAGAGCGCCTTTTAGCGAGGTGGAGTGCACGCATGCGGACGAATACGGCTTTAGCCGCGAGGAGGCCGATAGGCTAGCTACGCCGCTACCGAGATTTAGCCCGAAAAATTTGCGGTTTAAATTTCAGCGGATATTTATGCAGGCGGTTTCGCCGTGGGTCGGCGGGCTCAAGATCGGCGAAAATACCGGCTACGATAGCGGCAGTACGCTTGATTACGTTTACCGAAACGAGCCGCAAGGGGCGAATAAATTTTTTAAATTTATCGACGAAATTTACCTAAACGCCATCGGCTGGCGCGGTATCAGAGAGCGCAAACGAAATATCAAGCTAGCCATCGATCAAGCCGTAGCAAAGCTACAGGAGCGAGGCGAGCCGCTACGACTGCTCGACATCGCCTCGGGACACGGCAGATACATACTAGACGCCGCGCAGGGGCATAAATTTGAGCGCATAACGCTGCGCGACTACAGCGACATAAACGTAAAAGCCGGTAGCGAAATGATAAAGGAGCGCGGGCTAGAGGACGTCGCGAGCTTTACGCAGTCAAACGCCTTTGACGCCGCTAGCTACGAGGGTCTACAGGGTACATATACGCTAGGCGTCGTGTCGGGGCTGTTTGAGCTCTTCCCGGATAACTCGGTCGTGTGCACCGCGCTACAGGGCTTTTCAAGCAGCGTAAGAAGCGGCGGCTACCTCATCTACACCAATCAGCCGTGGCATCCGCAGCTTGAGATGATCGCGCGCGCTCTATCTAGCCACAGGCAGGGCGCTGCGTGGATCATGCGCCGCCGCAGCCAGGCCGAGATGGATCAGCTTGTAGCAAATGCGGGATTTAAAAAGGTGAAAGAGTGGATAGATGGGGATGGGATATTTAGCGTGAGTTTGGCCGTTAAAATTTAGCCTTTTGCGTGGCTTGCCTCGCGAGCGCTTTTGAGAGAGATTTAAAATTTTAAGTCTGCGGCAGACTATTTGTTTAGCCTTGACTTAAAATTTCTGCACAACTCTCAAAATCATCTCACGATATTGCGCCTTATCGTTTTACGCTCAAATTTGGGGTCAAATTTGCGAATTTTACCCACCGAGATCCGCACCTTGAAAATGTAAATTCGTTACACTCAAATTTAACTAAAACCCGCGACGCTTTGCCTGTAAGGCAAAGCAGTGTCGCCACCTCTCACGTGCAGTGGGGTAGGTGGGGGTTTGGGGGCGGAAGGGGCGACGCTTCGTAAGTAGAAACCCCTTCCGCCACCCAAGAAAAAGAGAAAGGCGGATACAAAAGGGAGCTCTTTTGCTTCGGCTTTGCCTCGCCTTGTGCTTAGCTGCACTTCGTTTGCTACTGCTAGGACGCACTCTCTTTGAGAGCTGCTAGCAGAGTGCATTTTAAGCCCCCCCCTTTACAATAAAGTAAAAAACAACCTCAAACGGTTGTTTTTTACGAAAAGAATCTAACTAAATTTGACTAATTTAAATTTAGTATCTTAAATATACAGGTCTGGGTGAGTAAAATTTACAAATTTCGGCTTCAAATTTGAGTCGCCGAGACCCGCATCTCAAAAATGTTAAACTAAAAAACGTGCGGCGCGGTAGCGCCAAATTTAAACCTGCACGCAGTGCAGCAACCTCTCACGTCGTAGGGGTTGGGGATCGTTAAGGAGGAAGGGAGCTCTTTTGCTTCGGCTTTGCCTCGCAACTGCTAGCAGAGCGTAATTCAAGCCCCTTCCCCCTTAACAAGAAAGAGTAAATTTAATGTGCAATACTAAATTTAACCAAACCAAATTTAACATTTTAAAGATTCAGGTCTCGGTGAGTAAATTTTACGCTTTTACGCCTTTTACGTCAAGCGAGCGATCTCGGAAGCGATTAATCCGCTAAAGCGCAAATTCTCTAAAATTTGATAGAATTAGCAAAAAAGGCAAAAATGAAAACAAAACCGTTTTTATCGCAGCTGGCCGCGCAGATAATCGCGACGCTGTTTTTTATCGCTTTTCCTCTGCAAATGTCGTGGGAGAAGCCCGCAGTTTCGGGCCTTAGCGGCTTTTTGTTCTCAAGCCTGGCCGCTTTTGACCTCCCGTTTAATCAAGCCCCGTCGCTGCACATCATACTTTGCGTCGTGGTGGGCGCTTTTTACCTTCGCAAGGCGCGCGCGGTTTGGCTTAAGGCGGCGCTTGTCACGTGGTTTGCGCTCATCGGCCTTAGCGTACTGACCACGTATCAGCACCATTTTATCGACATTCCTACGGGGCTGGCCGCGGGATGCCTCGTGCTACTGATTCGCCCGCTAGAGGGCGCGCCGCTTAGATTTGTCATGGCTAGGGAGGCCGCGCGCTACAAATGGGCGGCGCTATATCTGGGGCTTGCGTTTTTGACGCTTTTTGCGGCGATTTTGGGAGCTAAAATTTGGGGCGCGTGGATGCTGTGGCTATCGTGGGCGAGCCTTAGTTTCGCGCTGGTTGCTTGCGGTTACGCGTTTTTGGGCGCGGGAGTTTTTGCTAAAAACGGGCAAGGCCGTCACGCTTTCGCGGCCAAAGCTTTACTTTTCCCGTATTTTTGCGTCGCGCGGTTAAATGCGCTTTTTTGGCTGCGCGGACGCCGGCTTTCAGACGAGATTTTGCCAGGGCTCTATCTAGGCTCGGTTAAGGAGGCGGGCAAATTTGACGCGGTGCTAGATCTCGCGGCCGAGTTTGAGCGGCCTGGCGGCGCGCAAATTTACGCGAGCCTGCCTATGCTAGACATGATAACGCCGAGTGCGGACGAGCTAAAACGTGGCGCGGCCGAGCTTAAGCGGCTCGTAAAAAGGGTTCTTTGCGGCGGCGAAAATTTGCAGCAAAGGATGGAACTGGGATCAAATTTTAGCGCCGAGGCAAACGGTTGCGCGCACGGGCGAGATTTTAAATTTAATGAGCAAGCGGACTCACGGGTAAATTTACAAACGCGCGGCTCGGCAAACGAAAACAAAAACGCCGAGGCGGAGCAAACTCTCGCGGACTCAAACGAACGAGCCGCCGAGATAAACAGTAAAAAGGTGCTGGTCTGCTGCGCGCTGGGCTACGGCAGGAGCTCGTCGGTGCTGCTTGCTTGGCTGGTGATTTACGCGGGACTGGGCTTTGACGAGGCGCTAAATTTACTAAAATCTCGCCGCGAAAAGATCGCGGTCGCTAGCTCGCTGCGCAAGCTGATAGAGCAGATAGCCGTCCGCACCAGCGAAATTTGAAAGCGAAGTAAAGAAGCGGCAAATTTAAGCGCGAAATAGGCGCAGGCTAAATTTGATCAAGTCCGGTTTGAGGGATCAAATTTAAAAAATCTGCTGGCTAAAAACAAGCGGCATTGCAAAATTCTCGGTGAAAACAAACGGGAATTTAACCAAACGCCCAAAATGAGGAGAGAAAATGACGAATGCGGAGCAAAACGAAAAATCGGTGCAAGGCGGGGAGCGCGAATACCGCCAAAGTACGGACAATAGAGCCTTGGCGCTGGTTACGGCTAGGTTTTTAGCAACGCATAGGCTGTTTTTCTTGTTAAATTTGCTTCAGTTTGCCGTCTGTTTTACGATTTTTACTCATTTTGCCGTGATTATGGGCTTTTTGGCGGCTTTTGCGGCTCTGCTTTATCTGCACGTTAGGCTGCATTTTGATGCGCTTGTCTTTAGAGATTTTGCGGAGGGGAGGCTTGATTGCGGCAAATTTGACGCGGCGCTTGCGGAGCTAAATTTAGTTAGCAAGTCGCCTAAAATCCGAGATATGAAAAGTCGCTGCGCGGGAGCTTTGCGGCTATATAAACTAACGGCCGCGCTTACTCTCATTGCCATCGTCGCGGCTTTGGCGGGTTACTATCTGAGCTAAATTTGCTTGCCCACTTAGACGGTTACGGAACGCCGATTTAGACGGCTGCGTCGGTTTGGCGCGCAAAATTCAACAACTGTTTTTCACGGCGAGATAAACGGGATAAAATTGATTGCTTTTGCGGGCTATTTTTGTAGCGACTATTTTAAGCGATGAAACGGCAGTTAGTATCATCGGCGCACTGTATTCGAGCGATTTTAAATTTGACGATTTCATCGGTATTTTAAAATTTCAAAGCATAAAAAAATCCAGTGCAAAAAGACGAAATAGACAATCGAGCAAGTTTAGTCGGGGCAAAATATACGAATTTCCTTTTATAGCACCACGACCTCGGTTTCCAGTTTAATACCAAATTCCTCAAAAACGCGGCTTTGCGCTAAATTTATGAGTGCAATCACGTCTTCAAAGCTCGCGCTGCCGAAATTTATGATGAAATTGGCATGTTGCTCGCTAAATTTCGCCCCGCCGATCGCGTGGCCTTTAAGCCCTGCCGCTTCGATCAGCCTGCCCGCGGCGTCATTCGGCGGATTTTTAAAGCAGCTTCCAAAGCTTGCCCCCTTTGGCTGGTTGGCGCGTTTGGTGGCGAAATCCGCGGCGAGCGAGACGTCAAAGCCGCGCGAAATTTTAAACTCGGCGCCCAAAATCGGCTCCTCGATCCCGCTTCTTCGGTAGCCGAAGCTTATCTGCTCGCGCTCCACCCAGCCGCGAGCCAGGCGCACGGCAAGCAGGCTATCGCTAATGCTCGCGCCGGCGAGCCCTGCGTTCATATTGATTAGCCCGCCGAGCTGGCCCGGGATGTTTCGCAAAAACTCAAAGCCGCCGATGTTTTGTTTTTTGGCGAAATTATAAATTTTGCCTGATTTCGTCGCAGCCCCGATGCTAAGGATATCGCCGCTTAAGCTTATGCGATCGAACTCCTCGCTTAGCATCGCAAGGTGTGGCGGCGCGGGCGAGATGAGCAGATTATTGCCGCCGCCGATGATCGCGCGCTCGCGGATACTCTCAAACTCCGCAAAATCGGCCTCGTCCTTTAAAATTTGCACCGCAAAGCTCCCGCCTATACGCACGGAGGTGTATTTGCTAAAATCTATCTGCTTTGTTTTCAAAATTTTGCCTTTTAAATTTCATTTCTAAATTTCGCGCTTGCCGCTCCCCCGTATCGTTTTAAAATTTAGCGATACCGCCGCACCATAGTGCAAAAGACGAACGCTATTTCAAAATTTAGCTCGCTTTCGATACGTTTTCAGCGGCGCGCTACGTCACACGCGCAGCTCGCACCCTGCGGCATAAAATACATCCGTGCAATGTACCTCCGCGTATAAAATTTCATCGCCGCGTAGCCGTAAATTTGAGGCGAAATATCGCGCGGCGAAAAATAACGCCACAGCAGGCGGTCGATTGGCGCAGCTTGGCGGCGATCCGCGGCAAGTTTGACGTTAAATTTGCGCGCAAATTTAAATCCACGTCGCCCTCTACGGCTAAATTTCAAAAGCGGATTACCGCACGTCAAAAACGAGATAAAATTCTACCGCGCGCCTGCCTTTACGCCGAAGTAAAATTTTCGCCGAGGCGCAAACCCCTTAATGCCTAGAAATTTAGCCGAAACGAAGGGGCAGTGTTCCGAGCAAAATCAGCCGAAGCAAGGCTAAATTTCAGCTAAATTTTAACCTCGCCCGGCCCTACATTGGGTTTTGCCCGCCGCAGTCCGCAAAGCGGATCTCGTTATATTCGCGCGGGATAAAATTCTCCTGCGCGCTAAGCGGCGCAGGGTAAAAACCGCGCTCGTAACCAAGCTCAAACAGCCTATCCACCGCCCTTATCTGCGCATGCGAAAGCTCGATCGAGGCCTCGTTGGCATAAAGGCTCAGATATTTTTCGAGCTTTGCATCGTCCACGCGGATGAGATTTCGCTCCATCAGCATGTGCGACAAAAACGGCTTATGCGCGGTGGCGATGCGTACGCCCTCCGTTAGCACGCGCTCGCACTCGATGGCGTCCGTTATCGGCAGGCTGCGGCGAACCGCCATGCCTCCCAGCGGCAGCGGTAAATTTTCGCCCGCTAGCTCGCTCCAGATATCCCAGATCTCGCGCTCCACGCAAAGCTCGTCCGAAAAGTCCAAAATGCTCTCGTGTATCAGCACGCCCGCGTCCACCTCGCCGCTTAAAACCGCACTCTCGATTTCTAGGAAATTTTTATAAACTATGCGCGCCTGCGGGTATGCCATGCGAAAAAGCAGGGCATTGGTCGTGTGTTTGCCGCTTAGCGCAACCTTGAAATTCTGCTTTAAAACCGCGCCCTTTTTCTTAACCAGCTTTGGCCCATAACCCTCGCCGAAGCTCACCGCCGTGCGCAAAAGCGCGTATTCGCCCGCTATCAGCGGATATAGCGCGAAGCTAATCGCCGTGGCCTCGTAAGTGCCCTTTAGCGCCTCGTCGTTTAGGCTCTGGATATCAAGCGCCGTTGCGCTAAATTTTAGATTTTTGGAGCTCACCCAACCAAAATCAATCGCCTTATACATAAAAATATCGTCGGCGTCGGGCGAATGGGCGACGTTTATATGCTTAAAAATCTTCAAATTTAATCCTTTTTGCTCCGCTTTAAATTTCGCGCGCGGCTAAATTGCGAAATTATAGTAAATTTTTGCTACAACCCTCATAAAAATGCGGAATTTATAAAGAAAAACGTGAAAAACAGAGTCTGTTTAAAAGGCTAAATTTAATGCTCTCCGCTCGCCCTGCAGAACTTTTTGCGCTCCTTAAAAATTTCAAATTCCGATGCCGCGCCGAATTTAGGCGAATAATCAAAAATTCATTTCAAATTTGGTAAAATCAAATGAATTTATTTTTAAGGAAAAACATGGACGAGGGAAAGAAAAAGACGCTGGATGCGGCGCTAAAATCGATCGACAAAGCTTTCGGCAAGGGCACGCTCGTACGACTAGGCGACAAGCAGGTCGAGCCGATAGACGCCATCTCTACGGGCTCTGTGGGGCTCGACATCGCGCTTGGCATCGGCGGCGTGCCGAAGGGGCGTATCATCGAGGTTTACGGGCCGGAGAGCTCGGGAAAGACGACGCTTACGCTTCACATCATCGCCGAGTGCCAAAAGGCGGGCGGAATTTGCGCATTCGTGGACGCCGAACACGCGCTGGACGTTAAATACGCTTCAAATTTAGGCGTCGATACCGACAATCTCTACGTCAGTCAGCCCGACTTCGGCGAGCAGGCGCTCGACATCGTAGAGACCCTAGCAAAAAGCGGCGCGATCGATCTTATCGTCGTAGATAGCGTCGCTGCGCTCACGCCGAAAAATGAGATCGAGGGCGATATGGGCGATCAACACGTGGGGCTTCAGGCGCGACTTATGAGCCAAGCGCTGCGCAAGCTCGCGGGCGTCGTGCACAAGATGAACACGACGGTAATCTTTATCAACCAAATCCGTATGAAGATCGGCACGATGGGCTACGGCACGCCAGAGACGACGACCGGCGGCAATGCGCTTAAATTTTACGCTTCGGTGCGCATCGACATACGTAAGATCGCTACTTTGAAACAAAACGAAGAGAGCATCGGCAACCGTGCCAAGGTCAAGGTCGTGAAAAACAAGGTGGCGCCTCCGTTTAAGATCGCGGAATTTGACATAATGTTCGGCAAGGGTATCAGCAAAGTGGGCGAGCTGATTGATTACGGCGTCAAGCTCGACATCGTCGATAAAAGCGGCGCGTGGTTCAGCTACGGCGATACAAAGCTGGGTCAAGGGCGCGAAAACGCTAAAGTATATCTTGAGAACAATCCCGCTGTCGCCGAAGAGATCACGGCAAAGATCCGCGAGCAGATGGGTAGCGTAAATTTCAGCGCAGACGCGGACGATGAAGAAAATTTACAAAGTGGAGATGAATGATGATTTATATCGAAGATGTTTATGCGATAGAAGTACTTGACAGCCGCGGCAATCCGACCGTGAAGGCGACCGTGGCTCTAAGCGACGGTACAATGGCAAGTGCGATAGTGCCAAGCGGTGCAAGCACGGGCAAACGAGAGGCGCTGGAGCTTCGCGACAAAGACAAAAGATACTGCGGCAAGGGCGTGCTAAAGGCGGTAGAAAACGTAAATTCGCAGATCGCCGAAGCCGTGATCGGACTGGATGCCTTCGATCAAAAGGCGCTTGACGATGAGATGAGGGAGCTTGACGGCACCGATAACTACTCAAATTTGGGCGCAAATGCGGTGCTTGGCGTATCTATGGCGGTAGCGCGCGCGGCTGCCAAAAGCCTTGACGTGCCTTTGTACCGCTACCTAGGTGGCGCAAACGCTAGCGTACTACCCGTGCCGATGTTTAATATCATCAACGGCGGCGCGCACGCGAACAACAGCGTAGATTTTCAAGAATTTATGATTATGCCGTTTGGATTTGATAAATTTAGCGACGCGCTGCGAGCAGCGAGCGAAATTTACCACACGCTAAAAGGCCTGCTAAACGCAGCCGGCCACAGCACGGCAGTGGGCGACGAGGGCGGATTTGCGCCGAATTTAAACGATAACGAAGAGCCGATCAAACTCATCATGCAAGCTATCGAAAAAGCAGGCTACAAAGCAGGCGAGCAGATCAAGCTAGCCCTTGACGTGGCTGCCAGCGAGCTGTACGAAAACGGCAAATATAAACTAGAAGGCAAGGAATTTAGCAGCGAAGAGCTGATCGAGCGATACGCGCAACTTTGCGAGAAGTATCCGATATTTTCGATCGAGGACGGCCTAAGCGAGGACGACTGGGCGGGCTGGGCGAAGCTAACTAGCAAACTTGGCGCTAAAGTACAGCTCGTGGGCGACGATCTATTTGTAACGAACGAGAAAATTTTACGCGAAGGCATCGCCAAAGGCGTAGGCAACGCGATCCTAATAAAACCAAATCAAATCGGCACCGTCAGCCAAACCATGCAGACGATCCGCCTAGCTCAGCGCAAAGGCTACCGCTGCGTGATGAGCCACAGAAGCGGCGAGAGCGAGGATAGCTTTATCGCGGACTTCGCCGTCGCGATGAATACGGGCCAAATCAAAACGGGCGCGACCGCCAGAAGCGAACGCAACGCCAAATACAACCGCCTGCTTGAGATCGAGCGCGAAACGGACGAGTTTTTGGGAAGCCGAATTTAAAATGTTTTTTAAAAAAAAGTCCAAGCGGGGCTTAAAAGGCGGCGCGCAGCGCCCCTATGCGGACGGAGCGGATTATACGGACACGCAAGGCAGATATTCAGACGCAGACTTTGACGAGGACGATTTTTTTGACGATGATGAATTTTATAGCGATGAAAATTTTAGCGGAGGTTTTAGCGCGGTAGGGGCTGGCTTCCGCAAAAATCGCAACGGAACCTCACACGGCGTAGACGAAACAGGCTCTGCCTCTGATGCTACAGGCGGCGGCTCTAATTTAAGCAGCAAAAGCTCTGCTGCAAGCGGAAACTACGAAGGCAGCGCGCAAACAGACGCGGGCTTTTACAGCACGGAATTTATTGGGGGCGGCGATTTAAAGAATGCAGAATTATACGCGAAAGAAAACTACTTCCCAAACGACGCGGGCTTTGCGGCACAAGACATAAATTCTGCCACGCAAGGTTTTTCTTTTATGCCGCAAAACGCAGATCCTGCCGCTAAAAAAGCTTCAAAGAAGCGTAAAAATTTAAAAGAACGGCTGAATTTTATCAATCCGTTTTCGCCGCTTAAACAGATTTTTGCAGCTCTTGCGCTGATCGTCTGCGTCGTTTTTGCGGGCATCTTCGTGGGTGACGTGCTGTTTGGCAAGCGATCGTTTGAAGTGCTACGCCAGCTGCAAAAAGAAAAGGCGTTTTTATTCACCGACGTTGAGCGGCTAAAAGAGGAAAACGCCGAACTGCAAAAGCTTTATTTAGAGCGTCGCTCGCTCGATCCGGACCTTAAAAAATGAGAAAAATTTCTTTACTAATTTTAGGTCTTTGCGCTTTTTTAAACGCTGAGAATTTAAATGACGCAAATTCAAACGCTACGAAACTCAGCATCGCCGCGGTAAAAGAGCAAAATTCTACCGATTTGGCGATTAAAGAGCCAAAAACAGGTGCGCAAAGCCCAAACGCTAAAAAGCAAGCTGTAATGAAACCTGAAACATCTAAAAGCCCTACCGCAGCAATGCAAAAAAGCGCCGCAGAAGCAAATTCTAGCGTCAAAGCAAGCGTCGCCAAAAAAGCCGTGAGCGCGCAGCTCTCGCAGACCGAAAAAAAAGCTCCTGCGGCCAAAGCGGGCATCGGTGCTCCTTCGCAGGTCATAAAAACGGAACGAAACTCTTCTGCGCAGCCTTCAGCTGCGACGCTTCCGCCTCCTGATGAGTTACCGATTGCGCCGGAAGTAAGCGAGTTGAATTCTACAATGGTGCAAAATTTTAAGGCGGCACAGAATTCTACAGCGCAAAACTCCACTGCGCAACAAAACGCGCAATCTGCTCCACAAAATTCCAATCCGGCGCAAAGCTCCGCCGCCACGCCACAAAATATTCCCGCGCCTAAAAATTTCACGCAGCAAACCTTTGCGCTTCCCTCCGACGCTCTTACGATCGAAAGCTTAATTGTGCGATATAGGGACGACGACGGGGTCTTACACGAAAAGATCGTTGATATCAATCGCTCGATTGATTGGCACGATGATTTCGTGCTAAGCGCGAGCGCCAAACCTGCGCTACATAGGGCGCTAGATGTCTCGGTTACTTCGACTGATCCAAATTTACAAAAGCAGGTCTCGCAAAGTGGTATCACACCTAGCTTCGCGCCGCGCCTGGAGCTGCCGTTAGAGACGCTTAAATTTGACGACGGATTAAAATTTGTCATTCGCAAAAACAGCGTGCAGCTCATCACCGCAGACGATTTCAAAAGCTCCGACGCAAATGCTTCGGGTGCACTTGAAGCGGAGTTTTGGCGCCAAGAGATCCCGCTTAGCGGCGCGAGCTTTGCTGTAAATATCGGCGGCTTTAGCGACATCAATGTCACCAAAGAGGACGGCTACTACCGCATCGGCGTGCGCTCGCATGAGGGCAACCTTAGCATCAGACGCAAAGATGGCGGGTATTTGATCTACAAAAATTCTAATTAAGGAGAGGCTATGACGCATTTAGAGATTATGAAATTTCGCCACGCGTGCAAAATTTTTGACGAGAACAAAAAGATCGGTAAAGCCGATTTTGACGCTATTTTGCAGGCAGGCATCCTAGCACCTAGTTCTACGGGGCTAGAGCAATGGGACTTTTTGGTTGTGCAAAACAAGGCGCTGCGCGAGCAGATCCGCGAAAAATCGTGGAATCAGCCGCAGATCACCTCTTGCTCACATCTGGTCGTGATTTTAGCAAAGATCAAGGACATAAAGCTAGGAAGTGATTATATCGAGCGAATGATTACACGCAGAAAAGACGAAGCGCCCAAATATATCGGCGACAGGCATAAATTTTATCAAGATTTTTTAAGCGGTTATTTTCACAACGACGATGAGGAGCTATTTAATTGGTCGCACGCGCAGTGCATGTTCGCAGCACTTGCGATGATGAACGAGGCTGCAAGCCGCGGCATCGACAGCTGCCCTATGGAGGGCTTTGATCGCGCAGCACTCGGAGAGATTTTGAATCTAAAATGGAATGAGCGCCGCGTGGCGCTGCTCGTGCCTTTCGGCTACCGCGTAAATCCGCAGCCGCAAAAGATCCGCCGCAGCATGGATGACGTAGTAAAGTGGATCGAATAAGCTAGCAAGCGCTTTTGAAGCGCTAAGCTTGAGGCGCAATAAATTCCAAACCGAGTGCGAAAGTGCGGTACGCGCATTTTTTAGAAATTTACCGCGCTTTAGCTTTTTTCTCGCCCGTAAATCTTGTGCGGCGAGATTTAAAATTTTATAAAATCACCGAAAATTTAAACGAAGGAGCGAGCGTGAAAAAAATGTGGGAAGGGCGCTTTAGCGAGGCGAGTTCGGCGCTTTTGGAGGAGTTTAACGCCTCGATCGGCTTTGATAGGGCGCTTTGGCAGGAGGATATCGCAGGCAGCAAGGCGCACGCTCGGATGCTCGGCGCCTGCGGGATCTTAAAGCCTGAGGAGAGCGAAAAAATCGTCGCGGGGCTTGACGCCGTGTTTGAAGAGATAAAAAGCGGTAAATTTGAGTTTAAAACCGCCGACGAGGACATACACATGGCGGTCGAAAAGCGCCTAAGCGAGCTCATCGGAAGCGATCTTGGCGGCAGGTTGCACACCGCGCGCAGCAGAAACGATCAGGTCGCGCTTGATTTTCGCCTCTACGTGCTTAAAAGCGGCGCTGCGCTCGCCGAAAAGATCCGCGAGCTAGTAGAGGCTCTGCGAGATATAGCTAGCGAGCATACAGGCACGCTAATGCCCGGCTACACGCACCTTCAGCACGCCCAGCCCGTGAGCCTTGCCTATCATTTGCTAGCTTACGCGTTTATGTTTCGCCGCGACTACGAGCGCTTTACTAGCTCGCGCGAGCGAAATAACCTCTGTCCGCTAGGCTCGGCTGCGCTTGCCGGCACGCCGCACCCTATAAACCGCGAGTTGGTCGCGCAGCAGCTCAGGTTTGCGGGAGTGACGCCAAACGCGATGGATAGCGTCAGCGACCGCGATTTTGCGCTAGAGATTTTGTTTAACGTAAGCGTGCTGATGACGCATGCGTCGCGCCTGTGCGAGGAGCTAATCTTGTGGAGCTCGCAGGAGTTCGGCTTTGTGGCGATCAGCGACGCCTACAGCACGGGCAGCTCCATCATGCCGCAGAAGAAAAACCCCGACGTCGCCGAGCTAATCCGCGGCAAAACGGGGCGCGTAAATGGCAATCTCGTCGCGCTGCTAACGGTGATGAAGGGCTTGCCGCTAGCATACAACAAGGACATGCAAGAGGACAAGGAGGGCGTTTTTGATAGCGTCGCCACCGCGCTTGCGAGCCTTGAAATTTTAAAACAGATGTTAAAAACGGCTAAATTTAACGAGCAAAATATGCTCGCGATGACGCGCCGCGGGCACCTCACGGCAACCGATCTGGCTGACTATCTCGTGCGGGAGAAAAACGTGCCCTTTCGCCAGGCACACTTCATCACGGGCAAGGCCGTGGCGTATGCGGAAAATTTGGGTCTAGATTTGAGTGAGCTAAATGCGCAGCAGCTTGCAAGCGTGGATGAAAGCTTAGGCGGCGATGCGGTTAAATTTCTTGATCTAAACGCTTCTAAGGAGGCGCGCAAGTCGCAAGGAGGCACGGCGAATGAAAGCGTGGCGGCGCAGATTGAAATTTTAAACGAGTGGCTGAAAGGGAAAATTTAAGGGGCTAAGTACCGCACGGATGCTCGGGCGAAATTTAGTGCTAAGTTTGGGCGAGAGCATGCCGCTTGAAGCGCGCGAGATAAACGGATACAATCTGATACCGAGATTTAAGGGGCAGATCGGCGAAATTTTAAAATTTCATAGCCGCAGCTTTAAATTTTAAAATTTGGCGAGCTATGTAATACGTCTGCTGTGTGCAGAGCGGGTTTCGTGGCAGTGTTTTAAGCACTCGCCGCGGGTAATTACTGCGCAAATTTAAAAATGATAGCGCGCCCTAAACTAGCTTTAGAGCAGGCGCTTGAGGTTATAAAGTTAAATTTAAAAGACCGAGCCGGCGCAAAGTGGAGTGCTTGGCTACAAATTTAGGCGTGAGATAAAATTTTAAAAAAGCGTGCCGCCGCTAGGTTGCCTAAGCGCGACTTAAAGGTGCGAGTAGGCTTTGTGGGCAGGCTTTAAACGGCGCCGAAAGCGGCTCGGAGCGAAGTTTAATCAGAGCAAATTTGGACGTTAAACGGTGTCCACGTAATCGATAGGGCGCGAACGGAATTTAATCAAAGCAAATGAAGCGGCATTTTCTTTGTTTCTACGCGTCATAGAAGCAGTAGCGAGGCTCAAGCAAATTTAAACATGGAGGGCGTTTTGATATATTTGGTGTCTAATACGAGATTTGATCATCCGCAGGTGAGGCAGCTTGCGGTCTGCGAGATAAAATTTTTCAAATTTAGCCTGCCTACGCAGACGGACGCGCTAATTTTTACCTCCAAAAATGCGGTGGCGGCGATAAAATTTAATGAAATTTCACCTGATTTAGATACGCCCGTTTACGCTATCGGCGAGCCGTGCGCTGCGGCTGCGCGCGAGTTTGGATTTCGCGATATCTATACGGCGCGGCACGGGCACGGAAATGAGTTTGCCGCGGAGATCGCGCCGCTCTTGCAAGGCGCAGACGCGCTGTATCTGCGCGCGAGGCAGACGGTATCAAAGCTGGAGCAGATCCTGTCTAGTGCCGGCGTGCGGCTGCAAAGCATGATCGCCTATGAAAATTGCGTCCTTAGCCTCCCCGCCGCCGCAAAGCCGCCGCAAGGCAGCACGCTGATTTTTACCTCTCCTAAGAACGTTCGCGGCTTTACCGCAAATTTCGGCTGGGATGGGAGCTACAAGGCGATCTGTATCGGCAAGACGACGGCGAGCGTTTTGAGCGAGTTTTGCGAGCCGATAATCTGCGAAAGAATGTCGATAAAATCCTGCGTCGATCTGGCGCTTTTGCCATAGTTTAAGCAAATTTTGACTATAATTTTGCCCAAGCCTGGGTGAAGCGAGAGCGTTTTATATGAGGGTTCAACATATTTGTATAAGCGACGACGTGAGAGGTCCGTGTGACGCGGCTCGGCTCGAGCTTTTTTTAAAGTTACGGGTTGCGACCTAGAGATTTTTCCTAGTTGCAAGATTGGCTTTGTTTGAGCCGATTCTTTTTACGCAACGCTCACTTGGGTTTTTTTACGTTACGGAGGCTTCATTGAATATCCTAATAATCGGCGGTGGCGGTAGAGAATACGCGATCGGGCTAAGACTTCGCGAGGATAAAAACGTTTTAAATCTGTATTTTGCTCCGGGAAACGGCGCTACAAAGGCGCTTGGTAAAAATTTAGATTTAAAAGATTTTAATGAACTCGCGCTCTTTGCCAAAAACAACGACGTAGCCCTTACCGTCGTGGGCGCCGAAGAGCCTCTTACAAAAGGTATCGTGGATATTTTTAAAGCGCAAGGCCTCGCGATATTCGGCCCCAGCGCCGCTGCGGCGAAGCTTGAGGGCTCTAAAGCCTATATGAAGGACTTTCTAGCGCGAAATCATATTAAAACCGCAAAATTTCTAAGCAGCGACGATCTATCCGAAATTTCAAAATTTATCGATACTCTAAACGGCCGCGTAGTGGTCAAAGCGGACGGCTTGTGCGCAGGCAAGGGCGTCATCATCGCAAACTCCAAAGATGAAGCTAAAAAAGCCGCCGCGGATATGCTAAGCGGCGAAAGCTTCGGCGAAGCGGGCAAGCGTGTCGTCGTGGAGGAGTTTTTAGAGGGCTTCGAGCTGAGTTTTTTTGCGATCTGCGACGGGGAGAATTTCGTAAGTCTGCCCGTAGCGCAGGATCACAAAAAATTGCTTGACGGCGATCTTGGCCCGAACACCGGCGGCATGGGAGCTTATGCACCTAGCCCGCTAGCGGATGCCGCGCTGATAAAAAGAGTAGAAAGCGAGATCGTCGCGCCCACGCTAAAAGGGATGAAGCAGCAGGGCGCGCCATTTTGCGGCGTGCTGTTCGTAGGGCTTATGATCGTGGGCGGCGAGCCTTACGTGCTGGAGTACAACGTCCGCTTCGGCGATCCGGAGTGCGAGGTTTTGATGCCGCTAATTGACGGAAATTTGAGCGAAATTTTATACAACGCTGCCGTAGGTAAGCTAAGTAGCATAAGCTTAAAAGAGCGATTTGCGGTGGGCATCGTAATGGCTAGCGAGCGCTACCCTTACGGTTCTTCGCAGCCTGCTTTGATCGAGGTCGTCGAAATTCCTGCGGGCGCACATATCTGCTACGCAGGCGTGAGTGAGCGAGAGGGACGGATTTACGCTAGCGGCGGGCGCGTTTTGGTAAGCGTGGGCGTCGCGCAGAGCCTAAAGCAGGCGCGCGATGCGGCTTACGCGCTGTGCGAAAATATAAAATTTAGCGGCGCGCAGTATAGGCGCGATATCGCGCACCAAGCCTTAAGAGATAAAATTTGATCGTCGCTCCGCTTAGCAAGCGCGTAATTGCGTTTAGTATCGACGAAGCGGTGAGCGTAACGCTTTTTACTATCGTGCTATTTACTATCGACGAGCCAGAGCTTGTTGCAGCGGCGCAGAGTGGAAGCAATCTTGAGGTACAAAAGATCGCGTCGAAATTCATTTTGCATTACGCGATAATAAAATTTTTATATCAGGCGATTTTTGTCTATTTATACGGCGCTACGCTAGGCAAGCTTGCGGTCAAAATTTATTGCGTCCGCGCTGACGGCAGCGCTATGGATATCGCTACTGCAGCGATCCGCGCGGCGGTTAGGTTGATAAGCGAGATGATCTTTTATATGGGATTTTTGGTGGCGCTTTTTACGAACTCGCGTCAGAGCCTGCATGATATGGCGGCGAAAACATTGGTGGTAGAGATTGAAAAAGAGTAAAAAATTTAAAATTCTAGCGCTTAGTTTTAGCGCTCTTTTAGCAAGCAGTGCGAGTGCAAAGGTCCAAGACGTCGAGCTTATAGCAGATAATGTCGAGAAAAACGGCTTTTTGACGGAGGCTAGTGGCAACGTAACGGTGTATTCACAGGACTACTTCATCACCGCCGATCGCGCTACATACGACGAGCAAAACGGCATCATCGAGCTTTTTGGTAACGTCAATGCGATGCGCGGTAGCAGCGAAACTACGCGTGCGCAGCATGTCAAAATCGATCTGAAAAACGATAAGCAGCAAGCCGACGTAAATTTTATGATGGATAAGGACTCCGAGCTTTGGATGCAAAACGACGCCAGCTGCAGCGATAGCGAGTATTACCGCGTGGAGGGCTCCAGCGTATCTAGTTGCAACGTTACCGATCCCGATTGGCGGATTAAATTTAGTAGCGGCATGCTCAATAAAGAGAGCAAATTCCTCCATCTTTTCAATCCGAGATTTTACGTGGGCGACGTGCCGGTGTTATATCTGCCGTATTTCGGCTTCCCGACTGATCGCACGCGCCGCACGGGCTTACTGCCTCCCGAGGCTGGCTACATCAGCAAGGAAGGGATCTATTATAAGCAGCCGATCTATTTTGCGCCTTACGACAGCTGGGATTTTCAGCTCGATCCGCAGGTGCGCACGCGCAGGGGCTTTGGCGTATACGGGACATTTCGATTTACGGAGTCGCCGTATTCTTACGGCGAGATTAGAGGTGGAGTTTTCGATAACTTCTCGCGAGCGCAAAAACGCCTTGAATACAAAAACGAGCGTCACCACGGATTTGAGGTGCAATACGATCGCAGCAAGCTTGCGACCTATTTGTTAGATGGCGATCTGCGCGAAAATTTATGGATCGATTTTACCCAGCTAAACGACCTTGAATACTACGATCTGAAGGAAAAGGGAGGTCTTGGCGACGATGCGGATAACTCGCTCGTAACTTCGCGGCTGAATTATTATTTGACCTCAGACGAGCACTATTTTGGCGCTTACGGACGCTACTACATCGATACGAGTAAGCTAAACGCCGATAATACCTTCCGCAACGAAGATACCGTCCAAGAGCTTCCGACGCTGCAATATCATAAATTTAGCAATGATTTGGGGCTGCCAAATTTGATCTATTCGCTTGATGCAAAAGCGCGTAATTACACCAGATGGGAGGGCGCGACTGCTCGCCAATATGAGTTTGACGTACCGATTAGTATAAGCACGCCGCTGCTGGCGGATTATTTAAATTTCGCTTTTACCGAGCGAGTGTATATGACCAATATCGATTGGCACGATAAATTCTACTACGCAAACGGCGATCTTGGCGAGGATAAAAGCACTTTCTACGCTAATCAATACACCGAGCTTTCACTCTACACCGACGTAGCCAGAGCTTACGATAGCTTGTATCATACGATGAGCTGGAGGGCGGATTTTAGAATTCCCGGATGGCAGCAAGGCGACATCGAGGATAGAATTTTAAAGTATCATCAGTATAAATACGACCTTGCTCGCGGCGCAGTAGATCGCTCGCGGCTGGGTAACTTGCAAGACTCGCTTTATTGGGAGGATAACTTCTTAAGCGAGCTTAGCGACGAATACACCCACGAAAATGCAGCTTTAAGTATGACGCAGTTTTTTTATAATGAAGACGGGCGTAAATTCTTACGCCATAGCGTCAAGCAGCGATATGACTTCGACGATCACGAGTTCGACGATTTAGAACACCGCATCGATGCATATTTTGCAAATGGGCTAAATATCGGAAACCGCTTTACCTACTCGCATAAATATAAAAGCTTCGATAAAGTCTATACCTATGCCAACTACTCCAACGACGACTTTAGCTTTGGACTTAGTCACGCTTACGAATATGAAAAGCTAAGCATGGAGCCTAAACGCTATACGAAAGATAACTACGGCATCGTAAATGCTTCGGTAAATTTGCCTAGGAATAATAAAATTTTTGGGCGTTGGGATTACGACTTGGAGCGATCTTATTCTAAAATGTGGCGCGTGGGGCTTTCTCATACGCGCAAGTGTTGGAATTACTCTTTTGTGTATCAAGAGGATATCGAGCCTAAAAATACCAGTACGACGGGCTACAGCAAAGCAAGCAAGGAGCGCGGAATTTACTTTCTCGTAAATTTCTATCCGTTTGGCGGAGTAGGGTATGATTTTTCGGTAGATAGCGAATACGGAAGCGAAAAATAATGACGCCTAGAGCTGAGCTGATGTTTGAAAACCAAATCGACGCCGCGATGAAGCTTTCGGAAATTTTACCCGCTGCCGTGATCAAAAACGAAAATTTTCTAATAATCGCTCAATCCCTGGAGTCGCTTCCTATCGCAAACCATCTTGCTCTAAAGCTGGGGCTTGCTTATGAGTTTTTATTTACAGAACCCGTTTTAGCGCCAAATAATCCTGAATGTGCGATCGCGTGCGTAAGCGAAACCCAAGAGATCGTGATGGTGGATGAGCTCGTGCGAAGCTTCGGCATCAGCCTGGATTACGTTTACGGGCAGGCAAACAGACTTTATGAGGAGAAAATTTTAAAAAACATGTATAAATTTCGCAAGGGCGAGCTTTTGGGAAATTTAGAGAAAAAAAACGTCATCTTGGTAGATGAGGGGTGTGAGAGCGGGCTGACCGCGCTTACTTGCATAAAGACGCTCGTAAGCTTAAACGCCAAAGCGATCTTTTATGCCACGCCCGTTATCGGCAGCGATAATGCAGACGAGATCGCCATGCTAGTAGATGGAATTTATGCCGTTCACAAGATCCGAGATTTTGTGAATGTGGATTTTTATTACAAAGAAAAAACGCTCTCAAGCGCGGAGGAGATAATGCAAATTTTAAACAAATGCCCGCTTTATCTGCCGTTTCACGAAACCAACAAAAACAAGGAGAAAATTAATGCAGTGCAAAATTGAAGTAAATGGCAATACCGAAATTTTCGATATCAATAAGGTCGCAAAGCAAGCCGCGGGCGCGGCGCTTTTGCGCGTGAAAAATACCGTAGTGCTAGCCACCGTAGCGCGCGAAGAGACGCAGGTACAAGAGGACTTTTTACCCCTTACCGTGCAATATATCGAAAAGATGTATGCAGCGGGCAGAATCCCCGGAGGCTACATCAAGCGCGAGACCAAGCCGGGCGATTTTGAGACGCTAACGAGCCGCATCATAGACCGCTCGCTGCGCCCGCTCTTTCCGAAGGGATACGCGTATCCGACGCAGATCGTAGTTTACGTGCTATCGGCAGATCCGGAGGTCGATTTGCAAGTCGTCGCTCTTAATGCGGCATCTGCGGCGCTGTATCTTAGCGACATCCCGATTAAAGCGCCGGTTTGCGGCGTGCGCATAGGTTATCAAAACGGAAATTTCATCTTAAATCCGAGCAACTCCGCGCTTAAAGCTAGCGCGCTCGATCTTTACGTAGCGGGCGTCGGTGATGAGCTTTTGATGATCGAGATGCGCTCCCTGCCGCAGATTAATGGCGGCGCGCAGCAGATGAATGAATTTAGCGAAGATCTGATGGTAGATGCGATCGATTTTGCCGCAAAGGCGATAAGCGCGGGTTCAAACGCCTACAAAGAGGCTTTTCTGCCGTTTAAAAAGCCGAGTGCGAACCTAGAGTATAAGCCCGAGATAGAGGATGAGAATATCGCGGATTTTATCGACGCAAACTACAAAGACGCCGTCAAAGCGGCGATCAATCAGATGGCAAAGAGCGAACGCGCTACCGAACTAAACAAAATCGTAGATCAAATTTTAGCGACCGAGGCTGCGGTGCAAAACGAATGGAGCAAAGAGGTGATCTCTAGCGTCATCGGCAAGTATAAGCGCGGCATCATCCGCACGCAGATCATCGAGGATCATTGCAGAGCCGACGGACGCGCGCTTGATGAGGTGCGCCCGATCAGTATCGAGACCAATATCCTGCCGTGCGCGCACGGAAGCTGCCTATTTACGCGCGGGCAGACGCAGGCTTTAGTCGTCACCACGCTAGGCGGCGATAGCGACGCGCAGCTAAGCGACAGCCTAACGCAGCTCGAGCCGATTAGCGAGCGATTTATGTTTAACTACAACTTCCCGGGCTTTTGCGTCGGCGAAGCAAGCCCGCTCAAAAGCCCAGGCAGACGCGAGTTGGGACATGGAAATTTAGCCAAAAGAGCGCTATATCCGAGCATCGATCTAAACTCGCCGCAGTCTATCCGCGTGGTGAGCGAAATTTTAGAGAGTAACGGCTCAAGCTCGATGGCTTCGGTATGCGGCGGCGCGCTATCGCTTCGGGCAGCGGGCGTACCTACGCTAAAGCTCGTTGCGGGCGTAGCGATGGGCTTGATTTTTGAGGGCGACAAGCATGCCGTGCTAACCGACATAATGGGGCTTGAGGATCATGACGGCGATATGGATTTTAAGGTCGCGGGCACCTATGAGGGCATCACCGCGCTCCAGATGGATATCAAGCTCGGCGGCATCAGCCTGGAGGTTCTAAAAGAGGCCCTAGCGCAGGCAAAGCAGGCTCGCGCGCATATTTTGGGCCTTATGGAGCAGGCGGATGCAGCGATCATTATAAACGAGGACGTGCTTCCGAAGCTTGAAATTTTTAGCGTCGATCCAAGCAAAATCCCCGACATCATCGGCCAAGGCGGCAAGGTCATCAAAGAGATCACCGAAAGCTTCGGCGTAAATATCGATCTGGATCGCGAAAAGGGCGAGGTTAAGATCCAAGGCGCCAAAGCTAGCGGCGTATCGGGCGCGAAAGAGAAAATTTTATCGATAGTCTCAAATTCTCGCGATTTTCGCAAGCCGCGCGGTGAACGTAAAGAGGTAAAATTTCAGATCGGCGAGGAGTTTGACGGCGTGGTGCAAAGCGTACTGGATTTCGGTACCTTCATCTCGCTGCGAGACGGCGTGGACGGATTGCTGCGCGCTAAATTTATCACGACGCCTTATCGTGCGGGCGACATCGTGCGCGTGCGCGTGACCGAGCAGAAAGGCTCTAAAATTTCACTGGAATTAGCTTAAAATTTTAATAGGAGCGTAAAGATGCAGCTTAAAAAGATATTTTTCCCTATCGGCGGCGGCGAGGAGCTAGCCGAGCGCATACACGGAGCGCTGCTAGTGAATAAATTTTTCGGCACACACATAAACATAATGGCGTGCCAGCTCGATCCCAAGATGATCTACAACGTCCGTATGACGCTAAAAGGTGGCGTGTTGATGGAGGAGTTTTTAAAATCCGCAGGAGACGAGATGCAGGCCGAGCGCGAGGAGATCAGAGCGATCTTCGACACTGAATGCGCCAAGCTGGGCCTAGATCAAAACGACGACGATCACGTCCCAAATAGCGCCGCTTTGAGGCATATGGTAGGCATCCGTTCCGAGCTGGTCGAGAAATACTCCAAATATTGCGATTTGGTGCTGGTTTCCGTGCCGCCTACTGGCTCTATCACCGGCACGTTCGAAGCGGCGGTTACCAAAAGCGGCAAGCCTTGCATCGTCATACCGCGCAAGCTGCAGGAGTTTAGGGCGGATAAAATTTTAGTTTCGCTTACCGGCACTGCGGCGTCTGCAAGGGCGCTTGATAATTGGCTGGAACTTTTACAGCGCGCCAAATCCGTCACCGTCATTACCGCAAATCACTACCTTCAGGATGATCTTGCCGAAACTAAGCGCCGTATAAGCGATTATCTGGCTCTACACGGCATTAAAATCGACGTTTTCGAGGCGCTGAATGTCGAGGGCAAGATCCCGGGACAGGTGCTGCTAGAGTACGCCGATGCGGGCGATTTCGATCTCATCGTCGCGGGCTTGCACTCAGACAGCGGCATCAAGGAGATATTCTTAGGCGGCGCGTCGAAATACTTCCTACAAAAGACCAAAATTCCGGTCTTAATGTAGCTTGAAGCTTAGACGCCGCGTCTCGGCACGCTGCCCGCACCGCGTCTAAGCTTAAGTCGGCTTTTAAGCGCCGCAAGCTAAAGCTTAAATTTTAATCGGCTCGCCGTGACTTTGCTAGTCCGTCCACAGATCGTGCAGTTATGCTTCTTACGGAGGGGTTGCGATTAATTTTTGTCGCTAGCTTTGCTAGCGAGCCGCATTTGCTTTGCTACGGCTAGAGGGAGCAAGTATATTCGCAGCGAGCGAGTTAGCAGTCGCGGTAAGCTCGTAGGTCTATCTTTAAGCGCGCGAGTTTGGAATTTCCATGCTGGTCGTTTTCGGCTGCGTCGCAGAATTCTGCATAAATTTGCACTTGAAATTTCTGTTTGCACGCTAAATTTTAAATTCCAAGGAGCGCAGATGGCATTTGAAAATGCAATCATCACTAAAGAGGATGATGAGAAGTATGGATTAAGTGCGCTATATGGTAAGTATAATTATGGAGCAAAGTTGCCAAATCTAAATTTTACAATAGATAGGCAATTAGATTGTTGGCTTTTAAAAATTTATAGCTTTCCAGATCCTAATTACGATAGAGCGTTGCTTGCAAAAGCAATTTGGACCATGTATTGCGACAACGAACTATTGAAATTAACTATTGATTATAGCTTTGATATAAATTCCACCGAGAACAAATTTCATAGAATTTGGAAGCTTTTAGATTTAAAGCCAAATTGTACTGCAAATTTAAAGTTACAAGATATTTTAAATTTACTGAAAGAAATGTTAGAAGCATACAGGGACTATGATGCTTGGAAACCAGATATAAACTACACTATGGAACTTCAAGACCTAACCGATTGCGGCGCAAAATAGAGCTTTAAATTTAACTCCATTTTAGTCTCGCATAAAATCAAATTTCATAGAATTCTAGAATTTCATAAGACTTTAAAATTCCAAAATCCTATAATATCAAAATTTTAAAACCCCGCCCTAAAATTTCTTGTAAATAAAATTTATCAAAATCATCGACGCGAGCGCCTCTATGAGCGAGGCGATGATCATCGCGAAGTATATCTCTTGCGATATTGCGGCGGTGGAGTAAAAAAGCGTCGCCGTGGCGATGACGAGGGTTAACGGCATGCATAGCGATAGCGCGAAAAGCACCGCGCCTTTGCGGCCCAGGGTGCTTAAAAACGTAGCGCTCGCAAGTAGCCTGATGCCGAACATCAGCGCCGCTAAGCTCGCGGCAAAGCTCATCACTCCGGGCATAAGGAGCGCTTCTAGCTTGATCACGGCTCCGGTGTGTATGAAAAATATCGGCACCAAAAAGCCAAAGCCGAACGACGATAGCTTCTCGATGAGGTCGTCCTTGTGAGAGAAAAAGGTCGGCAGAAACGTGCCTGCGATAAAGGCGCCGATGACGACCTCAAGCCCCAAAAGCATTACTCCGGCGCAGATGAGGCAAAACAGCGCCATCGCAAAGCGCACGTCCTTTTCGTTTTTGTCGTACTTGGGCATGATGACCGTTTTTAGCGCGGGGAACCACCAAAATAAAATTTCAAGCCCTTTAAAAACAGCCAAGGCTGCCACGGAAAAGCCCAAAAGCGCGCCGATATGAAGCGCCATCTCTACGCCGAAGCCGTTTTTAAGGTAGATGCCGCCCACCGTGAGGGCGGCGATGCTGATGAGCTCGCCGATCACGCCCGCGGGCATCGCGAGATTGAGCCACGCTTGATACTTGCCGTATTCCTTATACAGCGCCGAAAGCAGCCCGACGCTCATCAGAGGCGCTGCGATGATAAGCATCTGCGGCAGTTCAAACACCCAAACCGCAAGCGCGCTTAGGATATAAAGTAGCGCCAAAAAGATTAGGATCAGCCGCAAAATTTTGCGCGGCATCGCAAGCAGCGCGCGGAAATCCACCTCGCAGCCCGCCAAAAACATAAGGTAGCAAAAGCCGATCTGTGCGGCTAGATCGAAGGTCGCGCTTGGCGGTAAAAGTCCTAAATTTGCGGCTATGATGCCAAGCATGATCTCCATGGGCGAGAGCGGAATTCTAGCTAAGCTAGCCAAAAAGGGCGAAGCAAAGATCAAAAACGATAGCGCGATTAGGACGTAAATTTCATTCATACGCTTTGGCCTCGCACCCTTTTAGATTTTCTCCGCGCTGTTTTAGAATTTTTTCGCATCTTTCTAGCATTTTCTCTGGCTGCCCAGGGGCTTTTAGTATCATTTTAAGACTTCCTTTCGGTCGCTTTATAGTTCTTTGCGCTGCGAACAGAGACGAAATATGCGCAATTTTCGCTCTTGTACCACAACGCAGGCAAACTGGAAAGCCGCTTTTGTGCCCGCAAATCTCGTCCGGATTTAACACGAGCGCGCCGTTTTTATCTACCGCCGCGCCGAAATAGTGGGTGTGGCCGTAAATTTTGATAGTTGAAATTTTATCCGTGCCGCACCCGCACGGACCCCGATTTTTACTTTCGCCGCCTGCATTGGCGCCCGAACTCGCGGTCAAATTTGAGTTCAAGTTTGGTGCGGCTAAATTTATGCACGAGTTCGGCGCGACTAAATTTGCGCTTAAACTCGGCGCCGTTAAATTTACTGCGCGATCCGCACTCAAGCTTGCTTTAGAGTTCATATCTGGGCTCGTATTATCGGCTAAATTTGCATTTGAGTTTAAATTTGCGTTCGGGCTTGAAGCGAGGTCTGCGTCCAGGCTTAAGTCTAAATTTGCGTTTGAGTTCACATCCACGCCTGTATTCACGCCCAAGCTCACATTTAGACTTACGGATTGCCTGCTTTTGAAATTCGCACTCGCGCTATGCGCGTTTTTGAAATTTTCATCTGCACGGCATGTGCCGTTTAAAATTTCATCAACGTCCGCGGCATTAAAATTTGCGTCTAAATTTACCGAGCGATCCGTTGCTTTATAATTTGAGATTAAAATTTCTCTGTGATCTGTCCTACAGCTTGAGCCTAAATTTGCGCTGCGATTTGCTTCGTCGCTTAAGCTTAAATTTTTAGCTAGGCTCGCGCTGGAATTCCTGCGAGAATCTACCGCGCGATCCGTGTCCGTGCGTGAGCCAAAATCCGCGGCGAAGCTTGGCCTGTATGCTTCATTTTGCGCCGCGGGCTCCTCGTCAAAGAGATAAAACAGATGGTGCATTATTTTTAGTCGAAGCCCGGCAAACTCCTTGCAGAAGGGCTCACCCCGTAGGTTAAACTCATTTTTAAACTCGGTAAGCGCTTCGTCGTTGTTTCCTAAAACCGCGAAGTAGGGTTTGCCGCTTTGCCGCAAAAGCCGCAGCGTCTCGCTCGCGACGATGCCCTCTGCATGCACGAGCAGATCAGCTCCACGCGCGAGCAGCCACTCTATGGCGCTTGCGGCGACCTCCGTTTCGCGATGAGAGTCCGAGATGACGCCTATTATCAATCGATCTCTTCTTTAAGCTTGCACTGCGGGCACTCGGCGAAGTTGCCTTTTTTCAGCTCTTTGCGGAGCATGTATGAGTTGCCGCACTGCGGGCATGCGCGCGCAATCGGCGCGTAGTTGCTCACAAAGCCGCATTTAGGGTAGTTCGTGCAGCCGTAAAATTTGCCGCGTCTGGAGAAGCGCTCGACGATCTCGCCCGTGCCGCAGCTCGGGCACTTAACGCCGGTGGAGAGCAGCGGCTTTTTCTCCTTTGCCGCGCCCTCGATTTTGCGTGAATACTTGCACTTCGGATAGCCCTCGCAAGCGATAAACTCGCCGTATCTGCCCCTGCGCTTGATCAAATTTTTACCGCACTGTGGGCATTTCTCATCTAGCACTTCGGGCGCCGCCTTCTCCTCGCTCGCCCCCTCGGCGCTAGCGTCCGCGTTGCGGGAGTATTTGCATTTCGGATAGTTCGAGCAAGCGATGAACTCGCCGAATCTGCCCTGTCTTTTAAGTAGCTCGCCGCCGCAGTTCGGGCATGCTTCGCCGATCTTTTCGGCTAGCTTTTGGCTTGCGATCGAGGTTTTTCCTTTGGCGATCTCGTCCATAAAAGGGTAGTAAAAATCCGCTAAAATTTGCTGCCAGTCCGCTTTATTTTCGGCGATGTCGTCGAGCTTTTCTTCCATTTTTGAGGTAAACTCGCTATCGACGATGTTTTTAAAATTTTGCTCCAGCATCTCAGTGATCTTAAAGGCGATCTCGCTCGGCACCAGATGCTTTTGCTCGATATTTACGTAGTTGCGCGCAGTAAGCAGCGAGATGGTAGGCGCATAGGTCGAGGGCCTGCCGATGCCGAGACTTTCGAGCTTTTTGATGAGGCTCGCTTCCGAATAGCGCGCCGGCGGCTCGGTGAAGTGCTGCTGCGAGCTTAGACTTTGCAGGCTCATCGCATCGCCTGCGCTAAGGCTCGGTAAAATTTTATCCTTATCCAGATCGCCGTAAGCCTTGTAAAATCCGTCAAATTCCACCTTGCGTCCGTTGATCTTAAACGCGCCCGCTTCGCCGCGCACGATGATCGTTTGGATCTGCGAGACGCTAGGGCTCATCTGCGAGGCTACGAAGCGGTTGTAGATAAGCGCGTAAAGGCGGTATTCGTCGCGAGGCAAGATTTTTTGCGCGAGCTCGGGAGTAAGCTTTAGATCGGTAGGCCGTATCGCCTCGTGGGCCTCCTGCGCGCCTTTACTTTTGGTGGCGTATAAATTCGCGCTTTTCGGTAGATATTTTTCGCCGAAGCGCTCCTCTACGAGCTCGCGAGCTGCCGCGATCGCTTCTTTAGCGATATTTAGCGAGTCGGTTCGCATGTAGGTAATCGCGCCGCCGTTTTTGGTATTAACCCCCTCGTAAAGGCTCTGCGCAAGGCTCATCGTCTTGCGCGGATTAAAGCCCAGAGCCGTGCTCGCCGCCTGTTGTAGCGTCGAGGTCATAAACGGCGGATAGGGGTTCGTCTTGCGCGACTTGCTCTCGATACTCTCTACGCTAAATTTGTCTTTTTGCAGCGTCAGGACGATCTCGCTAGCTTGCGCTGCGTTTTTGACCGAGAGCTTTTCCATCTTCTCGCCGCGAAATTCCACGAGCTCGGCTTCTAAGTCCTTTTTAAAAACCGCGTCGATGCTGTGAAATTCTACCGGTTTAAAATTTAAAATTTCGCGCTCGCGATCGACGACGATTTTAAGCGCGGCGCTTTGGACGCGACCCGCGCTTAAGCCGCGCTGAATCTTTAAATTTAAAAGCGGACTTAGCTTGTAGCCCACGATGCGATCGAGCAGGCGGCGCGCTTGTTGGGCGTTTACGCTTGCGATATTGAGTTTGCGCGGCGAGCTTAGCGCGTTTGAGATCGCGCTTTTGGTGATCTCGTGAAATACGATGCGCGGCAGATCCTCCGCTTGCTTGCCGATCGAAGCTGCGATATGATAGGCGATCGCCTCGCCCTCGCGGTCCTCGTCCGTCGCGAGGTAAATTTGATCCGCCTTTTTAGCGAGCGTCTTTATCTGCTTTACGATCTGATCGTGATCGGCGCTGATTTCGTATTCGGGCTCGAAGCTTTTATCTTTGATTTTGATGCCGAAGCGTTTTTTAGGAAGGTCGCGGATATGGCCTTTGGACGCGATTACGTCGTAATCGGCGCCTAAGAAATTTTTGATCGTTTTGGCTTTTGCGGGGGATTCTACGATGATTAAATTTTTCATTGCTTAATCCTTTAGAATTCTAGGCAGCGTGATGCCCTTTTGGCTTTGGTATTTGCCCTTTTTGTCGCAGTAGCTCACCTCGCACGGCTCATCTCCTTGCAGAAACAAAACCTGCGCTATGCCTTCATTTGCGTAAATTTTTGCAGGCAGCGGCGTGGTGTTGGAAATTTCAATCGTGATATGCCCCTCAAAACCGGGCTCAAAGGGCGTTACGTTTACGATGATGCCGCAGCGCGCGTAGGTGCTTTTACCCAGGCAGATCGCAAGCACGTCGCGCGGCATTTTGAAGTATTCGATAGTACGCGCTAGCGCGAAGGAATTCGGCGGCACGATGCAGACGTCGCCCTCAAAATCCACGACGTTTTTTGCGTCGAAATTTTTAGGATCGACGACCGTTCCGCCGACGTTTGTAAAAATTTTAAACTCTCTTGCGACCCTTATATCGTATCCGTAGCTGGAAAGTCCGTAGCTAACGACGCCGCGACCGATATTTTCCTCGCAAAAGGGCGCTATCATATCGTGCTGCTGCGACATCTGTCTGATCCATTTATCGCTTTTCAGTCCCATAAAATTTCCTTAAAATAATCAAAATTTTTCGCGCATTATAGCAGCAAAATAAAATATAATAAAAATTTTATGCTAGAATTTTGCTTAAATTATAAAAATTTTATCACTTTTTAAGGAGCAACTATGGGGCTACTCAAGAAATTTGCGTTTATTACGTTTTTTATCGCGTCATCTTTGGCTGCTGCGAAGCCAAATATTTATATTTTAGCTACCGGCGGCACTATCGCGGGAAGCAGCGCAAGCGCTACGGAGGGTAACTATACCGCAGGCTCAAAGGGCGTAGAAGATATCTTAGCGACAGTGCCGCAGCTGGGGGATTTAGCTACGATTAAAAGCGAGCAAATTTCAAATATCGGCTCGCAGGATATGAACGATGAAATTTGGCTCAAGCTCGCAAACCGCGTAAGCGAACTGCTTACTAAAAACGATGTCGATGGCGTCGTCATCGTGCACGGAACCGATACGATGGAGGAGACGGCATATTTTTTAAGCCTGGTAGTAAAATCTAAAAAACCGATCGTTTTGGTGGGCGCGATGCGAAACGCCGATTCGATGAGCGCGGACGGCCCGCTAAATATCTATAATGCCGTAAGCGTTGCGGCAGATAAAAACGCTCGCGAAAAGGGCGCTCTTGTAGTGATGAACGACGAAATCCACGCCGCGCGCGAGGTTACGAAAACAAATACTACTAACGTTGCGGCTTTTGCCTCGCCGAATTCCGGCAAAATCGGCACCGTAAATTATGGCGTCGTAAATTTTTATATGGCGCCGCTTCGCAAACACACCGTTGCAAGCGAATTTAATATCAAGGATATCAAGGCCTTGCCGCGCGTCGATATCATCTATGGACACGCGCAAGACAGCGGCGATTTGGTCGATGCAGCGGTGCAAAAAGGCGCTAAGGGCATCGTTGTAGCGGGCGTAGGCAGTGGAAATTTATATCCGGATTTGCAGGCCGCGCTCGCAAAAGCTAGCGAAGCGGGCGTGGTCGTTGTGCGCTCAAGCCGCACGGGCAGCGGCTCAACTAGCGTTAGCTCGGAGGTGGACGACGCAAAACTTGGCTTTCTAACCGCAGATAATCTAAATCCGCAAAAGGCGCGCGTGCTGCTGATGCTGGCCCTTAGCAAAACGAGCGATAAAGCGAAAATTCAGAGCTTTTTTGCGACGCATTAACGCAGAAACCCTGCGTGGATAGAATCTCGGCGCGGGGTTATAAAACAAAATTTCAGCGCGAAATTTTAAAGAAAAGCAAGGCGCGGAATTTAACGTTTGAAGCGTAGAATTCTAGTCGTAAAATTAAGTATAAATTTTAAATAATTCAAAATAATTTCGCGCTCTTGCGGCAAAATTACGTGTCTCGCTTGCGAAGTTCGAGCTTAAAATGAACGAGGTAAATTGCAACCTATAAATCCTTAAAATCAGTCCGCAAATTCTGTCGTAAATTTCGCTTTGCACTTCTTAAAAGTCCCGCAAAAATCCATTTAAAGAAACAATTATAAAAATTTAGCTAAAATTTCGCAAATTTTTTCAGGAGAAATTTATGACAAAAGCAGAAATCAAAGAGTTAATGGACTTTTTCGGTGAGAAGCAGGGCATTAACGAGCTAAAAATTAAAGATAAAGATTTTGAGATCGAGATAAAAAAATATGGCCCATGCGGTGGGAGCACGCCTCAGCTCGCCGCACCGGCACCTGCCCCGCAGCTTGCTGCGCCTGCGGTAAACGTGCTCGTGGGCGATAAGCCCGCCTCAAAAGGCGCGATGGATACGATCGACAGCCCGATGGTGGGCACTTTTTATAAAGCGCCAAGTCCAGGTGCGGCAGAGTTCGTAAGCGTAGGCCAGGTCGTGCATAAGGGCGATACAATCGGCATAATAGAAGCGATGAAGATTATGAACGAGATTGAGGCGGAATTCGACTGCCGCATCAAAAAAGCCCTCGTCGACGACGGACAGCCGGTCGAATATGCTATGGCGCTGTTTGAGGTCGAGAAGCTATGAGGGAGCTTAAGAAAATTCTAATCGCAAATCGCGGCGAGATCGCCCTGCGCGCGCTTCGCACGATCCAAGAGATGGGCAAGCAAGCCATCGTCGTGCACTCCACCGCTGATCAGGACGCGCTTTACGTCAAATACGCCGACGCGTCGGTCTGTATAGGCGGACCGCGCAGTAGCGATAGTTACCTAAATATCCCCGCGATCATCACAGCCTGCGAGCTAACCGAAGCCGACGCGATATTCCCGGGATACGGCTTTTTAAGCGAGAGCCAAAATTTTGTCGAAATTTGCGCCAAGCACGGCATTAAATTTATCGGTCCAAGCGTCGAGGCGATGACTTTAATGAGCGATAAGAGCAAGGCTAAGCAAGTGATGATGCGCGCGGGCATCCCTGTAGTGCCTGGCAGCGACGGCGCGATCGCAAGCGTCGAAGAGGCACGCAAGCTAGCCGCCGAAATCGGCTATCCGGTCATCATTAAAGCCGCAGCCGGCGGTGGCGGGCGCGGAATGCGCGTGGTCGAGCGCGAAGAGGATATCGAAAAGCTCTTTTGGTCGGCAGAGAGCGAAGCGATGAGTGCATTCGGCGACGGCACGATGTATATGGAAAAATATATCACAAACCCGCGCCACATCGAGGTTCAGGTCTTGGGCGATGAGCACGGACACGTCGTGCATATCGGCGAGCGCGACTGCTCGATGCAGCGCCGCCACCAAAAGCTGATCGAAGAAAGCCCAGCCGTGATCTTGGACGAGCCTACGCGAAAGAGCCTGCACGAAACGGCGGTTCGCGCCGCCAAGGCGATCGGATACGCAAGCGCGGGAACGTTTGAGTTTTTATACGATAGCAAGGATAAGAAATTTTACTTCATTGAGATGAATACCCGCCTGCAGGTCGAACACACCGTAAGCGAGATGCGCAGTGGACTCGATCTGATCGAGTGGATGATCCGTATCGCGCAGGGCGAGAAGCTACTGCCTCAAAGCGAGATAAAATTTAGCGGGCATGCGCTTGAGTGCCGCATCACCGCCGAGGACTCCAAAAGCTTTATGCCAAACCCGGGCAAAATTACAAAATACGTCGCTCCGGGCGGCAGAAACGTGCGTATGGATAGCCACGTCTATGAGGGCTACTCGGTGCCGCCTTACTACGACAGTATGATCGGCAAGCTCATCGTCCACGATAAGGACCGCGATCGCGCGATCGCGAAGATGAAGGTCGCGCTAGACGAGCTCATCATCGGCGGCATAAAATCGACGCGCGATTTTCATCTTAGGATGATGAACAACCCCGATTTCGTGGATAATAACTACGACACAAATTACCTAGCCAAGCATTAACTTTAAAATTCCAAGGGATGATACTCTTGGAATTTTAAAATTTTTTTGAAATTCTGCATTCAAGATTCCGTTTGAAATTTTGCATTTAAAAATCTACTTGAAATTTTGTTTTAAAATTTTATCGTGCCACGTTTTAAAATTTTGCTATTAAATTTGCCGCTAAATCTAGGTGAAGATGCGCTGTCGTCGCGCGTGTTTTTAAGGGCGAGATTGACGGCGGGGTTGGTAAATTTTACGTTCTTCGGCGGCTAAAATTTAGAATACGAGTCTTGGCTACCGCAAATACTTGTTTTCGTCTGCACCGATCTAGTTAAAATTTGATGCCATGCATGCACTCTATCACCTATTTCGGCAATCGGCTGCCAATGTACGCGAGTAAGCGGTATAAAATTTATCGCACGAGCCGCTGTACCCGTTCGGCGTAAATTTTATCGCATTCGCCGTTGCGAGCGTGAAATAGTATCGAGCCGTAAATTTTAAACTATCTCGCTGTATGCGCTTGAGAAATGGTGTCCTGCTTCGCGGGCGAAGCGCGCTAGGTTTTTAAACCGTCAAATTTCAAACGCCGAATTCCTCGTAAAATTTATTCAGATAATCGGCGTAATAGAAGTTTTGATTTCTAGCGTCAAATTTACCCGCCAGTTCCAAAGCCGTTTTATAGTCGCTCTCATCGCCGAACGCGCTAACGGCGATGAAAAATCGCAGGTCGTTCAGATCGTCGTTGCTATCGAGTATGGCGTGCGAGTGTTTGCGAGCTAAGCTTAACGCCGTCTCGCGCTCATCCAGCCTAACGGCGATCTCGATTAGCGGCGCGATCTGATTTATCACGCGAGGATTTGACTCGATCGTCGCCGCGGCCTTGGGTAGCAGGGTTTTCGCCTCCCAGGTCCTGCCTAGCGCTATCATGCTAAAAAGTATCGGCGCGTAGGTTATGTGCGGCACCTCGGAGCAGCTTAGCTCGCCTGAGAGCAACGGTTCGGCTAGCTTTAGCGCCGCATCGTGCTCGCCGGCAAAGCACAGATACGCGATCTCATCGCTAGCCTCGCACGCTTCGCAGTCACTCATGTCGTCTTTGGCTAGCTTTTTCCACAGCTCGTAGTTTGCCCTCATTTCTCTGGCATCGCCCATGTCGATGTTTTGATTCATCAAAGCCTTGTAGTATGAGGCCAGCGAGAGTTCCAAGCGCTCATAGTAAAACAGCATCGCTTCGTTTGTCTCGTCTATGAGCTCTTTTTCTATCATGGAGCTTTTGGCGACGCCTGAGACGATCCATTTAAATTTCCACAGGCAGTCCGTAAAGTCATCGAAATTCGGGTATTCGCTTTCTTTTAAATTTTGCGCGATGTAGTTCGTGAGCCACATTAGCGCTCTGGTTATTAAAAACGCGCCGAATTTTTCAAAATCGTCGTTTAGCACAAAGTCGCAAATTTGCGCGGCAAATTCGAAATTTTCCGCTTCTACGGCGTCTCTTATCGCGTCAAATAGACACTCCTCCTTATCTATCACACTTTTAAGCCCATTTAGCTTTTCATAAAGCCCCTCTAGCGAGCCATGTTCCATCCTTGCTCCTCATTAAATTTTTGCGATAATTATATCCGTTTAGTCTGAAGTTAAGTAGGCGCGTCGCGATTTTAAAGCCTAAAAGGCAAAATGAAATTTAAACGCATTTTTAAAACAGCTCTGCTCGCGTGCCGTTTTAGCGCCCTATTTGCCGCCGCGATAGGTAAATTTCAGCTTTGTTATATAAATTTAATATTAAAATGCCGTATTCATAAATTTTTTAAGAAAAGGGGAATTTATGGACATAAACATGCAGCGCCTTAAAAGCGAGTTTGAGCAGATAAGCCGCTTTGGGGCTTTGGCGGGCGGCGGACTTACGCGGCTTGCATTTTCGCGCGAGGACAAAGAGGCGCGCGACTTCCTCATATCGCTACTTCAAAAAGAAAATTTCAAGATCAAAATCGACGATACGGGCAATATTTTCGCTAAATTTAGCGGCGTCAGCAATCCCGATTTGCCGTCCGTCAGCGCGGGCTCGCATATCGATAGCGTACCGCAGGGCGGCTTTTACGACGGTACGTTAGGCGTTATGGCGGCTTTAGAGGCGATCCGCGCGGTGCGAGATAGCGGAGAGAGGTTTGCGCGACCGCTGGAGCTCATCGTATTTGTTTGCGAGGAATCAAGCCGCTTTAAAATGGCGACCGTAGGCAGCAAGATAATCAGCGGCAAGCTCTCGCGGCAGCGGCTGGGCGAGCTAAAGGATAAAGACGGAATTTCGCTGTTTGACGCTATGCAGGGTTTCGGGCTAAATCCCGCAAATTTAAAAAGCTGCGTCCTTCCCAAATCCAGCTTTCATAGCTATATCGAGCTTCATATCGAGCAGGGGCCGGTATTGCAGCGACGGGGCATCCCCGTAGGCATCGTCACGGGTATCGCCGCACCCGTGCGATACGAGCTGCGGATCGAGGGCAGGGCCGATCACAGCGGCGCTACGCCGATGGATATGCGCTGTGACGCCCTAGCTTGCGCTAGCGAGATCGTTTTAAGCGCGGAGAGGATCGCCAAGGCGGGCAAAACCACGGTAGCAACGACGGGCTATGCAAATGCGATACCCGGCGTGCTAAACGTGATCCCGGGCTCCTGCACTCTAGGTCTTGATATACGCGATATAGACGAGGAAGCGCTTAGGGCGGCGGACTATAAAATTTGCGCCGCGATAGATGAAATTTGCGCTCGCAGAGGGTGCAGATTTGAACTAAAAAATCTCATCAAGGATCGTCCCGTAAAGCTAAGCGAGGAGATGATAGATCTGCTTGAGAGCTGTGCCGGCGAGCTTAAAATTCCAAGCCTAAGGCTTCCTAGCGGTGCGGGACATGACGCGATGAATATGACGGAGCTTGCGGATCGCGTGGGGATGCTTTTCGTACCGTGCAAGGACGGTATCAGCCACAACGTAAACGAGAGCATAAACTGGCACGACGCGTTTGCCGCTACGAAGGTTTTGGCTGCGGCGATGTTAAACTTAGCTAAAAAATAAAGGAGAGAATATGGATGCTATCGCACAAAAAGTAGAGGCGCTAAAAAGCGAGATGATCGGGGATCGCAGGTTTTTTCACTCGCATCCCGAGACGGGCTGGTTTACCTTTTTTACGACCGCGGTTATCGCAGATCGTATGCAGCGCTTGGGCTATGAGACAAAGCTCGGTCGCGATGTGGTAAAGCCCGAAGCCAGACAGGGCGTAGGTAGCAAGGATGCCTGCGAGAAGGCGATTGATCGCGCCCGAAAGCTGCTAAACGCAGATCAGATAAAATTTCTTGATGTGATGGAGGATGGACTAACGGGTCTCGTGGCGCAGATCGACACGGGGCGCGCGGGCAAGACGGTCGCTTTTAGATTTGATATAGACGGCGTAGACGTGACCGAGAGCATGGACGCGGATCACCGCCCTTTTAAGGAGGGCTTTCGCTCCGACATTAGCGGCATTACGCACGCGTGCGGGCACGATGGGCATATCACGATGGGACTTGCTTTGGCAAAGCTGATCGCGCAAAACTTAGACGATTTTAGGGGTAAATTTAGATTTATCTTTCAAACCGCCGAGGAGGGTACCAGAGGTGCCGTAGGTATGGAAGCTGCGGGAGTTACCAAGGGCGTGGATTATCTGCTTGGCGGTCATATCGGCTTTCAGGCAAACACGATGAGAGGCATCATCTGCGGTACCAAGAAGCTGCTTGCGACCACTAAATTTGACGTAAGCTTAAAAGGCAAGTCCGCTCATGCCGCGGGCGCGCCGCAAAACGGAGCCAACGCCCTGCTTGCCGCAGCCGAGATGGCGCTTGATATGCACGGCATCACTAGACACGCAGACGGCGTCACGCGTATCAATGTTGGAGTGCTGCGTGCGGGCGAAGGGCGCAACGTCATCGCGCCTAACGGCTATCTCGCGTGCGAGACGCGCGGCGAGAGCACGGAACTGAATGAGTTTATGAAGTCCAAATGCATGGACATAGTGGAGGGCGTTTCTAAAATTTACGGCGTTAGCTACGACGTGCAGGTTACGGGCGGTACCGCAGGCGGCGATAGCGACGAGGCTACCACGCAGCTTTACGAAGATGCGGCGAAGGCGTCGCCGTTTATCGATGATGATAAAATCGTAAGGGAGCTAAGCTTCGGCGCATGCGAGGACTTCGCGCACTTTATGCGCTCGGTGCAAGATGCGGGCGGTAAAAGCGGATATTTGATGATCGGCACGACGCTTGCGGCAGGGCATCACAACGCCAAATTTGACTTCGACGAGGATTCGCTACTTGCGGGAGTGGACGTGTATCTGCGCTGCGCGTATAAGCTAAACGGCAAAATTTAAGGAAAGAGGCATGAAAAGAGCACTACTTCTAAGCGCTTCTAGTTACAAAGACAGCGGCTATCTGAACCACTGCAAGGGGTGGATCAAGGAATTTTTAGGAGGTCTTTGGGAGGATGAAATTTTATTTATTCCGTTTGCGGGCGTTAGGCGCACAAACGAGCAATATGAGCAGAAGGTTGCGGACTGCTTGGAGAATAGCAATATCAGATCGATCCATCGATTTGCCGATATGAAAGCCGCCGTTAAAAATGCCAAATCGATCTGCATCGGCGGCGGCAATACCTTCGTGCTGCTAAATGAGCTTTATAAATTTGATCTCTTAGGCGCGATCAAAGACGCCGTGGACGGCGGTACGCCGTATTTCGGTTGGTCTGCGGGCGCAAACGTCGCGGGCAAGACGATGATGACTACCAACGACATGCCGATCGTCTTCCCGCCTTCGCCGGTAGCTCTGGGGATCTTTCCGTATCAGATCAATCCGCACTTCATAAGCGGTAAAATTTCAAACCACAACGGCGAGAGCAGGGAGGAGCGCCTGGAGGAGTTTTTGATCGTCAATCAAAACGACAGCGTCTATGCTATGCCCGAGGGTAGCGCGTTTTTGATAAACGGAAACGAGTGCGAGGCGATGGGGCATGCGGACGTGCTAAAATTCGAGTATAAAAAAGAGATCTCGCGCATCGCCGTGGGAAGTAAATTTAAAATTTAAAAGGAGTTATCGTGGAGACACTTAGGCTATTTTTGGCGCTTGCGGGTATCGTCGCAGTCGTCGCTTTACTGATCATGAAAAAGGATACTAAAACCGTGCTTATCGGCGTGGGTTTGGTGCTGTGCGTGCTTTGTCTAAAGCCTCTGGACGGGCTAAATGCCTTTACCTCGTATATGACTAAAGCAGGTCTTATTAAGGCGATCTGCGCCAGCATGGGTTTTGCTTTCGTGATGAAATTTACCGGCTGCGACCGCGCGCTCGTAAATTTACTCACCAGACCTCTTGGAAATATCGGATTTTTATTGATCCCTATCGTCGTGGCGCTTACATATTTTATCAATATCGCGATTCCTTCCGCTGCGGGCTGCTCGGCTGCGGTCGGCGCTACGCTGATCCCAGTGATGATGGCTGCCGGCGTTAAACCAGAGATGGCGGGCGCGGCGGTGTTTGCGGGAACTTTCGGTAGCGTTTTAAGCCCGGGCTCGGCGCACAACGTATTTGTCGCCGATATGGTAAAGGCGCACAACCCATCTTACACGGTTCAAGACGTCATCGGGGTGCAGTTTTCTAGCGCGATTACCGCTTTGATCGTGGTTTTGATCGTAATGAGTATAACGGCGATAGTTTGCAAAGACTACACCAAGGGGGTGAATTATCTAGCGCAAAGAGAGGGCGGCGTAAATTCCGTTGCGTCAAATTCCGCCGACGGTTCAAATTTAGACGCGCAGCCTCAAAAGATAAACGTCTTATACGCGCTTATGCCGCTAGTACCGCTAGTGATCTTAGTAATCGGCGGCACGAGCCTAAATCAGGTCTCTTTCCTAAAATGGACGAAGATGGGCGTTGCCGAAGCGATGCTACTGGGCGCTATCCTCACCATCGCCGTTACTCTAACCGATCCTCAAAAAATTACGAAGGAATTTTTCAAAGGAATGGGTAGCGCGTATGCTGAGATCATAGGTATCATCATCGCAGCGGGCGTCTTCGTCGCGGGTCTTAGCGCGTGCGGAGCGATCGATTTCGTAATCGAGTGGCTTAAAAACGAGCAGGGCTACGTAAAATTCGGCGGAACCTTCGTGCCGTTTTTTATGGGCGTCGTGACAGGCTCGGGAGATGCGGCGTCGATGGCGTTCAACACCGCCGTGACCGTGCACGCCGACGCGTTGGGCTTTGAACAAGATAAGCTCGGTATGGCGGTTGCGATAAGCGGCGCGCTAGGCAGGAGTGCATCGCCGATTGCGGGCGCTTGCATCGTTTGCGCGGGACTTGCGATGGTAAGTCCTATTCAGATCGCCAAGAGAACGGCTCTAGGGATGTTTCTATCCGTCTGCATCATCGCATTTTTCATTTTGTAAAAAGGGTTATTTGTGGATATCGTGCAGAGGTTTGTAAACTACACCAAAATTAACACCACCACAAATAGAGCCGCGGGTGCTGCGGGCATAATGCCCTCAAATCCCAAGGAGCTCGAGTTAGCAGGCCTCATAAAAGGCGAGCTAGAAGCCCTGGATATAAAAAATATCAGCCTTAGCGAAAAGTCGATTTTGATCGCTAAAATTCCCTCAAATTTAGACGCGCCCGCTGCGAGCATAGCGTTTTTCGCCCACCTTGATACCAGCGCTGAGCAGACGAATGATACCAAAGCTCAGATCGTAAGATACGAAGGCGGCGATATCTGCTTAAACAAAGAGCTAGAGATATATCTTAAAGAGAGCGAAAATGAGGAGCTGCGAGATTACAAAGGAGACGAGATTATCGTAACGGACGGCACTAGCTTGCTAGGCGCCGACGATAAGGCGGCGATCGCCGCGATCCTGAATGCGCTGGAATTTTTCGTCCAAAATCCGCAGATCAAGCACGGCGAGATAATCGCTTGCTTCGTACCGGACGAGGAGCAGGGCTTGCGGGGCGCAAAGGCACTGGATGTAAGCGAGATAGGCGCAGACTTTGGCTACTGCCTTGATTGCTGCGGCATCGGTGAGTTTATCTACGAGAATTGGAACGCGGGCGATTGCGTCGTTACCTTCAAAGGCCAGTCCGCTCATCCGATGAACGCCAAGGGCAAGCTCGTAAATTCCTTGCTTTTGGCGCATAAGTTTATCTCGCTGCTGCCCGCGGGCGAGGCGCCCGAATACACAGAGGGCAAGGAGGGCTATTTTTGGGTCAAGGAGCTTAGCGGCAACAGCGCAAAGACTGTCCTAAAGATCGATGTGAGGGAATTTGACGAGAAAAGATACGAGCAGCGCATGGAATTTTTGCAAAAAACTGCGGATGGGCTTCGCGCGATCTGGGGCGATCGGATCGAAATTTTACTAAACGACCGCTATAAAAATGTCTATAACTTTTTGAAAAACGATGATGCGCCGGCGATACGTTTTGCGAAGCAGGCTTTTAAAAGCCTAAATATTGAGCCCAAGACCAAGCCTATGCGAGGTGGCTACGACGGCGCCGTCATCTCCGCAAAGGGGCTGCCGTGCCCGAACCTCTTTACCGGCGGGCATAATTTCCACTCGATTTACGAGTATCTGCCCGTAGGCTCTTTAAAGGCAGCGAGCGAGGTGGTTAAGCAGATCATAACGCTGGCGGCGGCGCGAGCTTAGCTCGGGCGCTTTCTACTCCGCGCGCAGATTTTAATTTAGCTCGTTTATTCCGCCGCGAAATTTTACCCTGCATAGCGTAATTTTTGGTCCCGTGGCAACGGATGATTCGGGCTACGACTATGACTCAGCTTTTGCGCGGTACCATTGTAGTGAGGAGGTAGTGGCATTTCTGCTCGCGCTTTACGATGGCGACGCGTGCGTGGGTGCGGCGGATCGAAACAACTTCGAGTTTAGCTTACAAGCTACGTGATTTGACTACGCGGGAGAACGCTAATTTTTACGCTTTTAGCGCATCGCGATGAAACGGCAGCTTCTAGACTGCGTATAGTCTTATAAAATTTAAGCTGATTTGATGTACATTTCGCGCCGAACGTGGCTTTGAAATTTAACGCGTGAGCTATGTATTTGACTTGCGATGCGAGCTCAAGCGCGCAATTTTCGGGCTCGACTTGCAAACTAGACGAAATTTTTGGCACGGTAAAAGTAAAATTTAACCACACAACGCGTTAAAATTTAAAGAAATTTAAGGAGTGAAAATGGGAAAATCCGCCTTGGTGCTGGGCGCTACGGGCGTCGTAGGCAGGGAACTGGTGCGCGAGCTTTGCGAGAGCCCGGGTTACGATGAGGTAGAGGCGTGGACGCGCCGCGAGATAGGCTTTTGCCACCCTAAGCTTCGCGCGCAGGTCATTGATTTTGAGGGTATCTCGGATATTGCATCGTATAAATTTGATGAAATTTTTTGCGCGCTTGGCACGACGATGAAGCAGGCGGGTTCGCGCGAGGCGTTTTTGCGCGTGGATGTGGACTACGTCTATGCGGTGGCGAAGTGGGGCAAAGCAGCGGGCGTGCGGTGCTTTGTGCTCGTATCAGCTCCGGGTGCGAACGAGGACTCGCTAAGCTTTTATCTACGCGCCAAAGGACGTATTGAGCGGCGCGTGAGCGAGCTTCGCTTTGACAGCCTTCAGATCGTCCGTCCGCCGATAATCTTGGGCGAGAGACCTGATGCTCGCCCGCTAGAGCGGCTTGCGGCGGCGGTTTTTAAACTGCTGCCCGCCTGCGTGTTCGGCAAATTTAGACCGCTTAGCGGCGCAAGTATCGCCCGCGCGATGATAAATGCGGCTAGCAGCGACGCGCGCGGCGTGCAAATCTACGAGCCGCGGGAATTTCTATAAATCGCGAGTAAAATTTCAGCGCGAGAGCAGGATTAAATTTAAAACTAAAGTTTTAGGCAGTGTGGATAAAATTTTATAAATTGATCTACTTAAATTAAATTTTAAATTTAATATAATTTTATAGTAAAATTTCTCGCTTGAAATTTTCAGCGTGGAATCTTGCATACTGTGTTGTTGCAAAATTTTGTTATAAAACCCTATGCTAAAATTTTAGGACTAAATTTGCGGTGTATTTAGTTTAGCCGCAAATGAAGCTTCCTAGGGCTTTAAGCTCGCATGCGGTTATGGCAACTTCAAGCCCCGAAACGATCGTAAGTTTTGCAAATTTACAAATTCGCGATATTAAATCCTAAAAATTATGAGCTACTTAGGAGGCGAAAACGTCTATTTTTTCGCCTCTTTCTGCGCGGTCGGTGGGTCAAGCTGCATGATCTTATCGCCTAGGCGCTGAAAATTTGCAAGGCTTTTTAGGTGGAAATACGCTAACTCCAGATATCCGCGGCGCGCGAAATCCGCGAGCTTTTTATCGCTTAGCTTCAAAAGCTTCTCGCGATTTACGACCGAAAAGCCGTTCAGCAAAGACGATTCCTTGCCGCTAGAGTTGATGCCGAGCTCCTTGGCCTCTAAAATCCCAGCCTTTTGAAATTCCGCCGCCGCAACGCGCGTGCGCATATCTAAATCGGCGTAGTTTTTCATCACCTCTTTTAAATTTTGTAAAAACGGCGTCGGTTTGCCGTCTTTAAAAAGCGCCTCGCCGTCGCCTTTGATCTGCTGCGCGTCCTCATCGAAGCAGATCGCCGTTTGCTCGCCGATCTGGGCTAGGAAAAACGGATAATTCTGCACCGAGGAAGGCACCGTTCCTTTATAATCCTTATCGATTAGGACGTTTTTGGTGCGCCCTAGCAGCGCCACCATTTTGGGCTCTTTTTCGATGGTAAATACGATAACGAGGTTGTCCGCGCAAAACGGAATCTCCGGCGCGATTACAGGCACGAAAGGCGCGGTAGGGAATGCATCCGCGTGATACTGTAAATCCGCGTGTTTAACGCTATCTAATACGACTGGGGTCATGTTAGTCCTTTAAAAAATTTTAGCAATTATATAAAAAAGAATATTAAAATTCTAAAGGGTTTTAAAATTTCAGCTGTTTTTACTTGCGTAAATTTAGACATTTAGAATTTTAAATTTGATAGAATCACCGTTAAATTTAAGGAGCGAAAGTGGGCTTGGATGAGCTTTTGGCGCTTGCCGAGGACGCCGCAAAAAAGGCAAACGCCGCGATAATGCAAAACTACGACAAATTCGATATTTTTGTCAAAGCGGACAGATCGCCGCTTACGAATGCCGATCTTGCGGCAAACGATGTGATAATGCGTACTCTAGAGCCCAGCGGCATCGCGATCTGCTCGGAAGAGCGCGTACTGGATAGCAAACAGCGCATGAGCGAGGAGAGATTTTGGCTCATAGATCCGCTGGACGGCACGAAGGAGTTCATCGCACGCAACGGCGAGTTTTGCGTCTGCATCGCGCTGATCGAGCATGGGCGCCCGATTTTAGCGGCGATCGGCGTGCCCGTAAGCGGCGACGTATATAGCTCAAACGGCGACGGAGTCTATAAAAACGGCGTCCTGCTCGCTCGCCCCGCTAGCGCGCCTCAAATTTTCATGCACGGCCGACATAGCAAATCCGAAAAATATCCGCAATTTGCGCAAAAATTTGGAATGCAGCTCGTGCGCAAGGGCTCTGCGATAAAATTTTGCATTTTAGCCGAGGGAGGTGCGAGCGCATATGCGAGATTTAGCGATTGTTCGCTTTGGGACATCGCCGCGGGAGATTTTTTGTTGCATCAAAGCGGCGGAGCGGTAGTGGATCTAAAGATAATGAAGGCGCCGCTTTATAATGGAAAAAGCCTGATAAATAACCATTATTTGGCGGTCGGCGCGAGTGCGGTAAAATTATTGCCTAAAATGTTGGAGTTCGCAAAGAATTTTTAAGTTAAATTTATAGTAAACGTTCTATAATATAAGTCCAAAAATTTTTTATCAAAGGATAAAAACATGAAGGGCTTTACTATGATCGAATTAATTTTCGTGATCGTGATTTTAGGTGTTTTGGCGGCAGTTGCCATTCCAAAACTAGCAGCTACACGCGATGATGCAGAAGTCGTTAGAGCAGCGCAGAATGTATCTACATCGCTGACTGATCTAATGGCTTATTATACTTCGCAAGGCGAGTATGATAATAGCACGACAGGTTTTAACAACATGACAAATGTTAAAAATCCTATTACCGTAAAAGGCAAGACTTGTGCTACATATACCGTCGATAGCAAAACCAAGGTTACTCTTACAAAAAAGATGGATGGTTTATGCGCTCAGGTATGGGATATGCCGGGGTTAAAGAATATAAATGCCGTCTATGCGTCTGACGCTTTATTGATTATTAAGCAGTAGCTTCTTTGGCGCAGGGACTATCTCTGCGCCTTCTTATTTATAAATCCAAGAAAAATTCCAATCATCCAAATAATTGCGAAAAATATAAAGATAAAACTCCAAAATTGCGCCAGATCCACGCTTTTGCTTGCTGGAAACAGATACCAGCCTCCGCTATAAAGAGCCGTCAGTTTAGCTTGTAGCCCCTCTAGCATTGTATCGGTCGGTACCGCCGGTACGTCGAATGCGCAGCTGTTAAATGGCTTAAAAATTGGCACTATGCTTAGATCAAAATTTAAAAATCTCACCGCTCCACCGCAGCCGCTCATCCCGCTCATATCTCCGTTCCCTCGCAGTACCGTGTGAATTTTAGCTAAATTTAGCGACGAGACAAATCCTAGCGCCGCGCCGTAAAACCACACCGCATATCCGCAGATCGCGCCGTAAACGTCCTTGCCACAAACCGCTAAAATCACCGCTCCTAGCGCTATGGCGCAAAGCCCGAATCTCACGTGAATGCTAAAGCTTTCTGGATAGATAAAAAGGAATTTTTGCAAGAAAAAATATGAAAATGCTAGCCAAAAAAGCGCCCAGATAGCACAAAAAGCGAGAAATTTTTTAGAGTATCTGTTTTGAAATTTTAAAATCATAAAAATCCTTTCCTCGCATGATTTTATAATAAATTGCAGATATTTTTGCTAAAATTCCAGCTTTTATAGCAAAAATTTAAAGCAAAGGGTAAAATTTTGAAGGGTTTTTTACGCAAATTAGAAAGAGCTTTTGATGCGTTTGCAAATATCTTAGGCGTATTGAGTATCGTATTTTTGGCGCTTTTAGTTATAGTCGTTTTTTACAACGTTGTGGCGCGCTATCTTTTTCCAGCCGCAAATTCCGTCGCTATGCAAGAACTTACGTGGTGGCTATATTCGGCGATGTTTTTATTCGGTGTGACCTACGCGCTTAAAGAAAACGCCCACGTTCGCGTGGATATTTTTTACGAAAATTTTAGCCCCACTGCAAAAGCGCTCATAAATATCTTAGGCACGATATTTTTCATTTTGCCTTTCGTGGCGCTCGTGGCGTTCTTTTCGATCGATTATGTAAGCGAGGCTTATACGAGCCATGAGGCCAGCGCCAATCCTGGCGGCATGCAGCATCTTTGGATCATCAAGTCCGCAATCACGCTTAGCTATGCGTTTTTATTTATCTACGCGTTTGGATTTTTGATTAAAAATATTAACGCCCTGCTTGATGTTAGGGAAAACAAAGGCTCGGAATTTCTTAGTGGAAATTCTTCGGGCGCACAGAGTGTGTGAGGGCAAAATGAGCTTAAATTTAAAATTCTATAAATTTCACACTTTTTGCGCTTGGGCGAAATTTTGCCATGGCAAGATAAAAGGTGGCGAGCTATGATAGGCATAGTGATGTTTGCGGCAGCGCTTTTTATGCTGCTACTGGGATTTCCAGTTGCGTTTACGTTCGGTGCTGTAGCGGTGATTTTCGGCTTTATCTACGGACTTAGTGAGGCGTGGGATTACGCGCAGGGCTTTGAAATTTTAACCGAAGCTTTCGAGGATATGAGCAGGCAGTTTTTTTCACTGATGCCTAATAGAATTTACTCGATTATGGAAAATCAGCTGCTAATTTCGGTGCCGCTTTTTATTTTGATGGGTATGATTTTGCAAAAGACTCGCCTTGCGGAGCGTTTATTAGAGTCGATGGCATTTTTATTCGGCGGCGTACGAGGCGGCGTGGCGATCAGCACCGTTTTGGTAGGCGCGTTACTTGCGGCTACGACGGGCATCGTGGGTGCGACTGTCATCGCTATGGGCGTTATCAGTTTGCCCGTGATGATGAAATACGGCTACGATAAGCCACTGGCTACTGGCACTATCGCTGCTGCGGGCACGCTTGGGCAGATTATCCCGCCCTCGATCGTGCTGATTATTTTAGGTGATATACTTTCGGTCTCTGTAGGTGATCTTTTCTCCGCAGCAGTTATTCCAGGGCTCGTGCTAGTGGGTTTTTACGTGATTTATATTGCGATTATTTCATATATTTGCAAAGATTATGCGCCGCCTGTTCCGCCGCTAGAGGGGCTTAGCAAATCAAAGCAAATTTTTATCGCGCTTAAAAACGTCGTGCCGGTGCTTGTGCTGATTTTGCTCGTTTTGGGATCTATTTTTGCGGGCATCGCTACGCCTACGGAGAGCTCGTCGGTAGGCTGCTTGGGTGCGATAGCGCTAGCTGTTTTATACCGCACGTTTTCGTTTAGGCTGATCTATGACGCGCTAAAAAATACCGCTAAAATTTCAGGTATGGTTTTTATGATTTTGATGGGCGCCACGGCATTTTCGATGATTTTTTCTTACACGGGTGGAGATGAGGTCGTAAAAAATTTTATGGAAAATCTGCCCGGTCAAGCATGGGGATTTATCGCGCTTACGATGGTAGTTATCATAGTGCTTGGATTTTTTCTCGATTATGTCGAAATTTCATATATCATTTTGCCGATACTTTTGCCGATAGTAGAGTCTTTGCATATCAATCCCGTGTGGTTTGCGATCTTAATCGCTGTAAATTTACAAACATCGTTTATGACGCCGCCATTTGGATTTTCGATATTTTTCTTAAAGGGCGTGACGCCGCCGCAAATCCATACCACGGACATTTATAAGGGCGTACTGCCTTTTATTTTATTGCAAATTCTAGTGCTATTAACGCTCGCAATCTTTCCGGGGGTTTTCGGTTTAAAAGCTTTTTTAGGCTAGAAATATTAAAATTCACGCTAAATTTAACATAGGAGCTAGAAATGGCTAAAAAGCTTATCGATGTTATGGATACGACCTTTCGCGACGGATTTCAGTCGGTTTTTGGCGCGCGCGTGGCGATGCAGGACTTCTTGCCTGCCGTTAGCGCGGCCAAAGACGCCGGCATCACGCACTTCGAGTTTGGCGGCGGCGCGCGGTTTCAGAGCCTGTATTTTTACCTAAACGAAGACGCCTTTGAGATGATGGATAAATTTAGAAGCATCGTGGGGCCTGAGGCGAACCTGCAAACTCTTAGCCGCGGCGTAAATACCGTCACGCTCGATACAGGCAGCCGCGAGATCATCGATCTGCACGCCAAGCTTTTTGCCAAGCACGGCACGACGACGATTCGAAATTTCGACGCGTTAAACGACGTGGAAAATTTAAAATTTAGCGGCGAGTGTATACATCGTCACGGCCTTAAACACGAAGTCGTGGTTACGATGATGGATCTGCCACCTGGATGCAGCGGCGCGCACGATGCTGCGTTTTATGAGAGAATTTTGCGTCAAATTTTAGACGCGCAGATTCCGTTTGATAGCGTCTGCTTCAAAGACGCAAGCGGCACCAGCAGCCCGCAGAAGGTCTATGAGACGATCAAGCGCGCGCGTAAAATTTTAGGCGACGGAGTGCATATCCGCTTGCACACTCACGAGACGGCGGGCGTTAGCGTCGCGTGCTACCAGGCTGCGCTCGTTGCGGGCGTAGACGGCATCGACCTTGCCGCGCATCCCGTAAGCGGCGGCACGAGCCAGCCGGACATCCTCACGCTGCTGCACGCGACGAAGGGGCAAAATTTCGACCTGGGCCTAGACGCAGAGAAAATTTTAAAATACGAAGAGGTTTTGGGCGAGTGCTTGAAGGATTATTTTATGCCGCCAGAGGCTACGCAGGTAAGCCCGCTCATTCCGTTTTCACCGATGCCCGGAGGCGCGCTTACAGCAAACACCCAGATGATGCGCGATAATAAAATTTTAGACAAATTCCCAGCCGTCATCAAGGCTATGCGCGAGGTCGTAGAAAAGGGCGGTTTCGGCACGAGCGTGACGCCGGTTAGTCAGTTTTATTTCCAGCAGGCGTTTAACAACGTAATGTTCGGCCCGTGGAAAAAGATCGCCGAGGGCTACGGCAAGATGGTGTTAGGCTATTTCGGCAAAACGCCCGTTAAACCCGATGAGGGCGTGATTAAGATGGCGGCGGAGCAGCTGGGACTACAGCCTACGACCAAGCACGCCGTAGATATCGCCGATGCCGACGAGAGCAAGAGCGTCGCGTATGCGCAGAAACTTCTACGCGAGCAGGGCGTCGAGCCTAGCGAGGAGAACATATTCATCGCGCTTGCGTGCAAAGAAAAGGGCATCGCGTTTTTAAAAGGCGAGGGCAAGGTGATGAGCCGCAAAAAAGAGGACGTAGCACCCGCCGCAAGCCATCAAAGCGGTATTTCTAAAAATGGCAAATTTGACGTTAAGATTAACGGCAAAATTTATAGCGTAGAATTTGCCGGACAAAACGTACTCGTAAACGGCGATCAATACGACGTCAGCTTCAATACCTCGGCACCCGCAAAGCCACAAGTACAAGCCGCTCCTGAAAGCAAGGCAAGCGGCGCGGACGGCAACGAAGTAAAAGCGACGCTTCCTAGTAACGTATTTAAAATTTTAATAAAGGAAGGCGACGCTGTTAAGGCGGGACAGAATGTCATCGTTCTTGAAGCGATGAAGATGGAGATAAATATCGAAAGCCCGCGTGACGGTGTAATCGATAAAATTTTAGTTGCTCAAGGCGATACGGTCGATGCCGATCAGGTGCTCGCGATTTTAAGATAAGCTCTAAAATTTAGGCGGGCGCTTCCGCCTAAATTTCATGGCGATCATCCTCGGTGCTTAAGCGAGCTCACCTAAATTTTAAGCTATAATAGCGCAATCTTTTATCAAAATTTAATTTAAAAAGGACGCAAAATGACAACTCCGAACGATCTGGATAAACTAGGTCTTAAAAATATCAAAAAAATCAACCACAACCTAAGCTACGACGAGCTTTTCGAGCTTGAAAAGGCAAGGGGTGAAGGGCGCGTGTCTAGCAACGGCACCTTTATGGTAGATACCGGCATTTTTACGGGTCGCAGCCCCAAAGATAAGTATTTCGTAAAGCAGGACCCGAGCCAAAAATACATCGCCTGGGGCAAGATAAATCAGCCTATCTCAAAAGAGCTTTTCGATAAGCTTTTAGCCAAAGCCAAAGCCCAGCTAAGCGGCAAGGAAATCTTTATCCAAGACGCATTTTGCGGCGCTAGCAAATCCAGCCGCAAAAACGTTCGTTTCGTAACCGAAGTCGCGTGGCAGGCGCATTTTGTTAAAAATATGTTCATCCGTCCAAACGAGAGCGAGCTAGCTAAATTTAGCCCTGATTTCGTCGTTTACAACGCGTGCAAATGTAAAAACGAAGATTACGCGAGCGACGGGCTTCACAGCGACGTTTTCGTTATTTTTAACGTTGAGGAAAACGTCGCGGTTATCGGCGGCACCTGGTACGGCGGCGAGATGAAAAAGGGAATTTTTTCTATGATGAACTACTGGCTGCCGCTTGAGGGCAAGCTAAGCATGCACTGCTCGGCAAACGTGGGCAAAGAGGGCGACACGGCGCTATTTTTTGGTCTAAGCGGCACGGGTAAAACGACGCTATCGACCGATCCTAATCGCAAGCTAATAGGCGATGATGAGCACGGCTGGGACGATGAGGGGATATTTAACTTCGAGGGCGGCTGCTACGCGAAGTGCATAAATTTAGACCCGAGCAGCGAGCCTGAAATTTACGCCGCGATCAAACGCGACGCGTTGCTTGAAAACGTGGTCGCCAACGAGGCTGGCATCGTGGATTACAAAGACGGCAGCAAGACTGAAAACACCCGCGTCAGCTACCCGATCTATCATATCGAGGGCTACGAGCCAAGCTCCGCGGGCGGCCATCCCAAAAACATAATCTTCCTAACCGCCGACGCATTCGGCGTTTTGCCGCCGGTCGCAAAGCTTACTAAAGAGCAAGCGATGTATTATTTCCTAAGCGGCTACACGGCCAAAGTCGCAGGCACCGAGCGCGGTATCACAGAGCCGGTGGCGACCTTTAGCGCGTGCTTCGGCGAGCCGTTTATGCCGCTGCACCCGACCGTTTACGCTAAGCTGCTGGGCGAAAAGATCGACAAGCACAACGTCAGCGTCTATCTCGTAAACACCGGCTGGAGCGGCGGCGCGTACGGCGTGGGCAAGCGAATGAGCATCAAAGCCACGCGCGCGTGCATAAACGCGATCCTTGACGGCAGTATCAAAAAGTGCGAATTTGAAAATTTCGAGAAATTTAACCTCGCGATCCCAAAAGAGCTCGCGGGCGTCGAGACGAAGCTGCTAAATCCGATCAACACGTGGACGCACCCGGCGGAGTATAATATCACGCGCGATAAGCTCGCAAAGATGTTTGAAGAGAATTTCAAACGCTACGAGGATGTAAAAGAAGGGGTCGAGTTTGCTAAAGCGGGCCCTGCGGCTTAGGCTTCTGGGCCTCGGGGCGATCTGCGCGCTTTTTGCCGCATGCGAAAACACCCCTTCAAATTTAAAACAGCCGCTTGTTGCGATGAGCGGCTTTTCCTTTTACGACGATCCGTTAAGCTACATCAACAATGTGCGCGCAAAATCGGGGCTAAATCAGCTTTCGCAGAATGAAATTTTAAACACCTCTGCGCTTAATCACGCAAAATATGTCGTCGCAAACGAGGCGATGTCGCACGACGAGACCCCGGGCAAGCCGAATTTTACGGGCGAGAATCCGTCAAAGCGCGCTTTTTACGCAGGCTATAGTGCCGTCGTGAGGGAAAATTTATCCTATAATTCAAGCGATCTTAAAAGCGCGATCGATGGGCTTTTAAGCGCGATTTACCATAGATTTGCATTTTTGGATTTTGCCTCGGATGAGATCGGCATCGGCTATTTTGAGCACGGCAAAAAAAGTAGCTACGTTTTTGAGATGGGAAATTCGCGCCTCAACGCCTTTTGCTCGCGGAATTTAAACGACGAAGGAAGCGGCAAATTTCTACTTGGGATGTGTAAAAACGAAACGCTACGGATGAGGGAGGATAAGTTCAAAAGCGCTACCGCGCTAAACTCGCACCCTTACGTCTACTACCCGAACGACGAGCCCGCGCTTGCGTTTTTCAGCAATGAAATTCCAGACCCCATGCCAGAGTGCAAAATCACCGCAAACCCCGTAAGCGTGGAGTTTAATGCCGAGGGGCCGCCCGTAACGATGAAAAGTTTTAAAATTTACGAAGGCGGCAGGGAGCTTCAAAACGTTAAAATTTTAGACAAAAACTCCGATCCTAACGCCATTTTAAGTGATAGGCAGTTCGTGCTTTTCAGCCGAGATGTTTTTAAATTCGACGCCAAATACGGCGCAGAGTTTAATTACGAGCAGGGCGGCAAGCAAAAAACACTACGGTGGGAGTTTATCACGCAAGCGCCTAAATTTAGATACTTCGTCGTGCAAGGCGGAGAAAATCTGAGCGTGAAAAACGGTGCATTTTACGATATATTCGTAGCTCCCAAAGACTGCAACGATTTGATGAAAAGCTACAAAACCAGCTACTCCTTTATGGATAAGCCCGAAATTTCAAGCCCCGCGGCAAATATGCTGCGCGTAAAGCTAAACGGCGCAAAGGGCGCAAAGCTTGAAATTTCGACTGATAACGGCGCGGTAATAAACCTGTATTTAAGCGACGACTCCAAAAGCTACGGTGGCATGGGTAAAATTTACGCCGCAATTGCGGTGGTTTTAGCAGCGATCATTTTGTTTTATCTTTTGGCAAGAAAGCGAAGATGATAGGCGAGGCCTATTTTTGCGACCTCTGCTTTTGTCTGCGTGCACAGGAGCGCATAATGCTATTCGGCGTGAAATTTAATGCAGAGCCCTACTTTTAAATTTCTAAATTTCATCTCCATTTATCTCATCCGCAAGTTTTAAAATTTTATCCTGCACTGCCTCGGGCGCATAGATATCCATCCACTCTATTCCGTTTGATGCGTTAAAAAGCACGGCGATCCGCCCCTCGCTCATCGCGCGCTTGGCAAGCTTGGTCGCCGAGGGGCTGTTGCCCATATTGGGCGTCTCGTCTATGCTTATCTCGGCGCAGCGGCGTAAAATAGGTGCCAAATCAAACTCTCCCTCGAGCAAAATAATAACCGAGCCTCGCCTAAAGCTGCAAGCGTTCCAAAATATTTCGGCGCCGTTTATGCATTCGCGCGAGAGATCGAGGCGAAATTTACCCCGCTCGCGCACGAGAAAACTAAACTCGTTTAAGTTTAGCGGATGCTCTACGCTACCGAATGCCCCCACGATGCTATCTTTGCGGCCGTTATAGACATAGGCGGCGAGCGCATTTTGCAGTAGCGGCGCGATGATCTGATCATGCGCGCTCGTATGGTCGCCTTCTCTGGCGCGACCTGCGATCTTTACAAAAAACGGCTTGAAATACTCCATAAACGCTCCTTAAGCTTATAAAACTTGCTCGCTTTTACTTTTAAATTTAACGCTCGCAGCGGTTAAATTTAGCTAGCTCGCCGCCGCATTTTCGGCTCGTTTTTCGGGCGTCGCCGTTTAAATTTTACTCTTGTATCTGCTATCGCAGCTTTTTGCGCTTATGTATCGTTTTTACGCCTATCAAATACAACCTGGATGGCGGTTTAGATTTTACACAAAATACTCGCGCGCAGCATCCTTGCTTTCAAATGGGCTTGTGCTCAGCTCGCTGCCGTCTATGAGCAGGGCATAGCTGCGCGCGGCGTCCGTTTTGGCATAGGTCAGCGCCAGCCTCGCCGCAAGCTCTCTATCCGCCTCGCTCGCGCCTCTACTTAGCAGGCTTAGCGCGCCCACGACGTCATCTTTAAATTTTATCTCGCTAAATTTCGTATTTTGCACGGCGGCAAGCTTTTTGTTATCGCTCTCGTCGCGTCCGATTATGAGCTTGGCGCCCTCAGGTAGGCGCAGATGACGCCCGAATTTTAAAATTTCAGCGTCCGCGGGCGTTTCGATCTTTTCAAATTTTACCGCATCCTTGATCCGCTCGCTGAAGCTCTGCACGGTTAGCAGACAGCCTCCTGCGGGCGTTTCATAATCCTCAAAGCCGAACTCCGCCGCCAGCTGCATCTGTCTAGCCCGCCCGCGCCCGCTGATGTCAAGCAGCGCGCCCCTATCTACCCAGCCCTTGATCTCGGGCGTCGTGAGCGGCAGTAGCTTCGCGCACAGCGGACGCAGGATCAGCCCCTCCTCATCGCCGCTAAGCCCGCCGACCTGAGCTAGAGCCTGCGCGCGCTGGCTCATCGGGCGCTGTCCGAGCACCTCGCCCGTGATGATGAAGCTCGCCCCTTCGCCTTGCAGCATCGCAAGCGCGGTCTTAAACATATATCCGTGACAGTCGATGCAGGGGTTGAAGTGCTTGCCATAGCCGTATTTGGGCTCGAAAAGCACCTGCCGCAGATATTCGCTTCTGATATCGACGCTTTTAAAATCCGCCCCCGCAGCAGCGGCTCTGCGGCGCATGATCTCGCTCTTATCGTCTTTGCCGCCAAATCCGATATCCATATTCAGCGCGAGCACCTCGATGCCTTGCGAGACGATGAGTTTGACCGCGAGCATGGAGTCAAGCCCGCCGCTAAAGAGCGCCAATGCCTTCATTTCGTTCCTTTACTTGAGTTGGTTGATCTTTTTTTGATACTCCAAGATCCGCTCGATCTTGTCGGGCGCGTCGGAGTTTTTGAGCTTTTGCATCAGATCTTGCAGGGCGTTGCGGCGTAAAATTTTGCACGCGTCGTTAAAAAGCGCCGCGCCGCCGATAGGCAAAATTTCATCGTCCAGCGCAAGCGCGCGCAGATTTTCAAGGGCTTCGTTTTCTGCGCTTTGAGTATTTTGACTATTTTGAGCGCTTTGAACATTTTGAGCGGCGGCTTCCCTCTCACCTTGCTTTGCGCCGCTGCTTGAGCTCCGTTTCTCGCCGTTATTTGTGCCCTCTTGCTTCTCGCCGCCGTTTGCACCCTGCTGCGCGGAGGAGCCTTTTAAATTTACGGCGCCCGTAGAGCCCTGCCCGCTAAAATTTTGCTCGCTAGAGCTCTCACCGCTTTTTAAATTTACGCTCTCGCCCCGGTTAAAATTTTCTCCCGCGCCACCCGCAGTAAAATTTTTGAAAGCGCTACCATTCGCATTACCGCCCTCGCCCATGATGAAATTTTTAAAATTCCCGCCGCTACGAGAGAAAGCCAAAAACGCCTCGAAAATATCGCCGTGCATGCGAAAATCACGCCGCTCCAAGCAGCCGAGCCCGAGCTCCGCCATCTCGCCATCAAGCAGCATCGATTTTATGATCTGAAGCTCTGCGATCTCCTTGCGGCGCAGTAGCGTCCGCCCGAGCCTCGCCGAAGCCGCAGGCGGCGCAGAGCTTTCGTAGCGCGCCGTGTTTTGCTCGCGAACAAAATTTCCGCCGTTTAGGCTCCCGCTCGCACCGCCCCTGCCGTCTGCGCCGTGCCCTCCGTAAGAGCCGAAATCGCGAGAGCCGAAGCTCCCGTCATCGTTAAAATTTCGCCCCTCAAAGCCCGCGCCGAAATTTTTACCGCCAGCGGCGAGATTGAATGAGCCCGGCGAGACGTTTAAAATTTGCGCCACTAGGCTCTGATAGGACTCGGCAAGCACGGGGCCGAGCGCTGCGGTAAATTCTTTGATCTCATTTAGCGCCGCTTCTTTTTGCACGGGGCGAGCGAGGTCGTATTTTTTAGCGATTCTTCGGATCAGAAACTCCCCGCTCTCCATGCCGCTAGCATAAATTTGCTCTAGCTCGCGCACCTTCCCCGCCGCAATCATATCCGCAGGATCGGCACCGCCGCCGATTATAGCGACGCTTGAGTCGATCTTATTCAGACATAAAAGCCGCGCCGACTTTATCGCCGCATTGATGCCCGCGGCGTCGCCGTCGAAGCTAAGCACGACGTTAAGCTCCGCGCGCTTTATAAGCGGCAGATGAGCGGGCGTCAGCGCCGTGCCGAGCACCGCTACGGCGTTGTCGATGCCCGCTTGATGCAGCATGATGACGTCCATGTAACCCTCGGTGATGATGAGGGTTTTTTTGGCGATCGCGCTTTTTTTCGCAAGGTCGAATGCGTAGAAAATTTTAGATTTATCAAACAGCGCGCACTGTGGCGAATTGACGTATTTGGCGGGATTATCGCTTATCGTGCGGCCGCCGAAGCCCACGAGTTTGCTCGCGTGGTTGTAGATCGGAAAGGTAATGCGCTCGATGAAGCTAGCATAAAGCCCGCGCTCGTTTTGCTTCACTGCGCCCGTATTTAGCGCGTCTTGCGGCGGAATTTCTTCGTTTTGCAAAACCCTGATCGTCTGCGCGCTAGCTCCTGCGTAGCCAAGGCCGAATTTGCGAATAGTCGCATTACTCAGTCCGCGTTCGTGCAGGTATTTTACGGCGGCGGGGTTTTGATAAAGGCAGCTTTGATAGTAGGCGTTTAAAATCCCGAGCACCTTCTTCTCTTCGCTGCGCTCCTGGACTTTAGCGCCGGTGTATTGCAGCGCGAAATTATACATCCCGGCAAGCTTTTCGACCGCTTCTGGAAAGCTTATCTTTTCGTAATCTTGGATAAATTTAATCGCGTTGCCGCCCGCCTTGCAAGAAAAGCAGTGAAAAATTCCAAGCTTTGAACTCACGCTCATGCTCGGGTGCGAATCGTCGTGGAATGGGCAGACGCCTACAAAATTTGCGCCGCTGCGCTTAAGCGGGATATATTTTTCTACGACGTCTACGATATCTACGGTGGCCAGCAGATTTTCTATGCTTTCGTTTTTAATCATAAGCAAAATTATACCCGCACTTTGCTATAATTGCCCTTTATTTTTGCGACAAGGTTTGATTTGGATAATTTTTTCTTAGACGATCGCGACCCGATTTTCGGGCTTATCATGCTGATAAGTATAATCTTGCTAGTGTCGATTCTAAGCTACATTTGGGGAGTTTTTTCTAAAAAAAACGAGAGGCAGAGCCTAGAGAATTTTATCAAAAAATTTGATACCCTAGACGCGCTTAGCACCGAGCACAGGCAGCTTTTGGCAAGCCCTCAAATTGATATCCCGACGCTTGGAATTTTGGCTAGCTCTTTTGTCAAAAGCGGCGACTTTGAGCGCGCGATAGAAATTTATCTAATCGCGCTAGGCAAGGCTAGCGGCGGCGTGCAGAGGGAGTTTATCCTTACAAATCTCGGTATCGTATATTTCAAAGCGGGCTTTTTAGGGCGCGCAGAAGAGGTGTTTTTGCAGGCGCTGAAGCTGCGCCCCAGAAACAAAGAGGCTCTTACGCACCTTACGGTGATTTATGAGCGGCTCAAGCGCTTTAATGAAGCGCTTGAGGTGCTTGACGCGCTACGCGAGCAGGATGCCGAAGTATATGCTCAAAGCCAGTTCGAGCGCGCTCAGATCATCGCAAACGACGCCAATACGCCGTTTAATAAAAAGATCGCTAAAATTTCAAAGCTAAACTTCAAAGGCGCGGGGCGGTTCTGCATGGAGCTTTTTATCAAAAACAAAGAGCCTATGGAGGGCTTTGATCGCTTCCCGCCGATCGAGCAGGCGATCGATCTGATCTATGATTTCCCTGCGGCGGTAAATACGCAGGATGCGGAGTATAACGCCCTTTTTTACGCGCTCGGAAAAAGCGATCAAAAGCCGCAGAGCGCGAGTAAAATTTTTGAGATCAACGCGCTTATAGCTATGAAGGACGCGGGCTTTGAGGACGCGGGGCTTAGCTTTAGCTACACCTGCGCGAAGTGCAAAAGCTCGGTGGGGCTTTTCTCGCACCGCTGCCCGGTCTGCTACGAGCTAGGCAGCATGGAGATCAGAGCGCAAATTTCGGAGAAAACCGGTGAAATCGGTCAAACTTTTTAGCGACGGCAGCTGCCTCGGAAACCCGGGAGCGGGCGGCTGGGCTTACATACTGCAATACGGCGACGCAGTAAAAAAGGCAAGCGGCGCAGAGGGGATGACGACAAATAATCAAATGGAGCTAACGGCCGCTATAATGGGACTTAGCGCGCTTAAGCAGCCATGCCGCGTCGAGCTTTTTACCGATAGCGAATATGTCGTTAAGGCGATAAGCTCCTGGCTCGCAAAGTGGGTCGTTACCGATTTTAAGGGCAAAAAAAACGCGGATCTGTGGCGCAGATACCTTGCGGCGGCGGCGCCTCACGAGATCAAGGCCTTCTGGGTCAAGGGGCATGCGGGACATCCGCAAAACGAGGAGTGCGACGCTATGGCTCGCGCGGCCGCAGAAGCGATAAAGGGCTAAAATTCTGCAGCGAAGCTTGCGGTTGCGCGGATTAAGCATGGATTTGCCCGCATTTGCTTTGTGCGCAGAGCCGCTTCGGCGTAAATTTATCGCCCAAAGCTGGTTTTAGCACATTTCGTTCATGCAATCGAGCTCTTGCATTTGAGGGCAGGCGCGTTTTTGGCGAAGATTAAATTTGCGGCGAGCGAGCTTCGGCACGGCTTGCGTTAGAATTAGCGGGCACGTTTAAATTTTATTCGTCGCAGATCGTCGCTGGCGCGCTTCATTCGCCGCGTTAATGCAAATTTAACGCGGGCTATACCTGTGCTCGCGTTCGTTTCGCTTGCGCAGGTTTTGTTTGTAGCAATATCGTTTGCTTGCGAGCCGCCGCGGATTTCGTAAAATTTTATAATAAAGGGCAAAGATGCAAAATTTAGAAAAACTGCAAGAAAAACTGGGCTATAAATTTAAAAACCCGACTCACCTCAAGATCGCTCTTACGCACAAAAGCGCCAAAAACGGGCACAACAACGAGAGGCTGGAATTTTTAGGCGATGCGGTGATGGATCTGATCGTGGGCGAGTATCTTTTCAAAAAATTTAGCAGCGACGAGGGCGATCTGAGCAAGCTGCGCGCCGCGCTCGTGAACGAAAGCAGCTTTTCTAAATTTGCAAAATTTTTGGGCATCGGCGAGAACCTGAATATGTCGCTGTCCGAGGAGCGCAACGGCGGACGCGAGAAGCCATCGCTGCTTTCGGACGCGTTTGAGGCGATAATGGGCGCCGTCTATCTTGAGAGCGGGCTGCAAAACACCGCCCGCATCGCGACTACAATCTTAGAAATCCTCTATCCGCGCATCAGCTTTAACGAGCTCGTTAAAGACTACAAAACCGCGCTGCAAGAGCTCACGCAGGCAAAATTCGGCGTCACGCCCGAATATGTTCTTTTAGGCTCGAGCGGCCCAGATCATAAAAAAAGCTTCGAAATGGCGGCGCTCGTAGGCGGCAAGCGGCTCTCCTCCGCCGTGGGAGCCAGCAAAAAAGAAGCAGAGCAAAAATGCGCGCAAATTGCGATCGAGCTTTTACAAAACGGCGCCTCACACGGCACTAGCGCGAAAAATAGTGAGCAAACGGCATGCGCCAGTGACGTACAAAGCGGCGCGAACTGCGCTCAGGACGGCAAAAAAGGCTCACGAGGCGGCAGCGGACGGGCGCATGGCTGCAAAAAGAGCGACCGCGCCGGCGCATCAGGCGGCACGCCGAGCGCTAAAAAAAGCAATGAGCGAAACGGGCGTGATACGGATAGACAAGGAGGCGCGCTATGAATACTTTCGGCGAGAGATTACGCCTTAGCACCTTCGGCGAGAGCCACGGCGCGGCGATCGGCGGCGTTTTGGACGGCTTTCCGGCTGGCGTGGCGATCGAGCCTTCAAATATCCAAAGCGAGCTTGACCGCCGCAAACCGGGCGGCAAATATGCTACGCCGCGCAAAGAAGCCGACGAGATCGAAATTTTAAGCGGAATTTTTGACGGTCGCAGCTCCGGCGCGGCGATCGGATTTATCATCCGCAACGCAAACCAGCATTCAAAGGACTACGAAAATCTCAAGGATATTTTCCGCCCCGCACACGCCGATTTTTCGTATTTTGCCAAATATGGACTGCGCGATTACCGAGGCGGCGGACGGGCAAGCGCGCGAGAAACCGCCGTGCGCGTGGCTGCGGGAGCGTTTGCGCAAATCCTGCTAAATCACTTTAAAATTTCCGTAAAAAGCGGAATCTGCGGCGTGGGCGAAATTTACGCGGGAAATTTAGACTTCGACTTTGCGCAAAACAGCGAGATTTTCGCGCTCGATCCCGCCGTAGAGGGCGCACAAAAGGAGTTAATTCTAAGCGTCAAAAATGCGGGCGATAGTATCGGCGGCTGCGTGCTAACGCGCGTCACGGGCGTGCCTGCTGGGCTCGGCGAGCCGCTGTACGGCAAGCTGGATGCGACGCTTGCGGGCGCGCTGATGGGCATAAACGGCGTAAAGGCAGTGCAGATCGGCGCCGGAGTGAAGGCAAGCACGCTAAAAGGCAGCGAAAATAACGATTTTATGCGCGCTAGCAAAAATTCGATCCACACCAACGGCGGCAAGATCGGCGCAAATTTCGCGAGCAACAACGCAGGCGGGATCTTAGGCGGCATAAGTAGCGGCGCGCCTATCGAGATAACGACGCATTTTAAGCCCACTCCGAGCATTTTCATGGCGCAGCATAGCGTGGACGTGCGCGGCGCAGACGCGATCTGCGAGCTGCGCGGGCGGCACGATCCGTGTATCGCCGTGCGCGGCAGCGTCGTAGCTACTGCAATGGCGCGGCTGGCGATCGCCGATGCGCTGCTGCTAAACGCGAGCGCGACGCTGGGGAATTTAAAGCGAATTTACGGCGAGGATTAAATTTAGACGCGCGGTCCCTTAAATTTCGCGAAATTTCATTAAATTTAAGGGCCGAGCGATGAAATCCCCGCGAGCTAGGCAGGCAAATTTTAAATTTACGCGGTAGGCTTATCGCGACAAGGAGGGCAAATGAGACTTGAGCGTATCGGCGAGGACTCGGCGCTGATTGCGCGCATAGAGGCGATCAACGTCGCAGCGTTCCCCGAAATCGAACGTATCAGCATAAAAAATTTCTTAAAAATGTCGCGTAAAGGACAGCTTGAAATCGCGGCGATTTTCGAGGATTTTACTGCCATGGGCGCCGGCGGCGTGCCTGATAAGCATTACTCGGCGACGAGCAAGAGCTTTGAGGCATCAAATTTAACGAGTGAAAATTTCAAAGTACAGGCGAACGCAAGATCGGAAGCGCTAAATTTGAAGCGAGATCAAGACGGCGGGTGCGGCGATGCGGCGCATGAGAATTTTAAAGCGGCGAATTCAAAAAACGAAAATTTTAAAACGAACGATCTGGCGGGTAAAAATTACGGTACGCAGGGCGCGGTGAATGAGAATTTATGCGTACGCGAGCAAAATTTCGGCGCGACGGATCGAAACTACGGCGCTTTAGACCGGAATTTTGGTGCGGTGAATTTGGGCGCTTCGATTCAGGAGCTTGAAACGACGGATCAAAAATTCTGTGTCGCGGAGGCGAGCTCGCAAAATACGGATCAGAGTTGCGGCGCAAGGGCCTCCGCTCTTTCGAACGCTATAAATTCTATCCACGATGAAGCGGCGCAGCGAGATTTTTGCGGAAAGGCGGGGCAAGGCCTCGAAAGCTGCGCGGCGCAAAATTTGAGCGGCGCGGCGGCGCGGCAAGATAGTAAAAACGGTGCTACGCATGGCTTCAGCGACGAAGAGCTCGTTGGATTTTTCGTCTATAGGACTGAGCAAACCTACAAGCGCGCGGTTTCGCACCACAAACAGCCACTACCCCGCCTAAATGCGGATAAAATTTTAAAATCCAAAGCCCATAGCGGCGCGGAATTCACTTGTGATGCGAGGTCTTTCGGCGCTGAGAGCGACGAAATTTCACGCTACGTTACGAGCGATGAAATTTTAGATTTAAGCGCTAGCGACGGGGTTTTGGGCGCGGGCGCGGACCAAGGGCTAGCAAGCGATAATATAAAACTCGCGGACGGCGATTTAAAGCAGGCGAGTGCGGGAGAAATACTATGCCGCGGTGCCGCGATAGATAAAATTTCAAATGTGAGCGTGCACGGCGAAATTCCACCGAGCGCCACGGAGAGCGAAATTTCATCCGACGCCGCAAAGGAAAAGATTTTGCGCTACGATGAGAGCGGGATTTCGCGCCGCGATGAAAGTAAAATTTCGCGTTGCGAAAAGAGCGAATCCTCAAGCGGCAAGCAGGGCGAGTTTTTTTACGTAGCGTACCTTGCGATCGATGCGAAATTCCGCGGGCTAGGGCTTGGCTCAAAGCTGCTCGCGCTCATCACCGAGCAAAATCCGCGCGCGCAAATCGTCCTTGACGTCGAGCCGCCGCACGAGGATGCGTCCAACCTCGCGCAGCGCCTGCGCCGCATAGAATTCTACGGCAGGCACGGCTTTAGACGCTGCGGCAAGTTTTTCAACTACGCGGGGCTAAGCTTCGAGATCCTTGCCAAGCCGCCGCTAAGCGCGCCGCGACAGGGATTTGACGTAGCGAGCTTCGTGAGATTTATCGGCGCGGGCAATAAATTTAGATTTAAAATCACCGACGCGCCGCTATACAAAAACTAATGCAAAAGCCCGAATTCAGCCTCATCTGCGACGATACGTTTTATAGAATTTTCTCCGTAGCGATCCTTGCGTTTTTTTGCATTTTTATCTCTTTGGACATCGGCGGATCGGGGGAGCTGTTTTATACGGATAGCCTGCTACGCTCGCAGCAAGCCAAACCTAGTCTGACGATCGTTTTTATGTTTTTAGCGTTACTTTATCTGCGAAGCGGTAACAAAGAGGCGGCGCGCGTGGAATTTGACGAGCTTAAAATATCCTTTCGCAGAGGGCTAGACAAATACGATCTTATGCTTGGATGCGTCGATCTGATAGAGCCGTCGCTCGGCTTCGTGCAGACGTTTCGTGTGCCGTTTCTAAGCTACGAGCGGTTTTTGAAACTGCAAGAAATTTTAAAATTCTTGCTTCTTTTCGCATACGTCGCGGGCGTGTTTTTGACGATCAGATTCGGCTTTATCGAGGCTGCGATCTATACAGCGGCGGGCATTTTTGCTATTTTGATCGCTTCAAAGCTCGTCGTCGCGCGGAGGCTAGACGGACGAGCGGGGCTACGACTGCGCGACTGCCTGCTACTGCGCGGGAGGGACGATACGGGCGCGGCGGTATTTTTTTGCATCCGTCCTAGCCGCGCCGAGCGCGAAGCTTTACGCATATATTTTTTGAAAAATTTCAGCTACGACTTTAAGGCGTGAAATTTTTCGGTTTTCGGCGTAAAATTTAGACCCGCGGGGTAGTCTGGATAAGGCTAGAAGCGCGAAGGCGGATGCTGCGCGAGTATTTCGCGGCGAGATTGGGGTTAGGTTTCGAGCAAAATTCTACTCACAGCAATCACAGATGAGATCACTTGGCACCCGAAGTAATCCTCGAAGTAGTCGCAGATGAGCTGCGATGTTCGCTTGACCGAGATAACCACGGCTTGTCGCAACTCGCCTCGCCGCAAGCGCCTCCGCAAATACCCCGCATCTTTAAACGCGTCGAAAGCGAGACGACGATAAAATACGAAAATCATACCGAAAAGGAATTTTATGAGGGATTACGACAAAGAGCCGATCAAAATCATAGACAGAGCGGTTTACTTTCAAAACAATATCGTTCTTTTTCTTTCACTCGGTTGCTTATATAAAATATTCAATTTAGAAGTTACTCCGTTAAACTTAGAATTTTACACGCATTTTAGTGCCGATTTAGTTATGTTTATCGTAGTGATCTTTTTATTGTTGCCGGCTACACTACTTTGGCCTATTAAAAGAAAGGGCAGTCCCGCGTATTTTTTATTGGAAAATAATAAAATCAGCTATATAAATGCTTTCGACGATAAGCCTAGATCGCTAAATCAGGCGCTAAATAATTTTTATTTTGTCAAGAAAGAGGAAGTAATAAAAATTTGCAATGCCTGCGATATAGATAAGGCGAGTTTTTGTGTTATATCGGAGCTATACGATAGCTACGGAAGATTTCACTGTTTTTCGTCCTACGAGCTGTATAAAAAGTCGTCCATAGGGGTACACATAGGAAAGGCTGTATTGTTTTTATATCATACGATAAATTTCATATTATTTATCTTGCCGTTTAAAATTTATATGCTGGTAAGAGCGGGCGAGCCTTTGGGTTTAATCCGCAAAAATATCGTGTTAAGGTTTAAAAACAGAAATTATTTTCTTATAAATATATACTCCAGGCGGGATCTGAATGAGATACTAGAGTATTTTAAGCAAAAGGGCGTCCAAGTTGCAGACAAAGTAGTCTTTATGCCGCAGGTGCAGAATAAAGGCTTGTTTACCGATAAAAACGAAATTTGGAGCGATGATTTCGGCGATACGCAAATTCCAAAAGACACGTTTAAGCGTAAGCTTAGGCGGTTTTTTAGCTTGGATTGAAGAGCGATTCCGCCCGTTTCAGCGTAAAATTTAGACCCGCGGGGTAGAATTACAAAAATTTTTACATGGAGCAAACAATGAAAAATTTCTTTCTAGCCGCAATAGTTTGCGCGCTTTTTAGCGGTTGCGCATACGAAGCGCAGTTTAATCAAAACGCCGACGTAGCGCCGTTTGACGATACTATAAGCGCGACTAACGCCATGCAAAGCGCGCTCATTTATATCCCTAGCGAGCTAATGGGAACGAAAAGCTACGCCGCAAGCTCGAAGCTAGGCAGAGACGATGAGCTTAAAATCGACGTTGGCGAGTTCGTCGCAGGCGAGGCAAAGCGCTTCTTCGGCACCTACCTAAGGCGCGTGAGTGTCACCGACGACGAAAAAGCGCTGCAAGGCAAAGGGCTAGTCATCGCGCCTGAGCTTAGCTCATTCGGCTTTGGCTTTTACAGCTCCGACGGCATCGACGTTTCGGCAAAGCCCTATGTGCGCTACAATCTACGTTTAAAAATGTTTAAAAACGGAAAGCCGATCTACAACCAAAATATCGCCGTAAAGGAGCGCAACTTCGGCGAGGAGGAGTTTTTCGGTGGCGGTCAGGGCTCATACGCGCAGATCGGCGGGATCTTTCAAAAATCGATGGCGAACGACTACGCCGTACACGCTAGAGAGATTTTGGACGTAATCAACGATAACTAATCGTGCTTACGCCTTTGTGCGTAGTAAGCGGCATCTGGCCGCTTATTTTTGCCCGCCGTCTTGTGGTAAAATTTGTCGCGGCGATCTTGCGGCAAGCGCTTGCGGATCGTTGCGCCTAAGCTCTGCGATATAATTAGCATGGCTTTAAAGCTCCCATAGACGCGCTTTCTTGCGGTATTTACTCATTTGGGGCATTGGATTTTGATATCGAGTTTGCCAGCGCTCTAGGCATCAAATTTAATTCCGTAAAAATCACGTTATGAAATTAACTTGGTAGCCCATATTTAAGTGCGGCGAGCCGATAAATTCCGCACCTTAACATACCGCCTAATTCCATTTTTTAGGGTTAAGCTCCGCAAATAAACTTTTCGTGTTCGCTGCTACGCTTGCATAAAATTTCATATTCGCAGCATTAAGAAATTCGCTTAAAATTTATCCGCCTCGCTTTCGATTTCGCCTGTGCAAAAGCAACATGCTAAAAATCTCTGCTTAGCTTTTACAGCGCCGCCACGTATAGCATGACGCGGATCAGCGTGTATTTCGTCACCACAAAGTGCTAAAACGCGCGAGTCCTTTTTAAGCCACGATCTAATTTCGTGCTAGGTTCTGTCAGTGGCGTTTTTCATTAAAATTTTACTATTTCACGCGGAATTATATCTGTGCAGCAGTGCAAACACCGCATAAAGCTTTAACGCGAAATTCTATAAATTGCGCGGAATTTTATTTGAAACAGCATCGTAGATTTTGAGTCAAAATTTTAGGATTTATTACGCTGCATTTGCTGCGATGAAATCTTGCTAAATTTTATCCGCGACCTGCTCACATAAAATTATGCGTAAAGCATGAGCTTACTCACAAGCTTGCAGAGGTGCCAGCCGCCAACGCGCCGCCACACAAAACACGGCTCATCAAATGCCTCGCTTGGGTTTTAAAATTCACCGTTCGCAGCTATTTTTATCAAGATTTAGCTGTATCGGCGGCAAGCCCTCTATCTCGTAATTTAACACCATCGTTTTGCCTAGCTCCCGCAGGCGCTGCGAAAATTCCGTGCTGCAAAAGCTAGCCTTCGCCTTGGCAAGCAGCATCTCTTTTAAAATTTCCGCATCGCCCGCATCCAGCGCGCTAAGGTCTAAATTCGGCGAGCTATTTAGCGCGTAATCGTATATGAAGCTACCCTCTTCGCATGCGGCGCCTTTTAAAATCGTAGCATCGTCGATCCTGCGCGGCGCGCTCTCGTTTATCCGCGCCAGCGCATCTCGCACCTGCTTGCTTTCGCAGAAGTTTCGCTCCAGTTCGCCGCGTTTTTTCTCCGTATAAAATTCCATCGCCACATTTGCCAAAATTCCGATTCCAAAAAGCACTAGCAAAATTTTAATCGGCTTATTTAGCCGCGCGCTTAAGCTTTGCGCGTCCATCAGCGCGCCCTTTCGCAGCACAGCAGCGTGTGTCCGACGCCCAGCCCGTCGTGGATGCGTGAAATTTTAAGCCCGGCGCGCTGAGCAAATTTAATCATATCGTCCGAGTGATAAATTTTGCTATTGCCGTTTGCCATGGCGGCGAAATACACGCTGATCTGCGTCATGCTATACGCGGCGGTCTCGTAGCGCTGCCTGTCCCAAAACGGCTCCAAAATATAAAGCCGCGCCTGCTCGCTCATCGACTCCGCCGCACGCGAGAGGATGCTTACGATCTGCTCCTCTGCAAAGCAGTCCAAAAACTGACTGAGCCAGATCGCGTCAAAGCCGTGCGGAAAGCGCGTAGCGGGATCTAGCAGATCGGCCGCAAGCCCGTCTATGCGCTCTGCACCCTGCGCGCCCGCGACGGCGTCTTTCATCATCGAAATTTGCCCCGCAAGATCCATTATCGTGACGCGCACATTTTCGTCGTAGCCTACGCATCGCTTGGCAAAGCGCCCCGTATTGCCGCCTACGTCTAAAATTTTATCCGTCTTGCGCGAGAAAATAATCTTTAGCGCAGGCCCAAACGCCAAATCCGAATAAAAATGATCAAACGCGAGCCAGCTTTTGCGCACATACGGCGGCAGATACGAAAGCGCCTCGTAGATCGTAGCCCACTGCCCAAAAACCTTTAGTCCCTCTGGTTTGCCTGATTTTAGCGCCTCTTCGAGCCTAAATAGCCCCTCGTAGCAGACGTCGTGGATAAAGTTCATATCCACGCCGACAAGCTCGTCGGTGAGCAGAAAATATCCCGCTTTGCTGAGCCGAAATTTCTCGCCGCACAGCAGCACCGTGCCGATGCTAAGTGAGCTTTCCAAAAGCAGCTTTACGGCGTATTCGCTAAGCGAGAGTTTCTTCGCGATCTCACTTATACTTAGTCCACCCTCCGCCTCATGAAGCGCGCTTAAAATTCCAAATTTTTTCATCAGTCGCGAGACTTGAAAGACCACCGGCGCGAAGGCGATCTCATTCGCCGTCCGCTGCGCCTCGCCCGCGCTTTGACGCTCGGCGGCGTAACGATCTAAAAGCTGTTTGGGAAGTTTCATTTTTGATCCTGCTTATGTAAATTTTACAAAATTTTAGCAAAAAATTTTAATTTTTGCCACGGCGGATCCGAGATTTGCTTGCGTTTTTAAATTTAGCGGGCGGCAAAACCAAAGCTGTGCGAGCGGAACGATACCGAGCGAGCTTTAAATTTAGCGGATAAAATTTAAAAGCAGAGCTAAATTTTATGAAATTTTAGTTAAAATCACTCCTTAATTTCGCGCCAAAGCGAAAATCTAAATTTAGGAAAAGCCTTGAAACTTCAGATGTCCTTGATCTCCATCGCTTGCGTAGTTATTATCCTGGCAGGTCTTAAAGCCGCGCAGACCATCGTCGTGCCGTTTTTGCTGGCTATTTTTATCACCGTGCTGGTCTCGCCGCTGGTACTATATGTGCAAAAACTCCGCGTCGGACGCGTCTTTAGCTTTCTGCTCGTGACTTTCGCGTTCGTAGCGATTATGGTTTTTTTCGGCTCGGTGATCTTTGACGCGATCAAGGAATTTTCGGCGCGCCTACCGGAGCTTCAGGCTAAATTTAACGACGTCTTGCAAGGCATCAGCGCGAGGCTTACCCGCTTCGGCGTAGAGTTTGACGTCCAAGGCCTAGGCGTCGATCCTAACGAGGTCGCGGCGCAAATTTCTACCCTGCTTCGCAAAACGGGCTCGATCGTCTCGACGGGATTTTTCATCTTCATAATGGTCTCGTTTATGGTTTTTGAAAGCTCTATGATGGACGAAAAGATCCGCTACTTTTCGCAGCGCAGCCACGCGACGCACACTTTCGTCAAAAAATTTGCTTCAAATTTGAAAAAGTATCTCCTCATTAAAACCATCGCTTCGGCCTGCACGGGCGCGCTGATCGGACTCGGATTATGGACACTCGGAGTGCCGTATGCCGCGCTGTGGGGGATTTTAGCCTTCGTACTAAATTTTATCCCTACCATCGGCTCGATCGTAGCGGTCTTTCCGACGCTTTTCGTGACGCTAGCTACGATGGATATGAGCTCTAGCATCTGGACTATTGCAATCTATTTGGTCGTAAACGTAGCGATCGGAAATATCATCGAGCCACGATTTTTAGGGCAAGGGCTCGGACTTTCTACGATCAGCGTACTTGCAGGGCTACTGCTGTGGGGCTTCGTGCTGGGTATCGGCGGGCTATTTTTGGCTGTGCCGCTTACGATGAGCTTGCAAATCGCGCTTGCTTCAAACGACAAAACGCGCTTCATTGCGACTCTATTAAGCAACAAGGTCGAAAGATAAAGCAAAATTCCGCGGAATTTTAAAATTCTATGAATTCTAACTTGAGCGCGCTCAAGAGTATTTTTGTCTCTTTTAGATAAAATCCGCCTCAAAGGATCAAATATGACGAGCGAAAAATTTATTTACGAAGTAAATACGGTGACAAAATTTATCCAAATTTACTGCGATGGCAAGCATGCGGATGCGCTCAAAAAAGATGGTGCCGTGCTTCATGACTACAAAGACGATAAGGGGCTCGTGCAAACGCACTTTCATCTGTGTGCGGACTGCGAGCGAATGCTGCGTTACGCCTACGCGCGCCTGCGCGCCTGCCCGCATATCGAAAAACCGCGTTGTCACCACTGCCCGCATCCGTGCTACGAGCGCGAAATGTGGGTGAATATGGCTAAGATGATGAAATATAGCGGCATGAAGCTAGGACTTACAAAGATCAAAAAGCTTTTTTCGTTTAAAAAAAGCTAACTTGTGCGGGCAATTTAGCTAGAGTTTGCGGGTAAAATTTATCTCTGCAAGCTCGCTTCATCTTTATGCAAAAAAGTATAAAAAAGCGGCGCGAGAATAAATACAAAAAGATATAAAAATAAATCAAAATGCTAAATCTTAGCGCGTAAAATTCTACCTTGCAAACGCAAATCCTACGCAATCCTTGATAATAAATAATTAAATTTGAGTTTATAGTTTTAAGTTAGAATTGTGCCCAATCAAAGGAGAAAATATGAAGGTCATTACCATCGCGGTCGTTAACGGCAGGGTCGTAAACGAAAAGGAATTAATCGCGTCTATCGCCGATTATGATGATTTTACCGCGGTTGCCGAACAACTCCGTAAAGGGCTGAAATCGAGGTATTTTACATCTAGAGAGCATGCGAGGATCTACAAAAAAATCAGCGTCGAGACGGGCTTTAGGCGCGTGCGATTCGACTACAAACCGTATAAAGATAAAATTTCAAATCTCATCGCCGAGGGCTACACTGTCAAGGCGATCTTAAAAAAGATCGGCGAGGAGGACGAAGCGTTCAAAAACGCCGTTACTGCGCCCGGGCTTACGCACTTCATCTCCGTGACGTTCAAAGATGAAAAAACAAGACTTCGCGCAACCGCCAAAAAAAGCGAAGATTTCTTATACGCATATCGCTTCGAGATCAAGAAAATGCACTTCCAAGGCGTTAGCAATAAAGAAATTTTAAAATATATGAAAGCTCATTACGAAAAGGATTTTGCTAAAGTAAGCGA
>NZ_CALJPG010000031.1 GCF_937980635.1 uncultured Campylobacter sp.
TATACAAGAGCGATGCTTAAAGGGGGCTGAATAGAAAAGAATTTAAACCAAATAAATTTTATGCTCGGCATGTGCCACTACTTCGCCAATGATAGCGCTACCAGCGTAGCCTGCGTTTCTTAAATTTGCAAGCGCTCGCGCTGCGTCCTTTTCCGCTACGGCAAGCAGAAGTCCGCCGCTGGTTTGCGCGTCGCAAAGCATTATGTCCGGCTCGGAATCGACGCCAGGCGCGATAAATTTTAAATTTTTATAGCTTCCGGCAGGGATTAGCCCCTCATCAAGGCACCTGAGGGCGCTTTTTAAAAGCGGAATTTTGCTAGGATAAATTTTAAAACTCACGCTCTCATTTATCATTTCAAGCGCATGTCCAAGCAGTCCAAAGCCCGTCACGTCGGTCGCGGCATGTATTTTTAAGCCTGCTAGCGCGCGCACGGCATAAAAATTTAACAAAATCATGCTCTCTATCGCGTCACGAAATTCTTCAAATTTAAGAAATTTCGCCTTTATAGCCGTAGCGATGATTCCCGTACCGAGAGGTTTTGTTAGGATCAGCAGGTCGCCTTCGCGCGCTGTATTATTGCTCCAAAATTTATGCGGATTCACCCGCCCCGTGACGCTAAGCCCGTAATAAATTTCGGGGGTAGAGATGGTGTGACCGCCTACCAAGACCCCTCCGCACTCTTTAATTTTGTCTTTACCGCCGCGCAGAATTTCGCGCAGAATTTCGTTTGAGAAATGACAATCGTCAAAACCCACGATATTTAGGGCATTTATTACTTCGCCGCCCATCGCAAATACGTCGCTTAGGGAGTTTGCCGCCGCGATCTGTCCGAAAATAAACGGATCGTCCACCAAAGGGGTAATGAAATCGAGCGTCTGCACGAGCGCAAGATCGTCGCTTATGCGAAATACGCTCGCATCTTCGTTGCTGCAGGTGGACGACAGCAGGTTTACATTAGGCTCGATTAAATTTCCAAGATTTTCGGTTAGACCCGCCGGGTCAAGCTTGGCGGCTCAACCGGCGGCTGCAATAAATTTCGTGAGGTTAAAATCTCTGTAGATCATAGCTTGATTACTTCGTATTTCGATAGGACGTCCATGATTTCGTATGCGTTTGAAATTTCGCCGATCGCGAGCTTATCGACCAGTTTGTAACCCTCTAGGCAGCTTCCACAGCTTAAAATTTCAGCTCCCGCTTCGTTTAGCTTCTTGATCGCCTCAAAGCATTCGTGGCCGCGGTTGGTGGTTATGCGCACGGCGTTGTTTACGCAGATGACCTTCACTGGCTTTTCGTCTAAGCTTAGCGTTGCGCCTAAAAATTTAGCAAGCAGGCTTTTTCCGATCGGGCCGCTTCCGCACTGCTCCTCGTTTAGGAATATCACCTTGCCTCTTTTTGGCGCCGCGACGTCACAATAAATATCGTCGATACTTTCATCTTTCAGCTTGTCCGTTTTTACGGTTTTTATAAGCGTGTCGGCACCTGCTTGTGAAATTTGCGCCTCAAAGCCGTTTTTAGCCAAAAAGCGCTTTATGTTTTCGCGCGGCGCTACATCGTTTACTAAAATTTCTAAACTCTCTCCGATTTTTAGCTCGCCGAGGGCTTTTTTAGTGCGCAAAAGCGGCTCCGGGCAATTTAAATTGCGACAATCTAGTTGCATATGTAATCCTTAAAATAAAATTCTTTGAACCTCAAAGCTAATGCGAGCCTCACGCAAGCAGGCCCGCATAAAATTTACCCAAGTTATAAGCGCGGGTACTTCGCTTCGAATTGCGATTTGGCGATCTGCCCCTTATCCAACAGCTCGCGATACCAGTAGTGGTGAAGTACGTAAACTTCCTCCTCCGGCTTGTGTCCATCGATCATCGAGTGGATGGCGCCGCTGATCGCAAAGACCGCCATATAGATATGCACGAGCAAAAACACCGCGCAGACTGCGCCCAAAAGGTTATGGATAATCGCGCTTGCTCTTAAAATTTCGATCTGGCTCATACCTAGTGCGCTTCTCATCTCAGGGATATTGTAATCTAAGAAAAACATCGATGCGCCCGTGGCTATCATCACTATGCCGCCTAAAGTCGCGACCCAAAACCACGCCTTTTGGCCTGCGTTAAATTTACCCGCAGGAATCGTGCGCTTCTTCTTACTTAGATAGCCGCCCACGATCATCATCCATCTGATATCGTAAGTTCGCGGCAGCATACGCCAAAACCATGTCACTAGCATAGGCATAACGGCGATCGCAAAGGCTATCGTAGCCAGCCCGTGAGCGTTTTTACAAAATCTCACGAAAGCGCCGCCGCCGAATTCCTCGCCAAACATCATAATTAAGCCTGTCGGAACCAAAATCGCCCATGCTACGGCCGCTACGAGATGATATAATCGCTCAAATTTATTAAATGCATAGATCGGTTTGCCCGCGTGATGATCGAAGTGCTTCGGCCCTATGATCGCGTAGTGCCCAATAAAAGCTATGATTACGCCCAAAACCGCACCCAGCGCCAACCAAGCAAAAAAGCCCGAGCTTTGCAGATGTCCTTGAAATTGCAGAAAAATCGGACCGAAGCCGTTGCCGTAGCTATCGATGTTTTCTAGCCTTGCGTTGCCCCAAACATCGCTATTTCCCTGCACGATATCGGCGTATTTTTTCTCCTCGGCCTGCGCATAAATACAGGTGAAAAGCGCGAGAAACAATCTTTTCATGGATTTCCTTAGATATAAAATTCGAGCCGATTATATCATTTTTTGCAAAAAAATTTCTTAGAAAGCAAAATTACATTTTTGCATTAAGCGCCGCGCTAGTTTCGCCTCGCATACTCGTCGTAGCCGAATTTTTTGATCATTAAAACCTCTCCGCACTCGTCCGCCAAGACGAGATCGGGCAGCTTGATGCCGTTAAAGGTCGTGTTTTTCACGATCGTGTAGTGGATTTGATCCTCGAAAATGACCCGATCGCCGATGTTCAGCGGCGCGTCAAATTTATACTCGGGCTGCCCGCTCTCAAGCCCCGCGACGTCGCCTGCGAGGCAGGTATTGCCGCCGAAGCGATAGCTAAATTTACCGCTCTTACTCTCGCCGCGCACCGCAGGACGATACGGCATCAGCACGGTATCGGGCATATGAGCTTCAGCGGAAGCGTCTAAAATAGCGATTTTAGCGCCGTTTTCTACTATGTCAAGCACGCTAGCGACCAAATATCCGCACTCCCAGCCTACCGCCTCGCCCGGCTCGAGATAAATTTCGACTCCATATTTTTCGCGAAATTTTTTAATTAAATTTATCAGCAGCTCCACGTCGTAACCTGCACGCGTGATATGGTGCCCGCCGCCGAAATTTAGCCACTTTAGGGCTCTAAAATACTTGCCGAATTTCGCCTCGAAAACCTCGAGCACCCGCTCTAAGCTCTGAGCGCTCTCTTCGCACAGCGCGTGAAAATGTAGCCCCGAGATGCCGCGCAGAAACTCGCCGTCTTGCAAGATCGCCCGCTGCAGCGCTTCAAGGCTCATCCCGAGCCTGCTAAAGCTGCCGCACGGATTGTAAGCGTCTTTGGGCGCGAAGGAGGTCTGAGGATTTAGCCGCAAGCCGCACGATGCGCCCGCAGCAAGCGCCTTTGCGCGATATTTTTGCCACTGCGCGGCGCTATTGAACACGACGTGATTTGAAATTTTTAAAATTTCGTCCAAATCATCCTCTTTGAATGCGGGCGAGTATGTGTGGATTTCGCCGTTTTTGATAAATTCCACGGCAAATTTCGCCTCGTACAAGCCGCTGCAAGTGGCGCCCCAGAGGTATCTGTCAACGTAGGGCATCGCGAAGCTAAACGCAAAGCCTTTCAGCGCGCATAGAATTTTTGCTCCGCTTCGCTCGCCTACGCCGCGTAAAATTTCTAAATTTTTTACCAGTTTTTGCTCCTCGCACACGTAAGCGGGGGTCGAAATTTCATCGATTTTCATCATTTTTCCTCATTAAATTTTTACGCAATTATATAAAATTTTATGAATTTTTGGTTAAAATCGCCCAATCTTTAAAAAAGGACAAAAATGGTAGAGATAGAATTTTTAGGACCGATCGGGCGCGAGCCCCTGCGCCTAAACGCAAACTCCTTGCAGGAGGTAAAAGCGGAGCTGCAAAAGGACGAAAGTCTGCGAGAGTGGCTCGTAAACTGCGCCGTAGCAGTAAATGATAAGATGATTTATGATGCGAATTTCGAGCTTAAATCCGGCGATCGCGTGAGCCTTCTGCCTCCCGTTTGCGGCGGCTAAGCTTAGGAGGCGGCGATGAGTAAGGCTAAATTTAATCCAGAAATTTTAAACGGGATCGAGCCTGAAATTTATGAGGGCAGCTTGGACGTGAACGCGATTTTATCGCGCTGGTACGCTAAATTTAAGGACGCAAATTGCGGCGCGTTCATCACCTTTGTGGGCATCGTGCGCGAAGAGGGCGGCATCTGCGCGCTGAGCTTTGATATATACGAGCCGATTTTGCGGACGTGGTTTGAAGCGTGGCAGCAAAAGGCCGCGGCACAGGGCGCATTCGTGCTTTTCGCACATTCAAAAGGCGATGTACCGATCCACGAAAGCTCCTACGTCGCAGGCGTCGTAAGCCCGCAGCGCAAGGTCGCTCTGGCGCTAATAAACGAGTTTGTGGAGGATTTCAAGGCGGCTGCGCCGATCTGGAAATATGACGTAAAGGGCGGTAAAATCGAAGGCGGCAAGGTAGTAGGCGGGAAGAGGTTCTACGCGGTGGATCGCTCACAGAGGGTAAAAGGCGCGGGGCTTTTGGGTTAAATTTACTATTTGATTCTTAATTCAAAACTAGCGAAGTCTAGTTTAAGTTGTTTTATAATTTTTTTATGGACTTTATCCTATATTTCCAGTTATCGATAAATTCTACTTTATCTTTTAAAATACATGAATCCGTAGGTAGCCATCCATCAGGCATCCACTTACCAAACTTTTTATTATAATACCTCTGTACTATTTTTTTCTTCCTATCATTATACAAGCTACACCATATCTTATATCGGAGGCCTTTATAACCAACACTCCTTGCGTTCTTTATATCTTTGCAAGCTGTTTGCCAAGTAATATATTTTTGATCATGTTCTGACACTGCATTGGAATAATCCGGCTTAGTCTTTCTAGGAAAAATTTCAACAATGAAATAGTTAAAATCAATTCTCCCATCGATCCTGTCGCAAATATTGCTCTCAATGATATCAACCCACTTACCGATCGTATTTACGCTTCTCACCAAATCTCTAGTAATAAGAACTGCGGCGGAATTACCATTTCTAATATAGCTAATATATTCTGCATCATATTTATGATTATTTACAATATTATCAGCCATTGTTTTTACTCCATATAAAATTCCGTTATTACAAAATTTACTTAAAAATCTATTCAAACCAAAATATTAAAATTTAAACACGCTCTTAGCTTCAGCGATGCGCTCACCAAGGCTCGTAGCGGTATCTTCGCCGCTTGCCGCGCACCTAAAGATCGGCTCAAGCACCTCGGCGAAAAAGCCGTTTAGCCCCTCCTGCATGATCTGCGCGCCACTTTGATAGCGCGCAAGCCCCATAAATACGCCGTGTCCGATCGCACCCAGGCCCTTTGCCTCATCGGTGATAAACTTATTCAGCGCCTTGCAAACCGCAACGACCGCGCTTGCATTTACGATCTCGCGATCTCTTAAATAATCCTCAAGCGCGCCGTAATCGCACTCGCATCTGATCCATCTAAACGCCTTTGCAATCGACGGCGAAACGCATTTGTGCTCATTTAGAGTGCATAGGACATATAAATTTTTAGGCACCGCAAAATATGAGCGGCTGTCCTTTAAAACGACGCTAGCGCGCACTTTTTCGCCCTCTTCAAAGCCGTCGATTATGTGAGAGTTTTTCGTGCGGATCAGCGAAAGCTCGTCATTCTCGTCGTAGCGGCGATCCAAAAGCACCGCCGCCTCGCCAAAAATTTTATCCAAGCTCGCGGCACTTGCATTGTCGATCAGAAAATAATACTCGCCCTTCGGATCGTTTAGCGCCTCTTTGCAAAGCGCTTTAAACTCGCCGTCGATGAAACTTTTGCCGTAAAATCCGTCTATAAAATCGCGATATTCAAAGCCTTCGTGCAGGCAAACGTAGCGGAAATTTTTTGCCGCAAGCTTCTTTTTGGTGATCAAAGATCGCAATCTGCGGGTCTTGCCGGTACCGATCGCGCCGTAAAAGATCGTATTTTTTGCGACCTCTTCGCTCTTGTAATTTTTAACGTATTCGAAAAATAGCGAGGAGTACACGATCCTAGCCGCGCCCACGACATCCTGCGGATACGGGGTAAATTCCGCGATAAATCGCGAACTTACTTCGTAAAATTCTTCGAAAATTTCAACCTTTTCGTCGTAGAGCAAGGATAAAATTTGCGCGGTTTCATCGCGATAAACGAGCGTCGGAAACTCATCATTGCACTGCGCAAATATGCTAGCTAGCAGATAGAGCTTTTCGCGCGAAATTTGCGCGAAATCGCCGTCCTCGGCAAGTCCTAAATTTAGCATCCCATCATCGCTTAAGTAGCTGTCAATCAGATAGAAATTATCGGCATTTATCGCGGATTTTAAAAATTCCATCAGCACGAAAGGCTGATTATGCAGCGCGACGTCGAAAAAATCGATCGCCAAAGCGCTGTCCACCGCCGTAAGAAGCCTGTAAAGCTCATCGTAGAAATTGACTAGCTTTTGTTTAAAAATATCGCGCGCAGTGCGCTCCTGCGAATAGCTATTGAAATTTTTGACGATATTTTCGATGAAAACATAAAGCGAGACGATATTTTTATCCTCGCCACTAAGTACGCTATCTACGCTTTTTACGGCATTTTTAGGAAACAGCTCCTTTTTGCCGACGATGCGGTCTTTGAAAGCGAAATCGTAATAAAACGCGCTGATATTGGAATCAAAATACTGATCCATAAAGAAATACTCGGCGTGCGCGAACTTCTCGCCCAAAGATAAAATTTTGCAGCTTCTAAGATTGCCGTCACTGAGATTTATATACAGAGTTTGCAAAAACTCGTTCTCGGCCTCATCAAAGCTCGCCAGACAGCGTTTGATCTCGCCTAAATACTTTGAAATCGCGGTTTGTTTTTTAAGCCAGAATTGGTTTTTGTTGTGATTTTTCCAGCTGACGACCAGCGACTCTATCTTTTCCTTGCTAAAATCTTGCATGACTCATCCTTGAAAGATTAAAATTGTGTATTGTACTTGAATTTAAATAAATAATTAATAAAACTCTGATCTCGCGACAGAGCGCGAAAGCAAATTTTATTAAATTTACGCGCCCGGGGCGATAGGAAATTTTAAAATTTACTGCGCGCTAGATCTATCCGCGACCCTGCACCAACGGGACGAATTCGCAGGCGCCAAGCTCCTCTTCTTTGATCTCGCTTGGCGAAATTTTACTAAATCTAACGATCTTTTGCGAGCCGCCTCTATTCATCGGAGCGACCAAAATTCCGCCGTCCGCAAGCTGCGCAAACAGCCGCTCGTCGATCCGCTCGGCGCACGCAGAGAGCAAGATCCTATCAAAAGGGGCAAAATTTTTCCATCCCGCGTTGCCGTCGTCATGACGCAGGCTGATATTTGAAATCCCGAGATTCGCAAAGTGCCTTTTCGCCTCGCCCACCAGCCGCTCGACGCGCTCGACGGCAAAGACGCGGTGAACCATCCTGCTTAAAATCGCCGCTTGATAGCCGCTGCCGCAGCCGATCTCTAAAATTTTCTCGACCTTCGGATCCACGTTTAGCGCCATCGTCATGCGCGCGACCGTCAGCGGCGAGCTGATCCACTGGCTGGCCAAAATGGGCTGCGCGTTAAGGCTGAAAGCGTGCGCGCCGAGCGGAGCGAACTCGCTTCTAGCGACGCTACAAAACGCCTCAAAAAGCGCCGGATTTAAACTTACCTGCTCGGCAATGTCGTTCGCCATCTTTTCGCAGCGAAGCCGCTCTAGCGAGACCATGGCGCGCTCTCAATTGAACTCGCTTCGAATTTAAAGCCGCGGAAATTTTCGCTTCGCTTAAATTCGGGGTCGATAAAATTTTTAAAAATACCGCCAAAGCGTTCGCGCTGCACCGAAAAAGCATACGCCGCATTTCGGTACATAGCGCGGCTAAATTTTAAAAATTTTGCCGACGATGGAGCACTTGCAGCACTCATCGCATGTCCGTGCCGCGCCGGACAAGTATCTGCAAAATATCCGTGCCGCGATGCGGCAAAGCAAAATTTCAAACCGCAAAATCCGCTAAAAATCATCGAAACTCAAACTTCCTTTGCTGTAGTTCGTGACTTTGCTCTCAAAAAAGTTGCTCTTTTGATCGTTAAATTTAGAAAAATCATCGACCCATTTTATCGGATGTTTCGCGCCGTATCGTTTCTCAAGCCCGATGGCAAGCAGGCGCTGATCGACCAGGTAGTGGATGTATTCTTCGATGATGTCGTCCGTAAAGCCCATGATTTGGTTATCCGTGATGTATTTGCCCCAATCGATCTCTAAGTTTCCCGCCGTCTCGAACATCTCGTAAATTTTATCCACGTTGCGCTTGTTAAACAGATCGGCACGCTCCTTGCGAACGGAATTTATCATGTTTTGAAAGAGCAGCAGATGCGTGATCTCGTCGCGCTGTATGAAGCGGATCATCTGCGCGCTGCCTAGCATCTTGCCCGCGCGAGCAAGCGCATAGATCGACGTAAAGCCGCTGTAGAAGTAGATCCCCTCTAAAATTTGATTTGCCACCATCGCTAGCAGTAGCTTATCGTCGCTAACCTCGCCCGCGAGCTCCTCATAGACGCTTGAGATGTAGTCGTTTTTCCTGCGGAGCATATCGTCGTGCTTCTCCATCTCGTAAATGAGATCGGTGTTTTCACAGATCGCCTCGACCATGACGGCATAGGATTTGCTGTGGTTGGCCTCCTCGTAGGCTTGGCGAGCGAGCACGGCGTTGATCTCCGGAGCCGTGATGTAGGGGTTGATATTATCGGCGAGATTGTTGGTCTGAAAGCTATCCATCGATATCAGCTGGCTCCACACGAGATCGTACATCCGCTTCTCGGCGCTTGTGAGATTGAAGTTATAATCGCGCACGTCATCGGTGGTATCGACCTCTTTAGGAAACCAGGTGTTGGCCTCCATTAGATCCCAAAGCTTCAGCGCCCATTGATATTTCGCCTTGGTAAAATTTAAAATACCCTGCGGATTGCCGCCGAAGACCTTGCGATCGGTAAGCGTCTCGTCGGAGAAGGGGTTGTAGATTTTTTTCCTATCCATTTTTTGCCTTTTTAAAAATTTAGGGCGTATTGTAACGAAAAAAATCTTATCGAAGGCTTTGCAGACAAAATTTAAAGGCGTGAAATTTCACCCGTAAAATTTGCGCAGAATTTTATAAGACGCACACAGCTCGGCAGGAGCACATGGCGGAATTTTGCGACTAAGCGTGCAAAAGCTAAATTTTATACCAGCTGCATACTTGGAGCTTTGAAATGAAATTTTACGGCGAAGCTTTGGGGTAAAATTTTATGATGGAGGAATTTTATGATGAAATTTTAAAGGCATGCGGTGCGATTCCATCTATTTACTTTTTGCCAATGCCTGCGGCAAGCGCCATTGCGGCAAACGACGAAACAAAATTTTATCGAGACACGCAATACATACTGTAAAATGTGCGCGCTAGATTAAAATTTCATCGCATTCATTGCGGCAAGATGCTCGTGGCAGCGCAAATTTAATCAAAATTTCGAAGTTCGATCTTTAGATCGGTGCGGATTTTGCTCGGATCAAAGCTCGCAAGCGGCGCGCTTAAATTGCCGAAATTATCGCCGGTAGGCAGGAAGTTTTGCAGATAATAGACGCCGCGGTAGCCCTCGCTGTATAGAATTTGCGCCATCCGCTCGATCTTCGCTTCGTTTAAAAAATCCGCATGCATGGTCGTGCGCACCTCAAATTTAAAATTTAGCCGCTGCAAAAGCCTAAGAGTTTGTAGAAATTTATCATATAAACTTGACTTCGTAATGAGCTCAAAATCCTGCCGCGGCGCCTTAAAATCAAGCGCGATATAATCGATCAGCCCTAAGTTTAGCGCCTCTTCGATCTTTTGCGGATTTGATCCGTTGGTGTCAACCTTTAGCAAAAAGCCGCGCCGCTTAACTTCGTGCGCCAGCGGGATAAAATCGCTCGCACAGGTGCATTCACCGCCGCTAAATACGATGCCCTGAAGCTTGCCAGCGCGCGCATCCAAAAAGCGCAGAAACTCTTCGTTTGAAATTTTACCCTGAGAAGTAACGATTTGTGGGTTGTAGCAGTATATGCAGCGCATATTGCAGCCGCAAAACCACGCAATCGCGGCGATGTGATCAGCAAAATCAAGCATCGTAAACGGCGTGATCTCGTAAATCTCCGTGTTACGCAGGTTTAAGGCTTGCGGCGGCTTCGTATGCGTTTGTTGCATTTGGCCGGTAGCGGCGACTAGGCGATCTGCTTTTTGTCTTTTTTCTCTTCAAAAAAGACGCGCTCTTTGTGTTCGCCCTTCTTTCCGATATTAAAGCTCTCTACGGGGCGCAAATAGCCCATTACTCTTGTGTAAACGACGCATTTTGTGCGTTTTGCTTCTAACTCTTTTGGAAATTCCATCCTCCATCCTTTCATTAAGATTAAAATTTAAATCGCTATTTAGGCGCCCTTGCTCTGCTTGGCCTTGTATTCCGCAAGCAGCTCCTCGTCGCATTTCGGGCAGTATTCATGCTCGCCGCTGATGTAGCCGTGCTTATGACATACGCTGAAAATCGGCGTGATCGTGATATAAGGAAGCTTGTAGTTTTGCACTACGCTTTTTACGAGCTGTTTGCATGCCTGAGCCGAGCTTATGCGCTCCTTCATATACAGATGCAACACCGTGCCGCCTGTATAGGAGCTTTGCAGCTCGTCCTGCATCGCCAGCGCCTCGAACGGATCGCTTCCGAAATTTGCCGGAAGCTGCGTAGAGTTGGTGTAGTATATGTTTTTATCAAATCCCGCTTGGATGATATCTGAGTAGCGCTTCTTATCCTCTTTGGCGAAGCGATACGTCGTGCCCTCGGCAGGCGTAGCTTCGAGATTGTACAGGTTGCCCGTCTGCTCCTGAAACGAGCGGATCTTCTCGCGCAGATACTCAACCATTTTAAGGGCAAATTTACGCCCGAATTCCGTCGTAATATCTTCTTTGTTGCCGCTGAAATTTCGTATCATCTCGTTTGCGCCGTTGATACCGATGGTACTGAAATGGTTATTAAAGCCCGGCAGATAGCGCTTCGTATATGGATACAAGCCGCGCTCGAACATCTCGGTAACAAATTTTCGCTTCTTCTCAAGCGTCGATTTTGCAAGCTCTAAAAGCTCGTCCAGCCTCGCATAAAGCGCCTCTTCGTTATTTTTATATAGATAGCCTAGGCGGGCTAAATTTATCGTTACGACGCCGATACTTCCCGTCATCTCCGCGCTTCCGAAAAGTCCTCCGCCGCGCTTAAGAAGCTCGCGCAGATCAAGCTGCAAGCGGCAACACATCGAGCGTACGGCGCCAGGTTTATACGCCTTTGGATTCGGTACGCGCTCGCCCTTTTCGTTCGTGATATATTGCGAGCCGATAAAATTTTGAAAATAGCTAGAGCCTACCTTAGCGGTGTTTTCAAATACCGCGTCGGCCGCAGGAGTATCCCAATCAAACTCCTCCGTTAAATTTACCGTAGGAATCGGGAAGGTAAAGGGCTGACCGCACTTATCGCCCGTGGTTAAAACCTCGTAAAACGCGATCACGATGCGATTCATCTCAGGCTCGAAATCGCCGTAAGTCAAGGCCTCGAGCGAGTCCTTGCCGCGCCTTTTAGCCTCGGCCAAAAGCTCCTCGTCGCGTAAATTTTTAAATAGATGTTCGTTGTTGTGCGTAGGGATCTGCGTTTTTAGATCATCCGGGCAGGTCATATCGATGGTGACGTTGGTAAACGGGCTCTGACCCCAGCGCGCCGGAACGTTTAGGTTAAACACGAAGCTCGTGATCGCCTTTTTGACCTCATCGTCGCTTAATTTGTCGCGGAAAACGTATGGCGCCAGATATGTATCAAAGCTACTAAACGCCTGTGCGCCCGCCCATTCGCTTTGTAAAATTCCAAGAAAATTCGCCATCTGATACAGCGCTTCGCGGAAATGCTTCGGCGCCTTGCTCTCGACGCGACCGCGCACGCCGTTAAAGCCCTCGTTTAGAAGCACGCGCAAGCTCCAGCCCGCGCAATACGCCGTAAGGCAGTCCAGATCGTGGATATGATAATCGCCGTTTCGGTGCGCCGCGCCCTCCTCGCGAGAGTAAATTTTATCTAGCCAGTAGTTTGCGATGACCTTGCCGGCGGTATTATTGATAAGGCCTGCGTTTGAGTAGCTGGTATTGGAATTTGCTAAAATTCGCCAATCCTGCTTGCTGATATATTCATTGACCGTCTGGGTGCAGTTGATATAGGTCGTATCCTCCTCAAGCCCCAAAATGTGCTCGCGCTGCATCTTGTGCGTGTGGCGGTAAATCATAAAGCTTTTCAAAACCGCGAAATTACCCGCTTCGAAGAGTTTTTTCTCGATGAGATCCTGAATATCTTCGACGCTTAATTTATCTTTAAAAACGATCGCGCTCATTACATTATCAAAGACTTTTTCGTCAAACTCGCTACCCACGCTTTTGTAGGCTTTTTTGATAGCATCTTTTATTTTGTAGGATTGAAATTCTTGAAAACTTCCGTCTCTTTTAATGATTCTCTTCATAATAACCCCGCGAATTTTCTGAATAAATTGGCAGAAAGTATATCAAGGAATCTTTAACTCAAAATTAAAGGAACGAGCGGAATATCCGTTACAAATTTTGCTTATAAAAAACGAAATTTAACCAAATCTCGCTATAATCGCGGAGTTTATTTTATAAAATTTGGAAATGCTATGAAAAATTTTAAAATAAGTTTTTTCGTGATCTTGCTGTGTGCCTTTTTAGCGGGCTGCGCTGCGCTTAAAGGCTCCAAAAGTGCGGATAATTCGGCACTTGCAGGAGGCATAGATCATGCTGGGTATCCAAACGCATATCTGGAGCGCATCGCAGGCGAAAGCATCGCCGATCTACTCTCGAAGCGCATAGTCGGTAAGAAAGGCGGTAGATTCAGCGTCGTCGGCATCGAGCCACTGGACGGGACGAACGCGCACGGCGTAGATGCAGAATTTTTAAGCAAAAAAATTAGAATTTCGCTGCTGCATTCAGGCAAAGCGGTCGTCACAGACGCCCCAAGTAAAGATGAACTCGTATTTAGCAACGATGGTGTAAGCCGTGGCTATCACGCCGTAGAAAGTGGCTCGATCTACGCGCCAGATTACATCTTGGTAGGTAAAATTTTACCGCAAAGCCCCGCTGCGACAAACAATGGTAAAACAGGATCTAAAAAAGCAAAAAGCTTAAATTCTGCAGCCAAAAATTCTACCGCACAAGCAAGCGAAAGCCTACTTTTAGAGCTTTCGATGATAGATACTCGCAACAACAAAAGCGTGTGGAAGTATAAAAAAGCGCTTCAAAAGCAAATTTAAGGAATTTTTCGCTAAACTCACAATTCATTTTTTTGAAAGGCGGTGAGGAAAGTGCCTGGAGTAAAGGTATATCCGAACGAATCATTTGACGAAGCCTACAGACGCTTTAAGAAGCAGACCGATCGTAATCTAGTCGTTACTGAGGTTCGCGCGAGACGATTTTTTGAGCCGATGACGGAAGTCCGCAAAAAGCAAAAAATTTCAGCTCGCAAAAAGATGCTTAAACGTCTTTACACGCTACGTCGCTACGAGTCACGCTTGTAGCAGCTTGCGCGGATTTGCGGATTTTAAATTTGCAGATCTGCGCGAAATTTTATCCCACATCTTTTTTAAATTTATAGCCCGCTTAAAATTTATCCACCGCGTCAGCGCCGAAATTCCGATCTAAATTTTAAAATTTATCTAATTAAATTTACCCGCCTTTTTGCGGCGCCTGCTTTATACGACATATCCGCCGGCGAGCCACTAAATTTTGAAATTTATTTTTACCTATTCGTTTTTTAGATATACTTCTACATAAATTTCAAGGAGTAACCATGGACTTAAACGACTACCTCCACACTCAAGGCCAGCAGCCCTCAAACCCTCAAGAAAAAGAAGTAGCACTCATCAAATACACCTTCATCGCAGCCTGTGCCTTAAAAGCTATAGCTGAACTAGTGCTATTGCTATTAGGAATTTACGGTGGATTAGGAGTATTGCTAAGCGCAGCGGCATTCGTGCTTTTTATCTTTAGTATTTATAATATCTCTAAGCTTATCGCAAGCCACAGTCTTTTGCGCAACGCAGCCATCGCCTTTGCGGCAATATTTATAGGCGTATTGTTATTTATATTTTTAGCGGGCGGCATCATCGCTCAAATACTACTTGCATTGGGATTCATCGCATCGTTTCTATTTTTTTATAGATTTTATCAGGAGCTTGCCGACACTAGCGGCGTCGCGATATTTTCATATTGCTTTATCGCGCTTGTACTTGCAGCTATTGCAAATGCGTTTTTGGCGCGTTTTTCACTGCCTGCTACGGTGCTACTAAGCTTAGCGGCTCTTGCGCTTAACGCTTTTGCTATGTTCAGCGTAGAGGGTTTTTCTCGTTCGTATTATTCTTATGATCTTAGAGGCAAGAGATAAATTTTGATTGCTTGATCGATTGTGGAAAGACCAGCAAAGAGCTAAATTTTTAAAATTTAAAATCAAGGAACAAGCCGTGGTCTATTTCAAACACATATTTCTCGCGCTATTTTGCGGAGCGCTGTTTTGCGGTGCGCTTTACGGCGAAAATCCAAATAAAATTTCAAAGCAAAATTCTAAATCCGACTTCATCTGGGGCGTTACGATCGACGACGGCTGGTACGAGGACGCGCAAGACGCTTCGGGCGCGAAGCTGCAAAGCATCGTACGCGCCCTGCAAGCCCTACCCGTAAAGCCGACCGTGCGCGTCGTAATGTCAAAAGAAATTAGCCCGCGCGAATACGAGCCCCTTTTTAGGCGACTTAGCGAGGTTTCGTACGTGATGGCCTGCCCCGTGGACTCCTACGAGATGAGCTCATACAAAAGCGTGAAAAGCTACGAAAAGAGATTCGCGGACGCCTTCGCTGCGCTCGCGCCCTATGTGCAGATCTGGGAGATCGGCAACGAAATAAACGGCGAGGGCTGGCTCGGGGACGATGCGAATTTCATCGCCGCTAAGATGATCGCGGCCTTCGAGCTCATCCACAAAAATGGCGCTAAGACGGCGCTTACGGCGTATTATACGCCGAGCGGAGCGCAGAAAACGCAGATGCGCGAGTGGCTTCGAAAATTCGTGCCGCAGGATATGAAAGATGGGCTGGATTATCTTTTCGTAAGTTACTACGAGGACGACAACGAGGGCTTTGCGCCTGATTGGAGCGAAATTTTTACCGATCTGCAAAGCGCCTTCCCCGCTTCAAAACTCGGCATCGGCGAGTGCGGAAACACGGCATCAGGCGCTACGCAGGCGAGCAAAAAGGCGATGATGAGGAGATATTATACAATGCCGCGCTACGTGAAAAACTACGTAGGCGGGTACTTTTGGTGGTATTTCGTGCAAGACTGCGTAAGCGGGGCGGGACTCGGCGCTTCAAACGGCAAAAATCGCGGCGAGCGCGACAAAGCAGAGGCCGCGAACGAACTGCTAAAAAGCCTTAGCGAAGCAATAGGCGAAGCGTACAGATAATGCGCGGAGGATTTCAAATTTAAAGCGAAATTCTACGATTTTTAAGTGCAACGAGGTAAAATTTAGATATGAAAACTTTTATAAAAATTTTAAAAATTACCGCCTTGGTCGTGAGCGTTGCGTGCGTGCTTTTTGTGCTGTATATATTTGTGATTTTAAATTTGCTTTTTTCATCCGATACGCCCGAGGGTTGCGATCCTAGTATGCCACTAGCGCTTGCGATTATATAGATGAAAAATTTGAAAAAGAGCTACAAAATTTGCCTCCCGTCGCCGCTCTGCCGCCCCTAGAAAAAAGACCCGTATTTTGGCTAGGCGAGAAAAAATTCGCAGGGGGTGCGAATTTTGATTATCTATACATTAAGGACGATTTTGGGGTCTGGCTTAGGTATAAAGACAGCGATAGCGACGACTTTTTGCTACAAAAAGATATGCCAGAGCGCTACTATGGATACGACGAGATCGATCGTTCGCCGGACGAAAGGTGGGTAAGTAGAGAGCTTGGATATTATAGCTACGGCATCTACGATATTTCGCTTTTTGAAAACGAAGCCAAGATATTTTCTCAAACGGCGTATAAGGTCGTGAGAAAATTTATCGGTTTCTTTAATCTACACTCTATGAGGGGCACCTCTTTTGCGGCTCCACAAGGCACCGAGGAAAATTTAAACGCTATAAGCGAGCTTCAAACTCCGCTTGCGGATTTTCCGCAAAAGCAGAACTACTCCTCGCTCGGTTGGGCTTATAAACCAGAAGCCAGAGGTTATGTCGGAGATAAAATAGCCAAAAAGCTCGCTCGCAATATCTTTGAGATCCCTGGCGAGGGATGGCAACAGACCATACGTATAAACAGCAGCGCCAAGGATATCAAGGTTATCTGCGGAGATGAAATTTGCCTCGCGCTTGCCTTCGATGAAAGCGAATTTAATCGCTGCGATAACGATACGCCTCATACAGCAATTTATACGCTAAATTTAAAGCAAAAATTTAATAATTTTCATACGCTTACTAGCGAAAATTTTAACTACGTCAAGCTCGGTGATAAATACTCTTTAGACGATGTGGAATCCTTTAAAATAGTTTTATCGAGATTCAGATATATCAAGGGGTATAACAAAGATCGCGAAATCACGGACTACGAGGTTATATTGCGAAATAGCGAGGGCGAGCAGGTTAATGAAATCTGCAGAAATGAAATTAAGAGGGCTCGCAGCCGCTTGCGATAAATCTAAGATAGCGCCGCAGGATTTGACACATAAGATCATAATTACGACGCGCTTTAATTTAGCTCTTAAAATTTACGCGAGAATTTTAAAAATTCGATGCTTCAAGCTTTAAAATTTGCCCGCGGAGCTTTTAAAATTTATCGCGCGGCTTAGGTTTATTTTATCCGCGCCAAGACGGCGAAATTTTTAGGGCATCGCGATAACTAAGCACAAGATAGCGAAATTTCACAAAGCTGCGGTGAACAAGATACGCAGAGAATGCACGCAAATTTCAAATTTATCTGGATTTTGCCCGCCTGCCCGACGCCTAGCACAATTATTTAGCTACAATCCCTCTTGCTCGCTTTACTTTTCGCTCGTCTTACGATTTGCTCGTCTTGATAGCTATTGAACTTTGCCGAAGCTACTGCGCGCCCTTTTGCAAAACTGCGCGGTATGCGGGATTATATGGCCATCGCTCGCAAGTTTTGTAGCACATGCGCGCGATAAAATTCCGTAGCGCAGGTATTTTAAATAAATTTTGATTTAAAAGCGCAGACGCAGAGGCGATTTAAATTTAAAGCTCACGTGCTCCACGGCTAGCCTGCAAGCGCTCTGCCCGCGAGCAGCCCAGCGTAGCAAAACAGCATACAAACGCATACGCTTAAGACCGCGTTTAGCACACCCATAGCAAATTCTCGCGCCAGCAATAATTGCAGCGTATCGTAGCTGAACGTAGAAAATGTCGTAAAGCCGCCCAGCGCGCCTGCGACAAAAAATACCCGCAGGCTCTGCGTTAAATTTAGTGCGAGTAAAAACCCTATCAGCAAGCTTCCCAGCGCATTCACGCAAAAAGTAGCGATCGGAAACGCGCTCCAAAATCCGGCGCGATCCATTGCGCGCGCAATCACTCCGCTTAAGCCTACTCGCGCCATCGCGCCTACACAGCCGCCTAGACCTGCTAAAATCAAGTTCGTCAATCCAAGTCCTTTTAAAATTTGTAAATTTTATTTCGCTATCTCGCCTCCATAGGACGAAAGATGTGTGACTTCGCTATTTTAACGCGGCTAGTTAAAATTCAGCTTTTAAAATTTGCTCGCGCTTTTTGAAATTTTGTTTTAAAATTTTACTCGTGCGGCGAAATGCGACGTTTTACGCGCCGCCGCAAAACGGCGATCAAACGCGCGCAGTGTAAGAGGACGATAATGCAAAAGGGCGGCGTAGCAAAACAGCGCGAACGCTTAAAATCGCTCTGACGTGCCCGTAGCAGGCGCTTAACCGCGCTTGTAGCGGAACGATCGCAAAGCAAAACAATAGCGCGGCAATCGCTGCAGCGCTACTACAGCGGGCGCTACTGTAGCACCTTTTTTAGCGCCAGCGCAAATAGCACGACGTAGAGGACGAGCAGCCATTTTTTCTGCGTTTCGCGCCTTGCGCGGCGAGCTTGAGAGGTGCCGAAATACACGCCCAAAAGCCCGCCCACGGCTAGCAGCGCGCCGCGTTCGTAATCCACATGGCCGTTGTACGAAAGGCTCAAAAGCGCGCTAAATGAGCCAAAAACGATGAAAAATAGCCCCATGCAGACCGCTCTTTTGATATCGACGCCCAAAAATCCTACCAAAATCGGCGTCAGAAATACCGCGCCGCCCACGCCCATGCTAAGCGCGATCGCGCCGATAGCAAAGCCGATAAAAAACAGCACCGCGCCGTGGGGATCGGCGTTGCCGCCGCTTGTTACGTTCGTGCTAAAGAGTTTAAGAAATGAGATCGCAAGCGTCAGCAAAAGACCGATCTCAAGCACGATTTCTGGCGAGTATTTTACGATGAATCCCGATATGCTCGCGCCGCACAGCCCTCCGAGCCCCACCGCGATGCCGCTATCTAGGCGAAGCTTGCCCGCGCGGTAGTTCAGATATGAGCCGAAAAGCGAGACGATGAACATCTGCATCACCGAGATGCCCGCGGCGGTCTTGACGTCGTATCCCAGAGCCATCATCACGGGCATTACAACTGTACCGCCGCCGATACCGAAAAAGCCCGATATGAAGCCCACGACGACGCCGACAAAGGGGAGTTCTAGCATTTTTGATCCTTAAAATTTGAAGCGAAGTTTATAGCTTTAAAATTTAAAGCTTGATAAATTTACGGAATTTTGGATTTGAAAGCGGGAAATTTGCGGGGTTTTGAGGCGGGGAATTTTGATAGTGGGATTTCGGTTTAAAATTTTATGTGTGGGATTTGTGAAATTTGGAAATTTACGGGATTTTAAAGCGTGAAATTTCAGAGCACAGAATTTTAATTGCAGAAATTCGGCTAAGAACTTTATGCGCTGGGCTACTAGAGTTTGTAGCGACGGCGTATTTTTACTGCGTTTGCGGATTTTTGGAATTTCAAAGCGTAAAATTTTGTCTCAAAATTTTATTACGGCGTAATTTAATACTGCAAAATCTCGCAAAGTAAAATTTTAGACAGAATTCCTGCGGTGAATTGCAGTTAAAATTTTTTCCGCACAGAGCCCCGTTTCACGTATATATACGCGGTGCGTGTTTCCTAGCAAAATTCTTTCTATGCGGAGGACGACAGCAAAATTCCCGCGCTCCGTATCCTAAAAATCGCCGCAAAAGCGGTGCAAAAGTCACGACAAGATCGGCATAAAATCGGTTTAAAATTACGGCCAGATCGCCGTAAAATTTTATGCAAAGCGCGTATGAACTCAAAGAGCGTAAATTTTGCTCTGAAAAATCCTTACGGTAAAATTTCGCCGCTAAAAGCTCGTTCAAAGCTCGCCAAAAGAGTGCAAAAAGACTAAAAAGCCGCCGAAAAATCCTCGCGCTGAAATTACGCCCGCAAATTTCTCCCGGTAAAATCGCTTTGGATATGGGGTGGGCTTTGAACTCGCGGCAAATTTTCCGGGCTAAATTTTACGCAAAATCCGCATTAAACCTGCAAAATTTATCGTAAATTTCTCCGAGCGGTTTTCGCGCTTTATGAAATTTCCAGCACGATCTCCTTTTTTAGCCCGATCTGTTTGATCTCAAGCACGGAAGCGCCGCCCAAACGCAGCGCAAGCACCTCCGCCTCGCTGCAGGCACGAGCAAGGGCTATTTCGCGCAACACCTTGCCGCGCCAAGCCTTGGCGTAGTGGCTCAGCACCTTGCCGCCTTTTATGAAACTAAAACTCAAATATTGGCGCTTCATCTCATAAAATTTTTCGTAAAATCCCGCGCGCAGATCCACGACGCACTCATCCGCCAGATACCGATCCAGCGCAGCGGAGAAGCTATCGCGATAAAATTTCGCCGCGTCTATGCCGCCAAATTTTTCGCCCTGCTTGAGCTTATAATTCGGCAGCGCGTCGCCGCCCAGCACGGGGCCGAAAAGGTTTGAAAAAATTATCGTGTTTCGCTCCGCAAACTCCCGCGCCCCGGTGCTTAGCGACGCGTAGCCTAGGGCGCGATACGCGGTGCCGGTGTAGCGCAAAAGCGCCTTCGCGCAGCCTTTTTCAAAGATGTTTTCGCGCAGGGATGCATCCCATTTTTTCAACCCGAAAAGCTTGCAAAGCTCCGCCTCGCTCGCTTTATCCACGAAATCCGCATAGGCGCGCAGCATCTGCAGGCGCTTTTCGTAAAGATCTGCAAAGATGAAATTTCGCTCGCAAATGCGCGTGCTGCCGCTTTGCTCGCTTTTCATCTCGCTTGGGGAAAATAAAATCTTCATACGCTCTCCTTAAAATTTGCTCATTTTACTAAAATTTTGCTTGCATTAAGCCCGTCTAGGCTCGCGCCGCCCGCTCAAATTTAAGCTAAGCAGCGTATAATGGCGCTAAAAATTCCAAGGACGAAAATGCTTTTAGAAGAGCCGCTTTTTTACTACCGCGAAATTTTAAAAACGCATCCGCAAAGCTACCTCGCAGAGGACGACGCTCAGGTCATCATCGGCATCGATTGCGATTATTTCGACGGATTTAAGATGAGCTTTGAGGCGCTAAAGCTTAAATTTGATGAGGTAAAAAACGCAAAAGCGGGTGCAAGCGAGTTTAAAAACGCGAGCTTTGCCGGGTTTTTCGGCGTTTTGGGCTACGACATCGTGCGCGCGTTCGAAAATATCGGCTCGCCAAAACAGGCGCTGTATAACTTCCCGCCGTTTTTTTACGCCGACGCCGCAAACTACCTGCATTACGATAAAATCAGCAAAATTTACGATTTTTACGGCAAAGACGCCCAAATTTACGAAAGCCTGCGCGAGCTTAGATTGCAAGCCTCGCAGCAAAGCTCCGCCGAAGAGGGAGCTGCGCCCCAGAGCGCCGCAAGAACGGATGCCGCGATAAAGGGCGGCTCGAAATTACAAAACGCGGCGAAACCTGCGCCGCAGAAAAGAGAGCTTAAATTTAAAATTTTAACCGATCTTGGCGCCGAGGAGTCGCATTTTAGCGAGATGGTCGAAGAAGCGAAAGAAAAGATAAAAAGCGGCGACGTGTTTCAGGTCGTGCTGGGCGAAATTTTAAAAATCGGCACGAATCTCGGCAGTTTGGAGTTTTACGAGCGACTCAAAAAGAATAATCCAAGCCCCTATATGTTTCACTTTCCGACGCCCTACGGCTGCGTCGCGGGCTCCAGCCCCGAGCTCATTATGGAGATCAAAAAGGACGAAATTTTTGTAGCTCCCATCGCGGGCACCCGCAGCAGAGGCGCGAATGCTGAAGCCGACGCGGCGCTTGAGCGCGAGCTTTTAAGCGACGAAAAGGAGCTTGCGGAGCATCGGATGCTGATCGATTTAGCTCGCAACGACATCGGCAAATTCGCTGCGCCAGCCTCGGTGCGGGTGCAAAACGCGATGCGCGTCGTGCGTTACGAAAGCGTGATGCACATCGTAAGCGAGGTCTATGGCAGCAAGCCGCGCGGGGTGAGCGCGTTTGAGGTGCTTGGCACGATCTTTCCTGCGGGCACTCTAAGCGGTAGCCCGAAGATCCGCGCGATGCAGATCATAAACGAGCTGGAGCGCTACGAGCGCGGTATATACGGCGGCGGAATCGGGTTTTGGCGCTTTAGCGGCGACGTGATGCAGGCGATCTTGATTCGCTCGGCGATCTTTGTAAATCGCGACGCGCAAAATTCCTGCTCGGACGAGAATTTTAAACGAAATTCCTGTTTAAATTTAGACGCTGCTTGCGGCGGGATAAATTCCCAAGCGATGGAGCTTTGCGACGGTGAAAATCCCGAGACGACAGAGCTTTGCGGAGCTGCGGCGCAAAATGGTAGCGGTGAGGCGCAAAATTTACCGGCTCGCGCAAGCGAGCGCGATGCGAGATTAAATTTAAAAGCTTGCGCAGGCGGCGGGACGCAAAATTTAGAAAGCGGGCCGAGCTTTAGCTGCGCGATGCGGTTTGAGGCCGTTAAATTTAACGCGGAAAATTTCGGCTGCGAAGGGCTAAGTAATCTCGTATTTATCGGCGCGGGCGCAGGTATCGTTTACGACAGCTCGCCAAAGAGCGAATACGCGGAGATCTGCAAAAAGCGCAAAAGCCCGCTCAAAGCTATCGAGGAGCTATGTGAGGAAGTTTAGACGCTTTAAATTTAGCTAGCCGGGCGCGCCGCTTGCTTCGGCACGCTGTTCGCTTCGGCTAAATTTAAAAGCGTGATCGCTGCGAGAGCGTTAAAATTTAACGGCGAGCTTCATTCGGTATCGTAAAGCGCGCAACGTCACGACAGATGCGGTAATGCCGCAGCCGCGAGCGGAATCTTAAATTTAGCCCGCAAGCGACGCTAAAGCGGCATCGGATTTGTCCGCCGCAAAGTGGTTAAATTTAAACTATTTAGAATTTTAAAGAGGCGCAAACGCCATAAAAAAGGATAGAACTTTGATTTTAATGATAGATAATTACGACAGCTTCGTTTTTAATATTTATCAATACATTTTGGAGTTAAGCGATGAGGAGGTGCGCTACTTCCGCAACGACGAGATAACGCTAGAGCGGGTGCGCGAGCTTGCCCCGTCGCACATAATCCTAAGCCCGGGGCCAAATCATCCAAAAGATAGCGGCGTCTGCTTAGAGATTTTGCGCGCGGATTTGGACGTGCCGATTTTAGGCGTGTGCTTGGGGCATCAGGCGATCGGATATGCGGCGGGCGCGGAGATAAAGCAGCTGGAGGTGCCGCTTCACGGCAAGAGCTCGGTGATCGAAATTTTCAATGACGGCGTGCTTTTTAGCGGGCTGCCGCGTAAATTCGAAGTGATGCGCTACCACTCGCTTTATGTGGACGAAGCGACGCTACCGCGCGAGTTTGAAATTTTAGCAAAGAGCGAAAATGACGGCATTATAATGGCGATGAAGCACCGAAGCAAGCCTGTTTTCGGCATTCAATTTCATCCCGAGAGCTTTTTTACGCAATACGGCAAAAAGATCATCGAAAATTTCATCAATTACGGCAAAAAGATAATTTTAAAGGAGAAACTCGTGGTAAATTTCGCCCCGTTTATGTTGAAGCTACAAAAGGGCTTCCCGCTAGATAGCGACGATTACGCCGTCATTTGCAAGGCGCTTTACGAGCAGGATTACGACATCGTGCAGCTTGCGGGACTACTCGTGCTGATCAGCGAAAAATCGCTCTATCCGAGCAGTCTCACGGCGCTCGTGCGCAGTATCTTAAAATACTCGATCACCTACGACGATCCGAGCCCGATGTTTGACATCGTAGGCACCGGCGGCGATAGGCTAAAAACGATCAATATCTCAACGACCGTGGCCTTTATCGCGGCAAGCTTCGGCGTACGCGTCGCCAAGCACGGCAACCGCGCGATTACCAGCAGATCGGGCAGCTCCGATGCTCTGGATGCTCTGGGCGTGCCGCTACTTAGCGATCTTGCGCAGATTAGGGCGCTGCTAGATCGCACGGGGCTAGCGTTTTTTCACGCGCCGTTTTTTCACAAGATCACCGCCGAGGTCAAAGAGGTGCGAAACCGCCTAAAAATCGGCACCGTCTTTAATATAATGGGGCCGCTTCTAAATCCAAATTTAAGCCTAAGCAATCAGATCGTAGGCAATTATCTGGAGGAAGTAAACGGGCTCATCGCCGAAACGTTGATGATTTTGGGGCGCAAGCACGCTCTGGTGGTGCACGGTATGGACGGCATGGACGAAATCAGTCTGTGCGACGAGACGCTAATCCACGAGGTCAAGGACGGCAAAATTTTAGAATACCGCGTAAATCCCGAGCAGTTCGGCTTCGCTCGGGTATTTCACAGCGATATCGAAGGTGGCGACGGCGAAGCTAATGCCGAGATTTTAAAGCAAATTTTAAAAGGCGAGCTGAACGGGCCGAAATTTGATATCGTAGTGCTAAATGCGATGTTTGCGCTATACTGCGCGGATGTCGCGGCAAGCCCTGCGGAGGCTAAGCCGCTCATTTTAGAGGCGATCAAATCGGGCAAAACGTGGAAATTTTACGAAAACTACGTAGGAGCGAGAGCTTAGATGGCTAGCGGCGAAAAGAGGGAGTTTTTAAGCGAGCAGCTCATTAGCTATTTGGGTAATAAGCGCTCGCTGCTAGCGCCGATAGAGCGGGCGATCTGCGAAATCAAAGCGGAGCTTGGGCGGGACAAGATCAGCTTCGCAGACGTCTTTAGCGGCAGCGGCATCGTCGCGCGCCTTGCCAAAGCGCACTCAAACCTCGTGATCGCAAACGACTTGGAGGGCTACTCGCGCGCGATAAACTCCTGCTATCTTTCAAATTTTAGTGATGAGCTATGGCGAGAATTGAGCGAGCTGCACGCCGAAATTTTAAGAAATTTTACGCCGGAGGAGAGTTTTTTTAGCGAGCTGTACGCGCCGAAGGACGACCTGGATATCAAGGCGGGCGAGCGCGCTTTTTACACGCGCCGAAACGCCCTGATTTTGGGCGGGCTTTGCGAGCAGATTGGTAAAATCCCGCAAAAATTTCGCGATTTTTTCACCGCGCCGCTGCTTAGCGAGGCGAGTATCCACTCAAACACGGGCGGCGTTTTTAAGGGCTTTTACAAGGACAAAGCGGGCGTAGGCAAGTTCGGCGGCAGCGGCGAAAACGCGCTAGCTCGCATAATGGGCGAGATTTCCTTGCGCCTGCCCGTGCTTTCAAGCTTCGCCTGCGAAAGCGCAGTCTTTCAAGAGGATGCCGCGCGCTTTGCACAGAGCGTGCGCGAGCGCTTTTCACAGCTTGACGTCGCGTATTTTGATCCGCCCTACAATCAGCACCCCTACGGCTCGAACTATTTCATGCTAAATTTGATCACGGATTTTATAAACGAAGGAAAGCGCCCAAATGTCGCAGAGCTTAGCAAGGTCTCGGGAATCCCCGCAGACTGGAACCGCTCGGCGTACAACAAAAAATCAAGCGCTGCTGAGGAATTTTTCGCGCTGCTGGCCAAATTTCCGGCGAAATTTTTAATAATCTCTTTTAATTCCGAGGGCTTTATCTCGAAAGCGGAATTTTTAAAAAACCTCGCGCACATCGGCTCCATGCGCACGATAGAGATCCGCTATCCGACCTACCGCGCGAGCAGAAATTTAAATGCGCGCGAGCTTTACGTGACGGAATTTTTATATGTCGTGCGAAAGTAAGATCAAAATTTGCGGAATCAAAAGCGCCGCCGAAGCCCGTGCGGTGCTGGCGTGCAGTTCGGCTTTATACGCAGCGAACGACGCCAAAAATTTACCGCAATCAGGCAGCGAGAGCTCGATAAAAACTCCAAATTTTTGCGGCGAAAATTCTGGGCGGAATTTTAATTCGGATGCCGAGAATTCTACGCGAAATTTCAATTCTGACAGCCAAAATTCCGCACAAAATTTTAATCAGGACGGCGAGAATTTTACCTGCCGCGCACAAAATCATGCAAATTTTACGTCCGAGCAAAATTCTAATTGCAATAAAAATTTTGGCAGCGATTCGCGAAATCTGGGCGACGGCTCAGGCGCGCGCGTGGAATTTTTAGGCGTGATCTTCGTATCAAGCTCCAAACGCCGCGTTAGCGTAGAAACAGCGCGCAAGATCGCGCGTATCGCGCATGAAAACGGCGCAAAGTGCGTTGGAGTTTTTGCTTTGAGCTCCGAAAAACACGCCGCCGCGTGCGAATGTAAAAATTTTGGCGGCAAAACTCGCGGCGAAGAAATTTGTGAAGATAAAATTTATGCAGACACGAGCGGCGGCTTAAAATTTTACGAAAACGAGCGCGACGATTTGAGCGTAAATTTAAACGCAAACTGCGCCGCACCTGCTTCAGTAAAGGATCTAAATTCTGAAATTTTAGATACGGAAGCTTTAGACGAGGAGCAAATTTTAAAAATTTGCGAGGCTTGCGAGCTGGACTGCGCTCAGATTTATGGACACATAAGCGCGGACTTTAAAACGCGCCTCAACGCGGCGGGCATCGAGGCATGGCAGGTGCTAAGCATCGGCGCTGAGATGCCGCCGCTTGAGGGTTTGAGCTGCGATCGGATATTATTTGACGCCAAAGGGGCGAGCCTGGGCGGTAACGGCGTGAGCTTCGACTGGGATCTGTTGCTATGCGCAGGGCTTGGCTGCGAAGGACAATACGGCGCGCCACGTGATGAAAAATATTGCGCGGGTAGCGCAACTCAAAACATAGACGACACAAAATACGACTCGGCTAGCGGGCGTTGCGATACGCAAAACGACACAGCAAGTAACGAAAAATACTACGTAGCAGGCACAATGCAAGGCGCTGGCGACACAAGGAGCCATCTTAAACATAGCGCGATCTGTAGCGGATATAGCGAGGGGAATTTAAAGCGCGATAAAAATGGCGACTGCAACAATTCCTGCGCGGAGCATAGCGAAAACGGAAATTTAAAGCTCGAAAGAGTAAGTAACGTTTGCTGTGCCTCTAATAGTAACGAAGTGAGCGAACGCGCACATGATATTGTTCGATCGAGCAATATAAAACAAGAAACGAGCGCCGATCGTCGCGCCGCAAAGAATGACGATGAGTGCAAATTTAGTGCGTGTGCTACCGCTCGGCTGAGTGGTGTAAGACCCGCAAACGAAGGCGTCAATGATCAAGGTGCAAGCGACTATGAGGCGAGTGCGCCAAATACTTCAAATGACGACGGCGAAGTGGACAAGCTGGGTGCCACAAAAGATGATAGTGCGGATAAACATGGTACTGCTGCTAAAAACGGTGCGATCTCTTTTATTCTTGCAGGCGGCATCGGCGCGCAAAATATCCGTGAGGCACTCGCACTGCGCCCATACGCTATCGATCTAAACAGCCGCGTGGAGGACGCGCGAGGCATTAAAGATCCGAAAAAGATAAGCGAAATTTTGCGAATTTTAAAAAATGCGCAAGGCTGATCTCCGTGTGCAAACTCGCGCGATAGTTATATCTAAATCAAGCGCGTATAAGGAGGAACCAAATGCGTAATGACCAAATTGCTAGGTTTGGCATAAACAAAACGCGGTATGATAAAAATATAAAGGATTTCTTGCAAAATAAAAATTGCGATAAGCGAAATTTGGCGGGCGGTAGGCTGAAATTTGCGAGCAATTGCGGGCAAAATTCTATAAATGCCAACGAGCAAAATTTTACGAATGCCGTTGAACAAAAATCGCAAAGCAATCTCTCTTGCGCCGCTGATACACCCTCGCAAAATTTTAAAACTCAAGCAAGGGATTACGACAAAGAGCCGATAATCATAAAAGACAACTCGATAGAGATGATTAAATTTTATTCGCCATTTCTGTATTTTCTTAATTTCATAGATTTTGGAACAAGGCAAGACTCGCCAAGATCCGTTAAACGCTGGCTAGAACTTTCGGATAAATTTGGCACCTGCTATATAAAATTTAAAAATTCAGTTATCGAATATTATTCAGAGAAAAAGAGGGCGACTCTATACTCTATAAATTTATCCGAAATAATTGCAATAAAACGCACCTTTGGACCGTCTACTTTTAAAATGACGAAAAAAGGTAAAATTTCAACATTTTTTGTCGCGTTCGTGTGGATAATCCTTTTATCTTTGGTAGTAACTTTTAAAAATAAAATTTCTTATGGAATTTTAATTGTGCCGATTTCCTTATTTTTGGCGTTTGCGCCCTTAATCATATTTAGATTTAAGAAAAATTTGGGATTTGACATAGGTAACGACAGCCTTATTTTTATGAGCAACGGTAATTATATCGAAGCAAGCATACTAACAAGTAAAGAATACAGGGAACTAAAGACATATTTTCTACTCAAAACAGGGAAAAATTTAGATAAAATCCAGCCGCAAATTTTTGTGTAGACTATAAAGAATAAAAGATGAATAAAAAACAGAGGCTTGAGAAGCTAAAGAAAATTCTAAATGAACGGCGTCAAAATTTAGAGCAGGGTTCAGGGCGGAATTTTGATGCCGAAAATTTTAACAGTAAGAATTCTAAATTTGAAAAACTCACGGATGACTCTACGATAAATACAAACGAAAAATCTAATAAATTTGAACAAAATCCGAGTTGCGCTAGTGATTACAATAAAGAGCCTTTGGTGGTCAAAGATAGGACGAATTTTTATATAGTTCTTGCTACGGTATGCACGCTTGCGATTATGATTTTTATGTATTCATACGAACCCAATCAAACTAGATATAATCAGCTTTTTATAGTATTTCCATTTTTCGGATTGCCTATAATAATGGAATATTTTACAAATTTTTACAATAAGAAACTTGTAAAATTTTATAATGATCGAGTTACTTATTATACAAATAAAATGCCCGAAAAAACTATATTCTTAGATGATCTTAAGGATGTACAAAGAGCCTATTTTGCAAGAGATAATGAGTGGCTTAGGAGGCAAGGCGCTTTTTATAGATTTCTCTTTAAATTTGAACCATACACTACGATAATCGCTTTTTTATTGATCTGCATATTGGTATTAGCTATCGGCGTAAGAAAATATATAGAAACAGGTAGTTCCAAAGTAATTTTTATATTAATATTGACGTTTTTGTTTTTATTCATCTCAAAATTTATATATTTTTTGGTTTTTAAATTTCAACTTAGATTTATATTCTACGATAATATAATAATCCGAGGCAAGGATAAAGATATCGCCTTTACGATAGAAACTATGGATGACTACGTTAGGATAAAAGAATTTTTTATGAGGACAAAAGACATTGATTTGGATAAGACCGAGCGCCACGTATGGCTGGATTTTAATTAATAATTAAAGAGTTTTAAATGAAAAAAGCCTCAAACGGCAAAGCCTTTAAATTTTAAAATTTAAAGGAGCGACTCTTAAAAATTGATCGTAATCTTTCTTGCACGGAATATATTTTTATCATTTGCTTTATCACGTTATGAATACGGCTACAAATTCTTAAATTCCATCTCTAGCTGCTTGCGCCAATCTTACAGCGAGCGCTCTGCTCCAGCAGCGTATTTCTTTATAAGTACGCCGCCAGAGCTTGATCAGATACGCTGCCTATGTATTCGATTGATCTCTTAGATTGAATATCAGCTTTAAGCGTTACGTCTTTGAAAAATCCCCACGTAAAGCGCGAAAACAAAACCAATCGCAACCGCGTAAGGAGCGAACTCGGTGATACCTTTGGCCGAACTTGCGAGCAAGAAATTGTGCGCGATCGCAGCGCCCGCCGCCATGCCGATGACGAAGACGCCCGAGCTTAAATTTCCCGTCCCGGCCTGCACCAGATGCTTACCCGGGCAGCCCTCGCTGAGGCTAAAGCAAAGTCCTGCGAGAACCATGCCTAAGAAATTCCAAACGAAATCGTTATGTGCGATAGGCTGGCCATCAAAGCCGAGTTTGTATTGCCCAAACGCGATATTTGCGATGCTCGCAAACACGATGACGCTTAGCACGCCCCAAAACATCGAGAAATCGCCGCTGAAAATTTTGCCGAACGCGCCGACGCTGCAAAATTTGCTCTTGTGCATCAAGGCGCCCACGATAATGCCCGCAGCCAGCGAGATGCCTACCGCTGCGTGTTGCGCGCCGGGGCCTTTAGCGGAGATAAAAAGTGCGCTGCCCTCGCCCGTTTTGAGTCCGAAAACCAAAGCCGCAAGCAGCGCAGCGCCCAGTAGCACGGGCAAAATTCCGATCGCGCCGCTAAGTCTTGCCTCTTTGCTCGCCTCATAGCCGCGCTTTTTAAGCAAAAACCCGATCGCTACGCCGCAGATCAGACCCGCTAACCCGGCTAGCGCAGTCAAATCGCCGCCGCCTAGGCGCAAAAACGCGCGCCACGGACATCCCAAAAATACAAGGCAGCCGATCATCGCGAAAATCCCTAGGAAAAATTTCGCAAACGGCGAGCTGCCGGTAACCGGCGCAAACTCGCGCGTCCAAAGCACGCTTGCCAAAAAGCCGCCGAACACGAGCCCTATGATCTCGGGTCGGACGTATTGCACCGCGCTAGCTCGGTGAAAGCCCAGCGCGCCCGTGGTATCGCGCAAAAAACAAGCGACGCAAACGCCCATATTGCCCGGGTTTCCCAAATGCACCAGCGTCGCACCCAGCACGCCTAGCACGGCGCCTGCGATGATGTACCATTTAACGTTATTCATGAAAAAGTCCTGAAATAATCTAGATCGACCGATCTCTTAGGCGCGATTTTATCCTTTGTAAAATAAAAAGCAAATAAATTCCGATCTAAATTTTAAAAAGCAAGAATCCTATCCATACTTAAAAATGACTAAAAATAGAATTTAAAAAGTAGTTAAAACGGGGTTCGGACATACGAAGCCAGTCTTAACTATAGAATTTTACTTAAATATAAATAAACCAACCTTAATTTCTCGCACGAAGTCGGAAATTATATTTTACATACGGTCGCAAAGCCCGCAAGTTATGAAATTTCTCGCCTCATTAATCGATAGCGTTGGAGCTTTTTAATACCACTAGATGTTTTTTGCCTGCGAAGCTTAGCACTACGGCAGCATTATTTTCGTCGATCTCGCGCACCAGCTCTACTCGCACATCGCTAGGTCTTGCGGTATCCGAGCTAAGCAGCTCATTTTCTAAAATGCTTTTAAATGCCGAAACTTTGGGCTCTTTTGCATCCGATCTTTCTTTTGCTCCCTCGCAAAATTCCATCGTGCCACTCTCGACAGGGCTTACTTTAAGCGGCGAAATTTTATCCGCTGCCCTTATATTCTCGGCGCTCTCAGAGCTTTCGTCCGCCTCCGTAGCTTCCGAACGCTCGGCACGCGCAACCTCATCGTAAAATTTATCGTGGGCACTCTCTTCGCTCACATTCTCGCCTCTGAAAAAATCTGCGCTATCTACGCTTTTTGAGTCATTGGAATTTTTGGAATTTAAAGCAGAGGTCTCATCTTTCTTCGCAAACTCTTGCGCGTCAGAATAATTTGCGTTCTTTGATCCGCTCTGATTTTTAAAAGAGGAGTCGTTTAAAATTTCATCGATGCCCACTTCGTCCACATCGGCATCCTCCATGCTAGCGTCGTCTTCAAAAACCCGCCATGTCTCGTCTATACTTTTTTGCGGCTTGTGTGATAAAAATTTCCGCACGCCGACGAAAGCCGCAGCCGCAAGCAGTAGCGCTACGATTATCGGCATTACAGAAACTCCGCTACTACCGCTTTGCGCCGTCTCATTCGCTTCACTTTTGACGCTCATCTTGCTTTGATCGAAAGCGGGGTTTTTTACGCGCAAAATGAGCTTTAAATCATCGTCTTGGGAGTGGGCATCTACTAAAAGATCGGCTCCGGTGGGGAAATTTATCTCGATATCCTTACCCTTAGGCGCTATCGTAAAGCTTTTTAAGACCTTTTGATTAGTGCGCATCTCGTTAAATTTCTCATCGCCGCCAAGCCCCTTTAAAATGAGGCTCATCGACTGCCCATTAACTATGCGTGCAATATTGTTAGGCTTATAGGCAGAGTCAAACGCCAAAACGATGTCGACGCTGTCGTCGTGGTTGAAAAGATCGTATTGCATCAGATTGGCGCCGAGGCAAAAATTTGCGATTAAAATCAAAAATATCTTTTTCATGCTCTTTCCGTTAGTTAAAAAGTTCGGCGATCTTGCCTTGCAGCTCGCGCCCGCCGTAGTTCGCGCATAAATTTACGATCGCGGTGCCTATGATAGCGCCGTCTGCGTATTCTTTCGCGGCGCGAACGTCGCCGGCAGTGCGGATACCAAAGCCGATCGCTACGGGCAGATCGCTCATCTTTTTAAGATCGGCGACCATATTTTTTAGGCGCGAGATCGGAGTTTGCTTGCTTCCTGTCACGCCGATAGCGCCTACGCCGTAGATGAAGCCTCGCGCGCGGCTCAAAACTCGCGCGGCGCGGTGCTCGCTCGTAACGCTGATAAGCGGGATGAGCGCGATACCGAACTCCTCGCAAAGCACGAAAATTTCTTCGTTTTCCTCATACGGCAGATCGGGGATTATTAGTCCGCTGATGCCGTAGCGCGCCGCCTGCGCTACAAACTCGCGCGCGCCGTAGGCAAAGACCACGTTGTAATATACCAAAAACACAAGCGGCTTGCGCGTTTGCACACCTTTTAAAATTTCAAATACCTTCTCCGCGTTTACGCCGTTTTGCACCGCGGAAAAGCTCGCCTTAAAAATTTCGGGACCGTCTGCGAGCGGATCGGAATAAGGAATGCCGATCTCAAGCAGGTCGATCACGCTTTCGTCTAAATTTGACAAAAACTCCTTCGTGTGCGCTGGGCTCGGATATCCCGCTACGATGTAGCCGATGTTTGCCTTTTTGCCGGAAAAGGCCGCCTTGATCTTATCCATAAATCGTTCCTTTTTTATAATTCATCACGGTATCCATATCCTTATCGCCCCTGCCGCTTACGTTTACGACAATCGTTTTTTTGCCTTTTAACTGCGGACAGAGCTTTTGCAAATACGCTAACGCGTGCGCGCTTTCGATCGCGGGGATAATGCCCTCAAGCCTACAGAGCAGTTTAAGCGCCGTGATGCACTCATCGTCGGTTACCGCTTCATATTTTGCGCGACTTATCTCGTGCAGATGCGCGTGCTCAGGGCCTACGCCCGGATAATCAAGCCCCGCCGAGATGCTGTGAACAGGCTCGATCATGCCGAATTTATCCTGCAGTACGATCGTTTTCATGCCGTGTATGATGCCCGCGCGCCCGTTAGTAATAGTCGCTGCATGATAAGGGGTATGTGCGCCCAAGCCGCCCGCTTCGACGCCGATGAGTTGCACGGCGGGATCGTCCACGAACGCGCTAAAAATTCCTATCGCATTGCTTCCGCCGCCCACGCAAGCTAGGACGTAGTCGGCTTTGATCCCCTTGCTTGCGAGCTGCGATCTGGTCTCGGCGCCGATGACGCTTTGAAAATCCCTAACCATCTTAGGATACGGATGCGGTCCGACCGCCGAGCCGATGACGTAAAATACGCTCTCGATCTCGTTCACCCACGCCTGAATCGCCGCGGTGGTCGCCTCTTTGAGCGTTTTTAAACCGGTGCCGATTTTGATTAAATTTGCGCCCAGAAGCTGCATCCTAAAGGCGTTGAGCTGCTGGCGCGCCGCATCGGTCTCGCCCATATACACATCGCACTCAAGCCCAAATAGCGCCGCTGCCGTCGCCGTCGCCACGCCATGCTGCCCCGCGCCGGTTTCGGCGATGATCTTTTTTTTGCCCATTTTTTTGGCGAGCAACGCTTGCGCTAGGGCGTTATTGATCTTATGAGCGCCCGTGTGGTTAAGATCCTCGCGCTTTAGATAAATTTCATGCCCGTAGTGCTCGCTAAGACGCGCGGCGTAATATAACGGCGTCGGACGCCCAGCGTATTCGCGCAGCAAGTAACCCAGCTCGTCTTTAAATTCCTTCGTCTGCGCTATGGTGTTGTACGCCTCCTCCAGCTCCTCAAGCGCAAACATCGCCGTCTCAGGCACGAATTGCCCGCCGAAACTCCCGAAATACGCCTTTTTATTCATCCTATCTCCTCGCATTAAATCGTAGGATTATATAAAATTTCGCGTTAAATTTCGCTTTTTTGACGACACCTTTTGTGGCGCTATTTTAAAATTTATCGGATATGCAGCCGTAAAAACGCACGGCGCAAGATAGTAAATTTTAAAATTGTAGCTAATATTTTGCTTGATGAGTAGCCTTAGCTTCGTAAATTTGAATGATTTGTGAATTTATTTGCTTTCATTGCTAATATCGCTCTTTTTAGAATTACCGATAGGACAAATTATATTGTCAGTATCCGTAAGCCTTAATTTTTTCCACTCTTCAAAGCTGTTAACTCTAATAAGATTATGTGGGATCTTTGACGGTTCATCAATAATTTTAAGGCACTCGCTCGTCTCTCTTTTAAAATACTGCATAATAAGGTGATTATCGTCATTTTCCAAAGCCTTTTTTATACATTTTGCTTTTAACTTAACATAACCGCTATTACTTAGAGAATTTTTTGAAAAGAGCCTTATTGGGGCGCACTCGCTAATTATTTCCGTATAAATCATACGAAAAACAAAAAACGAAATAATTAGCAAAAATGGTAATAGAATAATATTTTTGTATCGTTTTAAAAATTTTAATTTTCTTTGAGCCGTCATTTTTATTCTCGCCAATATAACTTATACAATTCAAATTCATCTTGTATTTGATTGCTTATATTTATATCGTCTATACACCTGTGAGATTGCAAATCCAACTCCTTTAATTTCCTTTTATTCTTCGTTTTATTTGCTTCATTTAATTCTTTTATAAAATTATCATAGTTAAAATCCGCGCATATCATTTTGGAAGCTTGATTATAAATTTCTTTTTGTCCGCAAACTCTACTATCAAAGGCAATACCGTTTAATAACAATAAATTTTTAGTTTCATTTGCTTCTTTTAGCTTAGCTGAAAGTCGTATTTCCACAAATAAACATTTGCTTTTATCTAGCATATACGGTAGAATTAAAAGTAACGTAAAAATAATTAACACCAAATAAAAGACTATTTTTAAAATCTTTTTTAGCAATCTCATTTTATCTCTTTATTTTTTGATTAAAATTCTATCTATAAAATTAGTATTGCCGTCTCTATAAATGACCTTGCCATTTCTGTATATGACTTTTCCTGAGCCCGGATTTAAATACGGCACATAAACCAGTTGTGTTGCATAATAACCTTCATAAGCAATAATTTCTCTATTTGGCTCCAACAAACTCAATTCTTTTTGAATATCGCTTCCACCAATATAACATACAGTCAACTCTATAGGCATGTTGGGATTATTTTTATACTTTTCTAATTTTAGAAATTCTTGCTGTAGCTTTTTTGCGGTTTCTATTGGAGGATCGTTATAAAAACTAAATAATGTAATGCCTTCTTTATCTGAAATACCGTGGTCTGCATAGGTTATTTTATCGGAAGGGTTATACTTATCCATACCTATTTTATTAGCCGTTTCTATAAGCCGCGATATAATATTTGTCTTTGATTCCGGATCCAATTTATTTATATCCACATTCCTACTTTTTGAATAATCGAGTCCTGAGAAAATTCGCAAGTTATTTATCAATGTACTTTTATTCGCCATAGAGTTACTAGCCGAAAAACTATATAGACCGATGTTGGAATTTCCTTTTGAGCTTATGCCTAGAGCCTTATTGAAATAATTGAGGCTATCTGTTGCCCTAGCGTTAGCTCTTGTCTCCTGATTACCATCGATATCAGCTCGATAAATTCCATCCTTAAAATCTTGTAAATGGCTGTTTTCATGCGATTGTACAAAATAAAAACTGCTAAAATCGGTTTTTATATTATTGTGTTTATCTGTAGAGAATACAGTTGTAATAGTTTGGTTTTTGGGATTAAAATTCCCCATTAATACTTGACTATTTTTACCATTAGGGCTCGCTAGATATACTGCTGTGATATCCGTTCTTAAGCCCATAGCATAGTTCTTGGCATTCATATATGCCTCTTGAATTTGTTTCTTTTCTGCTAGGCTTAGGCTTTTATCACTCATAGCTTTAGCAAAAGATTCACCAAATTCTTTATCGAATTCATAGCTTGTATTATATCTACCAAGCTCCGTAAAATATTTATCAAACGATATGTCTCCCATCAATATATTATATCCGACATTTCCTATCATAGAAGCGCGATTATAATCATCCTTTATCTCATTCCTTCCCCCTTTACTAAACAACCTCATATCCACGCTTGCATCAACGTTAGAGCTTAGCTTGGTAGAGTATAGCTCTTTGCTTAGCTTGGAGCTATCTCTGTTTAATCTAGTAAGATCGTCTGAGTTATATAGAGCCTTATTGTTGGGATCGGATTGTAAAGAAGCAAGCTCATCTTTACTTAAAGAGCTTATATCTTTATCTCCTACTATAAGCTCTCCTTTTCCTATAGTAGCTAAGCTCTTACTCATAGAGTAGGATAGGTTTCTATTATTAGCGTAGTTAATCGATGAAATTTTAGACTTAGGATCGGTAGAGCTTTCTTTAGATTGAGCGTTTTGGCTATCCTTAGCTTGGGTATCGTTCTCTTTGCTTTCGCTTCCCTGTTGCGGATCTTTAAAAGCATAATTTGCCCCTATGCTTAAAGAATTTGATTTGTCGTATCTAGTGTTACTTAAATTTGAAAAAGTTAGAGTATCTGTTTTTAATCTAAGCTTGCCGTTATCTATGAAATTTCCATTCTCATCATAGTAGCCTGCGGCTATTAGTGAGCCTTTTAGATCGGTATTAGCTCCTACTTCTATGTTTAGCTCTTTGGCGGTTATACTAGATAGCACGGTCTGTTTTACCATAGTGCTTGATTTGGATCTGGAGTAGTTAGCGTTTATGCTTGAAAGCTTGGAATTTGAATACCTTACTATGTTGTTGCTTATGTCAAAGGGATTGTCCGGATCGGAGTTTGTTTTAGTTCCGCTTACGCCTATGCCTGCTGCTATAGAGCTTGATTTGCTATCGTAATTATAGCTATCTCTTAAGCTATGAAGGCTTAGATCATGTCCTACCTTTAAAGCTAAAACGTTATCCGCTCTAAGGTTTGCTCCTTTTATTAAAGCGTCGTTACTAGCTAAGGCGTATATATTATGTCCTGCATAAACTTTAGCATTATTGTGGCTAAGGCTATCCTCTTTCATATTGCTTCTAGAGTAATCAAGCCCTGCGCTTCCTCCTCCGCCTCCATACATAGTAGCAGATACTCTTCCGCTTACGGTTTTAGAGCTTTGTTTAGCTTCATAGCTATCTTGCGAAGCATCGATAAAGAGATTATGAGTGTTTAGGTGTATATCGTTACTAGCATATAAATTTGAGCCTTTGATATTTATAGCGGTATCTTTATTGCTATCAGTTAAAATTTTAATATTCTTGCCGCTAAGATTAGAAGCTAAGGAGCCAGTTGATTTAGAGCTATCTTTGGAAGCGGTTCCGCTAAGCTCTGCGGAGGCGCCTACGCTAAAGCCCCAGGTATATGAGCTTGCAGATGCGGCGCTTTTTTGGGAGATGAGGGCGGCGGTTAAAAGAGCAAGGGTAAAGAAAGAAAGCTGCTTTATAAATTTATTCATTTTTACCTTTTGAGCAGGGTATTAGAAATTTATTTTCTACGCCGTCTCTCTCCCCACACAAATTAATAATATATCCCGTCTACGCAGACATCGGCATTTAGTTCGGCGCACATTTTTATCATTTCTTTACTAAAGTCGATGGAATATATATCGTCCTTTTCTGTCATATCTATCACTATATCGATATTGGCGTCTAAATTTAATTCCGATACCCTCTTTTTGATATCATCGAAGTTCGTTTTTAAAATTTCATACAAATCTTTTAAGGCATCGCTTGTAAATACGCACTCTTTCTTGGCAGTATAGCATAGCCATCTACAGCTATTTCTAACCTTGCCGCGCCTTTCATCTATGTCGCCGATTTTATATTTTTTTATATAACTAATTTTATATTCATTGGTCTTCTCATCTAGGATCAAGTCCGAAAAATCAAAGTTATATTTATCCGACGATAAATAAAAAGCAACATACATAGTAGTCATTTATGCTCCTCATAAATTTACAAATTTACTGGGCTTCTATCATTCGCCCGGTAGTTTTATGCTTCAAAAATATAGTTTTACTTTCCTTATGATAATATATATCATAATGTGAAGGTATTTTATCAAATTGACCATCTAAATTCGCTTCTTTTAGAGCATGCGCATCTGCATAATCTCGTGTTTTTGCTAACTCATTTGCCGCTGCGTTACTACCAACTCTTTTGGCATCTTTTGCATTGTCTGCATAACGTATATTCTCCCCAAATCCCGTTTCTCTACCCTGAATACCGCCGCCGATCGTTAATTCTGGTTTTATAGGCGATTGAGGCATTTGAGTGTATGGTAGTTTTTCTTCTCTATTTTTAGGGAATATTTTTATATGATCATTTTTGTCCCAGCTTCTTGCCTGTATATTTTTATTTTCTAAATCGTTTAGAATTCTATCATAATTTATGTTTGATCGTTCCTTTGTAGTGCCGCCATTGTCAGGATATTTTCCAGGATAATTCCAGTAAGCATTGTATTGATCGCCTTCATACCAATTTGTTAACCAATTTCCAAAATCTTTTGATAACTGTCTAGTCTTAATAAAAAAGATAGAAGCGGAGGCTGCCTCTATAATAGGCAGAACAGCTGCCACAGCAGCATCATCACTCTTCCTCTGGTCCAGCGAGTAAAAGTATCTGGTATCGGCTACTACGGTTTTATCGTTAGGATTTACTTTGGGCGAATAGTCGTTAAGGCTTCTACCGTTTAATCTTAAAGCCTTTTCCGACATACTTAACATGCCTAGGGCATAGTTGGTAGCGAATTGATTTTGCGCGGGATCTTTAGGTATGAAAGAGCCTCGTTTATTATCGCTGCGATGAACAAGCTCGTGTCGCAAAGATGTCATAAATTCTTTCGCATTGCTAATGTGCTTCGTATTGATATATACGGCATTCGGATCGTCTGAGTTAAATTTTCCTCCGCTTCCTCTATTTAGATTGGCAAATTTAACCTTTACCCCCATTTGATTTGCTATATCCTGTGCGGCTCGTTGCTTTTTAAATATATCGGCACTAGGATCGTTTAGTACGTCAAGATTTGCCGCAAGCGACATACTATCTTTATCGTATCCGCTAGTAAAGCCTCCGATATAATCAAATATTTTAGAGACTTTCGCATTCTCGGTAGTGGCTATTAAATTTATCGCTTCGTCTATCGCACTACCCCTATTAAGCTCATCCTTTATCTCATTCCTTCCCCCTTCGCTAAAGAGCCTCATATCCACGCTTGCATCAACGTTAGAGTTTAGCTTAGTAGAGTATAGCTCCTTGCTTAGCTTAGAGCTGTCTCTGTTTAATCTCGTAAGATCGTCTGAGTTATATAGAGCTTTATTGTTAGGATCAGATTGTAAAGAAGCAAGCTCATCTTTGCTTAAAGAGCTTATATCTTTATCTCCTACTATAAGCTCTCCTCTGCCTATAGTAGCTAAGCTCTTACTCATAGAGTAGGAAAGGTTTCTATTATTAGAGTAGTTAATCGATGAAATTTTAGACTTAGGATCGGTAGAGCTTTCTTTAGATTGAGCGTTTTGGCTATCCTTAGCTTGGGTATCGTTCTCTTTGCTTTCGCTTCCCTGTTGCGGATCTTTAAAAGCATAATTTGCCCCTATGCTTAAAGAATTTGATTTGTCGTATCTAGTGTTACTTAAATTTGAAAAAGTTAGAGTATCTGTTTTTAATCTAAGCTTGCCGTTATCTATGAAATTTCCATTCTCATCATAGTAGCCTGCGGCTATTAGTGAGCCTTTTAGATCGGTATTAGCTCCTACTTCTATGTTTAGCTCTTTGGCGGTTATACTAGATAGCACGGTCTGTTTTACCATAGTGCTTGATTTGGATCTGGAGTAGTTAGCGTTTATGCTTGAAAGCTTGGAATTTGAATACCTTACTATGTTGTTGCTTATGTCAAAGGGATTGTCCGGATCGGAGTTTGTTTTAGTTCCGCTTACGCCTATGCCTGCTGCTATAGAGCTTGATTTGCTATCGTAATTATAGCTATCTCTTAAGCTATGAAGGCTTAGATCATGTCCTACCTTTAAAGCTAAAACGTTATCCGCTCTAAGGTTTGCTCCTTTTATTAAAGCGTCGTTACTAGCTAAGGCGTATATATTATGTCCTGCATAAACTTTAGCATTATTGTGGCTAAGGCTATCCTCTTTCATATTGCTTCTAGAGTAATCAAGCCCTGCGCTTCCTCCTCCGCCTCCATACATAGTAGCAGATACTCTTCCGCTTACGGTTTTAGAGCTTTGTTTAGCTTCATAGCTATCTTGCGAAGCATCGATAAAGAGATTATGAGTGTTTAGGTGTATATCGTTACTAGCATATAAATTTGAGCCTTTGATATTTATAGCGGTATCTTTATTGCTATCAGTTAAAATTTTAATATTCTTGCCGCTAAGATTAGAAGCTAAGGAGCCAGTTGATTTAGAGCTATCTTTGGAAGCGGTTCCGCTAAGCTCTGCGGAGGCGCCTACGCTAAAGCCCCAGGTATATGAGCTTGCAGATGCGGCGCTTTTTTGGGAGATGAGGGCGGCGGTTTTAGAGGCTACGTTGGCAGTAGCCAGAGCGATATTTGATAGATAGTATTTCTCTTCGTCCTTTACGTCCTCTATTATGTTTTGTAAGTCTTCGATATCGGAATAATCTATGCCTACCTCTTTGGCCTTATAGCGGTTTTTTAACTCGATAAGTTTATCCTGTAGAGCATTTTTCTGATCCTTATACTCCTTAAATTGCTTTTTAGTCTGATTTAGCTGTTTTATCGCTTCCGCTAAAGCAATAGCCGCAGGAGCGAGCTGGGCGTATTCGTTTTGTACGGTAAGAGATAGGGATCCTTCCAGATGCTTAGAGCTAGATGAGGAGCTTGCGGTATCGGTGGAATTTATTATATTTATATTTCCATCTTTGGATATTAAGTTAAGATCCTCTTCGGCCTTTAAGCTTGAACCTATAACGCTTAGGCTATTATCCCCTCTAAGAGTTATGTTTTTAGCTTCCATATTAGAAGAGACGGTCTCGGTACCGTATAAGTTCGTATTGGATTTATCGTATGAGGCGTCGGCTAGCTTTACTTTAATGCTCGTATCTTTCTTAAACTCATCTAAGGACTTAGGCTTCATCTGATTTAGCGAGTCTTTCGCTTTAGTAATAGATACGGAGGCGCTTTTTGCTACATTGTGCTCGCTGTATTCGTTAGTGGCTGCGGATATCGTTAGGTTTTTAGCGTCTATATTTATATCTCCGCCCGCTTTCATATTTGAAGTTATAAAAGCTGTAGGAGAGTTTAAGCTTATATCGCCCGCGGCTTTGATATCGGATAGTTTAGATATACCTTCCTTTACCTGCTTGCTATTATAATCCGATCTATATACCTCGGTAAAGTTACTACCGCCTATCTTTTCTATCCCGGCCTCTAATGCGATATTATCCATTGCCCCTACGGAAGCTGCTATCGCTACGGGATAGTTGAACACCGAGAGCGGATTGAAGCTTCTTTTCTTATGGGCGCTTAGCTCCTCTTTATACTCCTTGGCCGCTAGGATATTTATGGAATTTCCCGCGCCTAAGTTTAGATTGCGTCCGCTTGAAATATCCGCGGATATTAGGCCTAGATCGTTCTTTGCTCTTAAGTTTATATCTCCCGTTTCGCTCGATAGGGAGGAGCTTTGCAAATTTCGTTTATAAAGCGAGTGCATATCCATACTAGCTTTCAATCCGCCCAAAGAGGATTTGGAGCTATTTTTATAGTTTAAGGAGTTATAGCTTAGAGGCGATATATTTATATTGTTTCCCGCCTGCATATCTATGGCTTCTTTAGCTTTTAACGCAGAGCCCGCTATATTGATATCCGCTTCTTGCGAGCTAAGCATTATATTTTTAGCCCTTATGCTAGTTGGTACTACGCTTTGATTTAAAGCTTTAGTAGTAGTGCTTTTTTTGGATAAAAAGCCGCTTTCTTTAAATTTGCTCTCGTAGTAGTTGCTATCGATATCCCCACTTAGATTTATGGAGTTCTTTGCCTGTAGCAAAGCATCTCCGTTATGAGCATTAATATCCGCTCCGCTTATGGCTATACCGCCTGCTTTTATTAAGATATTATCTTTGGAGTTAAGTTTGGAGCTTGTATTCTTAACGATATCCTCTTTATAGTATCCGCCCTTGCTTTTAAAATTATAGCTTAGCTTCTCCTCCGCGCTATTTATATTTACGTCCTTTGCGGCGTTTAGGATTAAATTTGCAGCAGAGTCTATGCTTGCTCCGGTTACGGTTATATCACGAGCTGCATTTAATGCTACGTCGCCTTCGATAGATTTTATATTTGAGATAGTGCCTATATAGGTGCTGCTTTGATCGCCGTAGGCTCTATTTAGGTTTATCTCTTTACTTAGAGTTTTATGTACTATATCTCTGCCCGCGTTTAAGCTTACGCTGCGTCCTTGTATCAAAGAGGATGCGTTTATTATATCCTTTTTGGCCGATATGCTTAGGGCGTTCGCGGCGATGATGGAGGCGGAGTTTAAATTTGATACGCTGCCCGCTTTGAGGCTCATATTAGAGCCCGCGTAGATTATCCCTTCGTTTCTAAGATCGCCGTTTACGCTTAGATCTATGCTGCCTCCTGCGTATATCAAAGAAGGTGCGGAGCTAAGCAGGGTGCCGTCATCTTCCTCCGAAGAGTTCAAGGATGTCCTTTTTTTATCATAAAGCAAGCTTAGCTTATTGTGCATATATGAAAAATCCGGTATCAGCTCGCTATAAACGTAGAAGGTGTTATAAAATTTACTGCTTATAGGCGAAAAGAGATTGTTTATATAGCTGGGCCTAATGATATCTTGCATATCCGCTTCGTTATTAAGGCTAGGCGCGAGATCGTTTTTATCGAGATTTAAAGCGTTAGGATTACCGAGCCCTTTGCCTATTAGGGAGTAATCTATTTTAGAAAAAGCTTCCTTTATAAGAGTAGGAGCGTTACCAGAGTTTATCTGCCCGTGTGAGTTTAAATTTGAAATATCGCCCGCGTAGCCTTTTATATCTTTTTTAGCTCCTATTATGGAGATAATAGCAGGCTGGGAGTAGTAGATAATCTTTTGGTCGCTATAGCCGCCTTTACCGCCGTGGCTTTTATGTTTCCATCTATACTCCGCCTGGCTCGTTATACTATGATTTAGACTTAAAGAGCGGTTGTTTAGACTCTTTACATTTAAGAGCAGATCGTTATAGGCATAAATTACGCTCTTATCGTTATTTAGCTCATCTATGTTAAGGTTGCTATCCCCTGCGGAGATTATGTTTGAACCCATAAATTTACTTAGGCTATCTTCGCTTATATACTCTTTATTGATGCTGTAGCTTATCTGCCTTAATCTCTCCTTCTTATGAGGCTTGCTTCTTCTTATGCCGAAGAGATTGTCTTTTAAGCTTAACGTTATAGCGTCATATAGCCTAGTATCCTCCCCCGGAAGCCTAGTATTTTTATATAAGCTTAATACGTATAGATTCATATCCTGCTCGCTAAGCTCCTCCATGATCTTAGCGTTTAGCTCGTCCGGGCTAATATTGGGATTTTGCTTGAGGATGCGCTCTTTTATCTCTGCCGCATTGACCTTTAAAGGGATGGCTACGCCGCTGCAACCCCAACCGTCACCATTGCAAGTAAAATCTATATTATAACCGGTGCTTTGAACCCTCTTTACGGGCTCGTTAACCGAGCGGTTGTTTAGCTTTTTAGCGCCGATATTAAGAGTGTTTTTTGCATATATCAAAGAGGAGGCGTTAATTATCTCGTCTGCCTTGCCCTCCCCGCCTCTTTCATTAAAAATATTTAAATTTCTTTGAGAGATGATGTTGGATAGCGCTTCGTTGCTAAGAAGGCTCGTATTTATAACTATATCCCCTCCGCTAAGTATATTGGACGCGTCTTGATTGAGGATATTTTTAGCGTTTAAAGCTATGCCGTTTTGCGCATAGATGAGAGCTTTTTTATTGATTAGGCTTTCAGAGTTTGTTATCAGCTCGCCGCGCGCGATTAAAGAACCTAAATTTAAAATTTGCTCCTTTGCTTTTAAAGCTAAATTTCCAAGTGCGGCTATGATGCTTTCGTTTTTGATACTCTTTGCGTTTATGATCAGATCTTTATTGGAAATCAGCCTTTGCAAGGCGATAAAATTTCCTTGTAGGTTTAAGTATATATCGCCACTTGCGTAGATCCCTCCGTTATAGCTCAAATCGTCCTTTAGCCCCAGATATAAACTACCGTCAGATCTTAACTTACCTAAAGCGCTAAGACTATCTAGGTTTAAAGCGAGATCCCCTTTGGAGCTTATCAGCCCCTCTTCGTTGTTAAGAGTGCCTTTGTTTATGATTAAATTTCCTCCGCTTAGGATAGAACCCTTAGAGTTATCTATGCTGTCGTAGCCTAAAAGAGCGCCTCCTAGGGAGATGATCTTTGAGCTTTCGTTGCGTAGATTGTTGCCGCGCAAGCTTAAGCCCTCTTGCACTATAAAGGTAGAACCTGAAAGGTTATAAAAATTTGGAATTTCAGAATCCAACGCCCTTAATACCATTAGGCTATTATCGTTTAAGAGACTCTCTTTTATATCTAAATAGCTTTCGTTTGAAAGTATCGCTCCGCCTATATTTGATATATGATCCGCGCTTATTATGCTAAGCTCGTTTTTGGATGGAGGGATAACTCCTGTTTTAAAAGAGTCTTTGCTCTCATCTAAGCTTAACTCCTTTAGTCTTTCGCTCTTAGCCGCTCCTATTACGGCTCTATCTTTGTTGCTTAGGCTTTTCGCTTCTATCTTTAAGGCAGAGCTTGAGCTTATGGAGCCTTTTATATTATCTAGCCTATCCGCTTTTATCTTTAGAGTATTAGCCTGTATATTTCCTCTGTTTTCTACCGAGGAGGCTTTTATACCCAGATTAGAGGCTGAAATTTTAGAGCCCTTTTGGTTGGAGACGGTCTTGGAGCTGATTTGAGTCTGTCCGTTAGAACCTAGCTTTCCTTCATTTATCAGATCTCCGTTGGCATCTATCTTTAAAGAGCTGTCCGCCAAGATAGCCCCTTTATTGTTTATGCCCGCTCCATCTTTAGTAGATATTATATTTATCCTGCCCGCATACATTCCTCCTAAGGCTGAGGAGTCTATGGATACGCCATTGGGATGCGATCCCCCTTCTTGCTCGATCTTTAGATTATCCTGCCTCAATCCGGAGTTTGTATTTTTTAAAGATACCTTACCGTCAGTCGCTACTACGTTGATCTCGTTTGCGTAAATTTTACCCTCCAGCTTTAGGCTATTAGATATTACGTTTAGATAATCTCCGTTGTCGTTTAGGCCATTCGCTCCTATATTTATAGAGCCTTCCTTGCTTATGTTTAGGGATTTAAGATGTCCGTTTTCATAGGAGGGTGTGGTGGTGCTTAACGTAGTGGAGGAGGAATTTATTATGGTAGCGCCGTTTACGTTGATGCCGCTAGGATTAGCGATGATGAGATCGGCTTTTCTGCCCGCTATCTCTATATTACCCTGTAAATTTGAAGGAAGAGGCGAGTTTACCTGATTGATTATAAGCTTAGCCTCGCCGCGATTGAGCCTCGGATTTGGCGGTATGTAGCCTGCAGTTTTACTTATGGATCCTGCTTGAGAGTTATTAAATACCGTGCCCTCTTTAGGAGTGTTGAGCTTGGAGTATTCGTTGATAGAAATCCCCTTATCGTTAGGGGAAGCGATATCTATTTGAGTGGCGGGAGCATTCGGAGTTTGAGACACCGAAGCTCTATGATTTACGGGAGCGGAGTTATCGGGTATTATCTCGCAATATGAAAAACAGGGAGCCAGCAAACTAAGAAGCAAAAGAGCGGCAAGGCGTTTCTTCGCTTGGGTAAAGACGCCGAAATATTCTTTTGTATCAGTAGGGGCGCTAAGACGCCCTGCGCCATTAAAAATAGAGCTTAAACATAAGATTTGCATACTAATAACCTCCGATTGCGATGGGTTTATATCTTAAATTTCTTGAATACTTTCTTAAAAAAATAGTAAATTTAGGATATTTTATTTAAAATTTGTTTGAATTAACTTTGGAGTTCGGTCTGGGCGCAGGATTGCTATTTCTCGGCTCTTAGTACGGCGTATCTGCGCTAAAATAGTTAGTAAAATTTATTAAGCATTATATAGTCTTAGTTTATATTAAACGCCGCGGTAAGCGCCGATAAAATTTCGCTAAATTTAAAAGTCGTAGCTTAAAGAGAAATTTAAAGCGGGACTATCCGTTTTAAAATTTTCCGGTTTGCTAATAGGAAAAGCCACCAAAAGATCATAGGTAAAAGAGCCTGAAATATTTCCTCTAAGGCCTACGCCTCCTCCGCTAAGCATTTCACCCTCTGCTGGATAATCTTTTCCCTTAGAGCTGAGTTTGCCGACATCAAAGGCCAGGTAGACGCCGTTGTTTTTAAAATACTTATATTCCAAGGTATTTCTTATATAAAAACCGCTATCTCCAAGCAGGCTCATCTGCCCGTCAAACCCTCTAACGCTATAGTATCCGCCGATATTTAGCCTATCTATGGGGCTAAGATGAGTGCTGGCTCTTCTTGCATAAAGCTCCAGTTCGTAGCTTAAAGGGATGGCGGAGGATCTGGTTTTAAAATTTAACGCGGCGTTTATCAAATGGTACCTTGAGCTTCCGCCGCCGAAGTCTTCATCGGGCGCCCTTAGAGCGTTAAACTCCCCCGTGGATTTTAGGTACGAAAGCATCATCTCTACCGAAGAGTTGTCAAAAAATACCTTGGATTTTAGCCCCGCCTCATAGCCGCCTTCACGCTTTCTTTGGTTACTAAGCTCATAATCTTGTATATAGTTTTTATACTTTTTTTGCCAAATTCTAAAAAACAGAGAATTTTTGGAGTTTTGATTTCTAAAATATACGTAGTTAAGATCCAAATTTCTTCTAACGCTGCTTCCGCTATAGGTATAAAGCTCATACGCTCCAGGCACTATTTGATCATAGGTGTATCTGTTCTGCCAAAAAGATAGAGAAAAGTATCCAAAAGGTATACTAAAGCCCGCATAGTAATTAGCTGATCTTCCGCTCTTGCTATCATCTCCTAAAGATTTTTTATCTCCTCTTAAAAAATTTCTACCGTAAGAAGCAAATACGCTCTCGTTTAATCCAAGCAAATTTAAGCCGTAAAGCATAGCTGCACCTTGGTATTTGCCGCTAGATTTGGAGCCCATATTATCCGCGCTTAATCTAAGCAATAAAGGAGAGCTTTGCTGCTTAGAGATATTGATATCGGAGTAGCCCTGCTTTGCGGAAGGGCTTAAGCTTATCTCCGCCTCGCTTCTTGAAGCGGCATTAAAATTTTCCATAGCCTGCTCCAGATCTCTTAAGCTTAAAATCTCTCCCCTCTTATCGCCGCCGAATGCGGTAAAGATGCTCCTTTGATTTTTAGCTCTAGAGCCCGGCTCAAGCGAAATCTCGCCTATGCGTCCGGGATGCAGAGCCAAAAGAAGGGTGCCCGAGGAGATGTTTTGCTGGGGGATGGAAACGGACGTAGTGATAAAGCCTGCGGATATGATTTTGTTGTTATACGCTCTTGCCAGAGCTAAAATTTCATCGCTTCCCAAGCAGTCGCCGCTTTTAAATTTAAGCTCTTTTAGAGTGGAGCTTAGAATTCTTTCAACCCCGGGCGGAACGGAATGATCGGAATTCGAGGTAGAATTGATGGACTTAGCGAGAGTTTTTACTTTCGCGCGCCCCAAGTTTTCATCATTCGGCTTAAAGGGAAGAACACCCCAGCCAGCACCGTCTTTAGGGTTAACGGCTGGAGTTTTGGGATCATCTTTGTTTTTAAATTCGTAATCCGCTTCGTTAAATTTAGAATCCGCGCTACTTTTCTGCTCGTTTTGCGCTTCTGCGCTAATCAGTTTGATATCATAAATTTTAAAGCAAATTCCCGCTTTCTTGGGCTCCGCGGTTGCGCTTGAAGCGAGAGACTCTTCGCTGCGTATCGTTATGAAAGGATCCTCGGTGCCCTGTCTAATTGATCTTATTCTTTGCTCTTCGGAATTTATGGCGCCAGAAATATCGGCAGGAGCAGCCATTAACACTTTAGGAGCTAGGCTTAAGCCTATAAAGATAGAAGCTAGAATAAGCTTGACGCTTTTAACGCCACAGGGTTGCAAAGAGGCTCCTTTAAATTTGCTATCGTAGCGATAAGATAATGGTTTTTTATAAAACATCGATTGCGCCCATTTTTTACGATCGGAATATTGCCGCAAAAGAAAACTTTTTATAGCTTAAGCTGGCAAAAGCATCTATTGGCATATATTCGCATATATTCGCTTTTTATAGGCTTTGTCTTCCGCTAGGGCTATCAATTAAAATTGATGATAATACACTAATTTTTTAAATTTTCGGGCAAGGCTTCTTGGGTTTCGGTGCTAATTGAGATTTTAGATTTTATTATGCCTAGAATTTTGATTTTTAATATAGTAGTTTCTCTTAAACTACCTGTATAATCTAGCGTTTTTAGCATTTGAAATTTTTTTGAAAAAATTTACAAAAGCCGTAAAGTATGGCTTTCAAAAAAATCAAAAAATTAAAAATAGGGATGAAATTTGATAGATGGTGTCCCCGACAGGATTCGAACCTGTGGCCTCAAAATTAGGAATTTTGCGCTCTATCCTACTGAGCTACGAGGACAAAATCGACAATTTAATCGCCGATAATATTCATAACATCGTCTAGTTTTTTGTGAAGATCTTTGTCATTGATGGGCTTTGTCATAAAGTCATAAGCACCTTTATTTAAAGCCTCTCGTTTAGCGGTCTCGTCCGTCGTAAGGACAATGACGGGGATATGAGCTATACTTTCTCTAGCGTGAAGATTATCTAAAAATTCCAGCCCATTCATCACAGGCATTACGATATCTAATAAAATTAAATCAACGGGCTGAACTTCGAGTACGGCAAGGGCGTCCAAGCCGTTTTTGGCTTGGAGTATGGTTTGGAATTTGCCGTATTTTTTTAGCATAACTTCAAGTAACTTTAAATTTATAGCGTCGTCATCAACCGTTAAAACTTTCAAATCTCTCATTTAAAACCTCATCCTTATATATATTTTTGTGCGAGTTTCTCAAGACCCGACTTGGTGATATTGTAACTAGCGACTTCGCTAAATAGTGGATTTTCATCGTTGTCGTTAGAAAACAGCACTAGCTTTGTCATAGGCGCTTTTAGGCGTAAGCTCTCTAACGCCGCCAAGTCTAGCCCTGCTAGCTTTTTATCAACCAAAACAAGCTTATAGCTGCCCGTAGCCGCCATAGAAATAAGCTGGTCGAAATTGCCCGCAATTTCTACGTCTTTATACTGGTGTTTTAATATGCTGGCAAAAATTTTACTTTCCATAATGTTTGCCTTGCATATAAGTATATCTTTTGTCGGCACACGCGCACCTTTAGCTTTCACTACGTCATCGGAAACTATGCTTTTTTTAGGAACTAGCTTCATTATCGTCTTTGGCACTTTGACAGTTTTAATGACCGTCTTAGGCACCTGGCGTTTGACAAGCTTTTTAACCAGCTTCTTTGTAGTTCCACCGGCAGGCGCTGCATCAGATCGTTTATCACCGATAAAATTATCTAACATTTGAGCTAAGATATCTTTTTTGATTGGCTTGGTGCAGTATTCGTCAAGTCCTGCTGCCATAAATTTCTCTCTATCGCCCTTTAGCGCATTGGCAGTAACAGCCACGATCGGGATGTGGCGAAGATTATTCTCGTGTTCGTATTGCTTGATCTGCTTTGTAGATTCGATACCGTCCATAACAGGCATCGAAATATCCATAAATATGAGATCATAGTCGTTATTAGCTTTTCTGGCTTCCAGTGCTAAAAGCCCGTTTTCTACTATCGTCAAATTCATATTAAAGCTATTTAACGTATGCTTCATAAGCTTTTGGTTGATCTCATTATCTTCCGCTATAAGAATTTTAGCGTTATATTTTCTATTGACCAAAGGTACATTTTCATCGGCAGGATTTCGCTCTACCGGCACTTCAACCTCTTCTTCAACTTCGACATCCTCTTCGACCATAATGGTTTCTTCCTGCTGCTCGTCTTCGTATACGGTGACGGGCACCTCGACCATCTCCTCTTCCTCAGGCTGCGGGATAACTACCGGTTCGACTTTTACGCTAACAGGCTCGATCTCGGGCTCTTCGACATAGTCGTTTTGAGTAGCAGGCTCCACCTTAGGAATATCTACAGGCTCCGGCTCAATACTCGGCTCTTCGACAGGAATATTTTGAGCTGCTGGTTCTACTACTGGCGTTACCGGTTCAGACTCGATATTTGAAGGCTCCTGTTTAACCTCTTCAAGTTTTGGCTTGATAGGTTTTAGTTCAGGCTCAATTACTACCGGCTCTGGCTCAACAGCGATAGGTTCTGGTTCGATTATCTTTTCAGTTGGAATTTCAGGTTCTGAAAGTTTAACACTTGAAATTTCATCTTCATGAGCAGAAACACTTGAAGTATCAGGCTTCGAAGCTTTAGCGATAGGAATTTCAGGCTCGGTTTTAACGGCTACAGGAATTTCTTCTTCTACGCTTGGAATTTCAACCTTTTTGGCAGGCTCTTGCACCTTGGCACTCGGTTTGATATCCGAAAGATCGATATCTATATCAGGAATTTCAATCTCAGCCTTAGGCGTCTCAACCTTAGCCTTTGGAATTTCTATTTTTGCAGGCTCAACCTTTACTTCTTCTTCCTCTTTTTTGATCTTAGGAAGCTCTATTTCGATATCAGAAAGATCAATGCTAGGAGTTTCGGCTTTAGGAGCCTGGGTCTGCGTCGCATGTGTTTTGAGCCCCACAAAATCATCAGGAATTTCCAAAGATATAGGCTCATCGATATCAGTCTGGGCATCCTTTGTGCTTGAAGGCTCTACCTTTGGCTTTTCTGCGCGCGGGATTACTATTTCAGGAATATCAATATCGATCTTTGGCGATTCAGGCTCTATCTTTTCAATCTTAATATCACTCATAGGCTCGATATCTATAGGCTTAATGACCGGCTCTTCCACCTTAGGAGCTTCTTTTTTGAGCTCTTGAGCAATACTAGGCTTACTAACAGCCTCCTCTTTATGCGCAGAATGAGCCTCGGCATCATGCGTACGCCTTCTGCTTTGCAAGATAGCGCGTAGCTCGTCTGCCGACGAAGTACTAGCATGTCGTAATTCATCGAGCTTGTTGATGATAGGCCTTTCTTTTACTACCGGCTCTTCCATAATCATTTCATCAGCGACGATAGGCTTTTCTACCTCAGCATCCAGCTTAATCTCATGCGTCTGTGGAGCAAAATCCGATCTGCTTAGAGCAATTCCGGATTTTGAAATTTTATCTAGCGTCTTAACAAATTTAGTTAAGTTAAAAGGCTCTGTGAGGGTAAAAATTTTAGAATTTGAAATACTAATACTTTGAAGCTCTTTCGGCTTAAGAGTTAAGATCGTAGGCATACTCAATATATCGCTAACCTCGCCGTAATTCTTAAATCTAGTGATAAGAGCGTCATATTTATTATTATTTTGCGCTGAGCGGAACTGCGCGTTTGTATTAAATATCGAAATTTTACCGCCTAGCTTGCTGATATAGTTTTTAACGATATCATTATACATCGTATCGGCGCTATCGGCTAAAAGCGCAAAATTTAATCCTTTGATACTTTCAAATACTGCGTCCGCATCGGTCTTTTGTGTCTCTTTAAAAGCAAGGGTGAAATAAAATCTAGTACCTTTTCCTACGGTAGATTTAACCTGAAGCTTACCACCCATCATCGCGACGTATTTGGACGAAATCGTAAGTCCAAGGCCCGTTCCGCCGTATTTACGCGTGATGGTAGAGTCTGCTTGCGAGAAGGCGTTAAATACGTTAGCGAGCTTATCTTCCGAAATTCCGATACCGGTATCCTCGACGCTAAACGTTACGATCGCCTCTCCCGGAGCTTTGCTAGGCTCTCTTAAAATTTCAACTACGATAGTGCCGTGCTCAGGCGTAAATTTGACCGCATTTGACATGAGATTGATAAGAACCTCTTTGATCTTCGTAATATCTCCGTATAGGTGGTGCACGAGTGTAGGATCGATGTAAAGCAAGATGTCGATATTCTTTTCGGCAGCCTTGGCGACGTAAATTTCAACCGCACTTTCGAAATCTTGGATAGGATTGAATAAAATATCCTCAAGCTCGACCTTATTGCTCTCGATCTTAGAGACATCCAAAATGTTATTAATGATCGTTAGAAGGTTTTCGGACGATTTTTCGATGGTATCAACATAATCGCGCTTCTCTTCATCCAGATCGGTATTTTTAAGAAGCTCCGTAAAGCCGATGATGCCGTTAAGCGGCGTTCTGATCTCGTGCGACATATTGGCTAAAAAGATCGATTTTGCCTTATTGGCATCCTCCGCAGCACCCTTTTGATATGCAATCAGATCGAGCGCGTCCTCAATAAGCGAATACGCTTTGTTAACACCCTCACTAGTCCTAACGTCGATATGCTCGTGCTGATTCGTCAAATCGCCGATTCGGCTAAGCACGTTGCCGAGGTCGGTAACGTTCTGTCTTAAACGTCTTGTGATACCCAAGGCAAAAACGACCAAAATAGCCGCTAAAACCCATATACCAAGAGCTATAAATAGGTTTCTTAGTCTTTGCGCTAGATAAGTATCAGCATGCGCTGCAAGCTCAGCATTGATCTTTTCAGAAATTTCGCTTAACTTTTTATATTTAAGTGTAGTAGAGGCAAACCACTCTTGAAAAGGCACGCTATAGTGTCCCTCATCCGCTTCTTGCTGCAATGTGGCTGAAATTTTAGCAGTCTCTCTTAATGCGTTTTGAAATTCCTCTCCGTCTAGAATTTTTAAAATCGCGGCTCTAGCATCCGATTCCGGCAAGAAGTAGTAATTAGGAAGCGAACTAGATAGGTTGAAGCTAGCCCAAGTCCTTAGTTGCGCCTGATTCATCGCTTTGCTGCCGATGATGTATTCGATAATATAGTCGCGCTCCGATGCGGTGGCGTCCATCGCCTCATAGGTATTAAGCAATGAAACCGTCCAAACGGTAATATTTGAGCTTACAAGACCCTCTCTTAGCACTCGTTGGATTGTTTTTACATCATTATCGAATTTTTGAAAATATGAGCTGAAAAGCTCACCGAAGCTTTTGCTTTGAGCATCAACATCCCTTCTTACCTGCGGAAGCTTGTCTAATAAACCGTCTATATCGGCCTCGGCAGCCAAAAGCTCGTCATTACCGGTGCCGTAAGCGAAAATATCAAAAATAGTCTTTTTTACGACATTTTCACTGATATTTTTGCTTTCTTTATACTTTGCAAGCGCATCGTCGGTTTTTTTACGTTGACCCGATAGAAGGGTTCCCATACCGGGGTTTCCCTCGCTACCCAAAAACGCCGAAGTAATACCGCGCTCTTTATCTACCTGCTCTACTAACGCCGCGAGATTGCTATTTTTAGCAATTTGCTGCTGCAAAATTCCCACCCTGGCGTAATCCTGTAAAGAGATAAACAAGAAATATGATGCAAACGCGAAAATCAAAAGTAGCGGGATACCGCTAACAAGTCTCAAAGCACTTGTAGTATTTAAATTCATACAAAATCCTTCAAAGCGCAGCTTACGCGACGTTAAATTTTATTCAACCGGAGAAACGAAGTCGCTTCCGTCACGCTAGGCGGAGACGATTTAGCCGTCCTGCAAAGTTAATGGGTGATTTTACTAAACAAATCTTTAAATATAGCTTTTTGCGTTAGGTTTTCGTTAATGATTGTTTAAAATTTTTTCGGCGGTTTGGATATTCGTAAGCGATCTGATCTCCTCGAAGCTCGCCGCATAAATGCTCTCAAAATCGCCGTAAAAGTCCAAAAGCTTCTTCAGGCTGCCCTTGCTAACGCCCAAGCTTAGCAGCTTTGAGCTTTGCAGATCGAGTTTGCGTTTGCTCTTTTGGTGAAACGAGATCGCAAAGCGGTGCGCTTCATCGCGTAGGCGTTGAAAAAACTGCAATTTTTTATCATCCGTAGGCAGCGAAAAAATTCCGCTTTTCGTGCAAATTTTATCTTTCGCAGCTCCCTTTGCACGGTGGGCCTTGGCGTCGATCTTTTCTTTAGAGATAGCGATTATATCGACGTTTGCTCCGACGCTGCAGATTATTTCCTCCGCCAAGTTTAGCAGAGCCGTTCCGCCGTCGATAAGCCACAGATCGGGCGCTGCGAGCTCGTCAAATTTAAGCGCACGGCTAGTTAGATACTCGCGCATCTGATCGTAGTCGTTGTTTGAGCTAAGGTGCTTGTGGCGGTAGTTTTGCTTGTTAAACTCGCCGTCTTGAAAGCTTATCATAGCCCCCACGGCCGCGGCGCCGAACATATGCGAATTGTCAAAAACTTCGATATTTACTGGCAAATTCGTAAGATTAAAATAATCCTTCAGCTCCTGCAAAAATGCATAATCGTGCGTTTTTAGATGCTTTTTGATATTGATCTCGCAGTTTTGGTATGCGATCTCGCAAATTTTACGCTTCTCGCCGATCTTCGGCGCGTAAATTTTAAAGGCTCTTTCATGCCGCTTGGATAAAATTTCGCACACCAGATCCGCATCGTCAAACTCGTCGTAAACGTAAATTTTAGCGCACGCCACGGGAGCCGCGGCCGGAAAGGCGCTTAAGATCATCTGTTTGTAGGCGTTTGCGATATCATCGGCGCTTGGGGCTTTGCAGTTAATTATATGCGAGTTTGAGGCTGAAATTTTACCCTCGCGTATGCTAAAATGCACGGCACAGACGAGCTCGTCGCGTGCAGCAATCGCAAAGACCTCGAAATCATCGAGCTTTGCCAGATCGACCTCAACCTTTACATTCATCTGTTTTAAAATTTCGATCGTATCGCGGATCTGCGCGGCTTCTTCGAAATTTTCGCTCTGCGCTAGCCGCGCCATCCGATCCTGAAGCTGCGGTACCATTTTTTGCGGATTTTTAAGAGCTGCAAGCGCGCTTTGTACGATACGAGCGTAATCCTGCTTTGAAATTTTATCCTCGCACGGAGCGGCGCAGCGCCCGATCTGGTGGAACAAACAGGCCTTTTTGCCCTTGACGCAATTTTTCTTCTGCACGAGCGGAAACTGCATGTAAAGCGTCTGTAAAATTTCCTTTGCGCCGTGAAAATAGGGGCCGAAGTATTTGATGTTTCTGCCCTTTACGATCTTTCGTGTGATCTCAAAGCGCGGGAAATCGTCGTCTAAATTTACGTAGATATAAGGATAGGTCTTATCGTCGCGCAGCAGGATGTTATATTTTGGCTTAAGCTGCTTGATGAAGGAATTTTCTAGTATCAGCGCGTCGCTCTCGCTGGGGGTGACGATGTATTCTAAATGCGCCGCCTCGCTTATCATCTTGGCAATGCGCGCGCTTAAGCGCGGGCTCGGCGCGAGAGCGGGCGTGAAAGAAAAGTAGCTTTTGACGCGATTTTTTAAAATTTTAGCCTTGCCGACGTATAGCAGCTTGCCCGCGACATCGAAGTACTGATACACGCCGGGGCTAGCAGGCAGGCTCTTAATCTCCTCTATTAGCAAGGATCAGCCCTCTTATCTCTTCAAAAATTTTATAAATTTGCGGATCTTGGATTTTGTTTTTGAATCCTCCGTTCGAGCGCTCGGGCGAGAAAATTTCGCTGCTTCGGCGCATATTCATTTTAAAGGCTTGCGCGCGTCTTTTATTCATCAGCCTACTTGCGACGAAAAATTTTATATCGCGCACGCTGCAAAGCTCCGCCGTCTCTCTAGCGGCTACGAAGCGCTTTAATACGTCTTTTATTAAATTTATATTACTATCGCGTTTTAGTTCGCAAAGCCCCGCCGGGTGCTTCGCGGCTATCATCAAAATGCCATCTTTGACGTAGATGAAGGCGATCAGCCTTTGCCAACTAAGCGGCAAAATCGCTAAGAACTCGCCTCTTTCTCGCATCTTGGCATATAAAGGATCTTTTCTGATATGAGCGATTATTTCTCTTGCATTTTCCATAGACGGATTTTAGCATTTTTTATCTTAGTTTTGCTTAGCGGCTGCGGATACAAAGCACCGCCTTTTTACTCGGACGCGGATGAGCAAACCGTGAATGCAGAGGCATCCGCCGCGGATGACAACAAAACAAACGACACGAAAGGCGGCGTTAGAATTTTACGCGATAAATAGCCTACTTTTAGCTTTGCTTTGTTATACTTTTAAAAATTTTTACAAAGGAATTTCATGCAAACGGCAGACATTTTAGTGCTGGACTTCGGCTCTCAATACACCCAGCTGATCGCTAGGCGCTTGCGCGAACAAGGCGTTTACACTGAGCTAATCGCATACGACGCGCCGATCGACAAGATAAAAGCAAAAAACCCTAAAGGCCTTATTTTAAGCGGCGGACCCGCTAGCGTTTACGCCAAGGATGCGTATTTTTGCGACGATAGAATTTTTGAGCTTGGAATTCCGATTTTAGGTATCTGCTACGGCATGCAGCTCATCGCGCATAAATTTGGCGCCAGCGTCGTGCCTGCGGGCAAAAAAGAGTATGGCAAGGCTTCTTTAAAGCTGCTTCGCGCTAGCAAGCTATTTGGCGGCGTGGAGGATAACTCGATCGTTTGGATGAGCCATTCGGACAAGGTCGAGAGCCTGCCAGATGGCTTTGAGGTAATGGCAAGCTCGGACGAGAGTGAGTGGTGCGTATTTGGTGACGAGATCCGTAAAATTTACGCGCTACAATTTCACCCCGAGGTCTGCCACAGCGAGTTCGGCGATAGAATTTTAAAAAATTTCGCCAAAGAGATCTGCGGAATAACCAGCACTTGGAATATGGGCAGCTTCGCCAAAGAGCAGATGATCAAAATAAAAGAGCGCGTAGGCAACGCCAAGGTGCTTTGCGCGGTAAGCGGCGGTGTGGATAGCTCGGTCGTAGCGGCGCTTTTGGCACATGCGGTGCCGCAGAGCCTGATAGCGGTTTTCGTCGATAATGGACTGCTCCGCACTGGCGAGCGCAAGGCGGTAGAGGAGATGTTTAGACTCAAACTGGGCGTGAGCCTGGACGTAGTCGATGCTAGCGAGCTGTTTTTAAGCAGGCTGAAAGGGGTGGTCGATCCGGAGCAAAAACGCAAAATCATCGGCGCGACCTTTATCGAGGTTTTCAGCAAAGAGGCGGCAAAATACAAAAACGTAAAATTTCTAGCCCAGGGTACGCTCTACACCGACATCATCGAAAGCTCGGTCGCGGGCTCGAGCAAGACGATCAAGAGCCATCACAACGTAGGCGGCCTGCCTAAGGATATGAAATTTGAACTGATCGAGCCTCTGCGCGAAATTTTTAAAGACGAAGTGCGCCAGCTGGGGCTTGAACTAGGCCTTTCGCGCGAAGTCGTTTTCCGCCATCCATTCCCGGGTCCTGGCCTTGCGATCCGCATAATGGGCGAGGTAAATACGCCAAGTCTAGAGCTACTGCGCAAAGCCGACGTGATCCTACGCGACGAGCTAAAATCAAGCGGCTGGTACAACAAAACGTGGCAGGCGTTTTGCGTGTTGCTAAACGTACACTCCGTCGGCGTCATGGGCGATAACCGCACCTACGAAAACGCCGTGTGTATACGCGTAGTGGACGCCAGCGACGGTATGACGGCCAGCTTCTCGCACCTACCTTACGATCTGCTAGAAAACGTCTCTCGCCGTATCATAAACGAAGTGGACGGCATCAACCGCGTAGTTTACGACATCTCGAGCAAACCGCCTGCAACGATAGAGTGGGAGTAAAATTTTATAAATCAATATTAATGCAAAGAGCCAAAGATATGAAATTTAAATATTGGTTGCCAGACGAAAATAATGAGAGGCAAGAGCATGAAACAGATAAAAATGCAGTTATTATAGTCGGCGCTAATGGCTCTGGAAAAAGTAAGCTAGGAGCATGGATAGAACAGCAGAGTATGGACTTGGTTCATCGTATAGGAGCACAAAGGAATTTAAATTTCAAAGAAAATATTCCTTTAAGAAATTATTCCCAGTCGGAAGATTTGGTATTTTATGGGACTGACAATCCTGACTCTAAGGCAAATAAAGGGTATCGATGGGACTGGGGGAAATATACAACGAAAATGATGGATGATTTTGAAGCTGTTCTCTCGGCTATACTTGCATTAAAAAATGAAGAAAATGATGCATTTGTTAGTGAATACAAGAAAAGTAAAGAATCAAATCACAACATGCCAGATCCTCCAACAACAGCTGTTGATAAACTACTGGCTATATGGGATTGCGTATTTCCTCAAAGGAAACTTTATATATGTGATTCAAAATTTTATGCGGTACTGGGGGATCAAAAATATCCTGCTAATCAAATGAGTGACGGTGAGCGTTCAGTTTTATATTTTGCCTCTCAGGTATTATGCGTTCCTAAAGATAAAATTTTAATCATAGATGAGCCAGAAATTCATTTGCACAAATCTATAATGAATACTTTATGGACTACGCTCGAGCAATATCGTAAAGATTGTTTGTTTATTTATATTACACACGATATAAATTTTGCTACTTTACATGAGCATGCAGACAAATTTTGGATAAAACAATATAATGGTGTAAAATGGGTTTTTAAGAAAATTGAAAAAGATATAAATCTTCCTGAAAATTTACTACTGGATATACTTGGAAGTAGAAAAAGCGTATTGTTTGTCGAGGGCGGTAAATTTAGTTGTGATATACGACTTTATTCAATATTATATCCAAATTATTACATAATTCCTTGTGGAAGCTGCGAGCAAGTTATATCTCGAACAAAAGCATTTAGAGAAACCAATATACTACATCATTTTGAAGTATATGGAATAATAGATAGAGATTTTCGTAGTGAACATGAATTGGAAATATATAAAGCGAAAAATGTGTATGCCATTAATGTCGCGGAAATTGAAAATTTATTTATAACCGAAGAAGTTGTGCGATTTATAGCTAGCTGCTTTGGCAAAAACGAAAATGATATTTTTTCAGAAATTAAAAATTATATAGTAAAAGAAAGATTTGAAAAACAAATCGATAGCCAAATATCCAAGAGCGTCTTGTATGAGATAAAGTATAGGCTATCAAATTCCGCTATAGACGGCAGAAATAAGGAGGAAATAAATAGTTCGCTTAAAAATTTTATATCATCCTTAAAATATGAAGATATATGGAAAGAACAAAATGATAAATTTCAAAATGCATTATCAGACGATAATTACAAAGATATTATTAAAATATTCAATGAAAAGAACTTATCAAGCGCAATCGGTCACTATTTTGGAATTAAAAATAAAGAATACATTGCAACAGTCATTAGTATGATGTCTGCAAATGAAGTAAATAAGAAAAAATTTGTGTCAGCCTTGACATCATATTTGCCAACAGAAATACCAAGAAACTAAAATCATGTGGGCGAATTACGCAAAACTAATAAACTCTATAGAATAAGTAAAATTATATAAATTTTTGAATATAGAAAGATAGGAATATGAAACAAATCTGCATCATTTTAGCGCATCCTTACGAGAGAAGTCTAAATGCGGCTATTGCGAACGTAGCAGCAGAAAAACTGCAAAATAGCGGCTACGAGGTTAAATTTCATGATCTATATAAAGAGAAATTTAACCCAATCCTTAACGACGCTGAGCTCGTGAGCGACGAAAGCGACGACGAGCTGTTAAAAGTGCATCAAAAAGACATCGCAAACGCCCATGGTATCGTGATCGTCCATCCGAACTGGTGGGGCGAGCCGCCAGCCATCCTCAAGGGCTGGATTGACCGCGTGCTAAGGCAGAGAGTAGCCTACGATTTTGCGCCGGGCGATAACGGCGGTGGGCTTCCGATAGGGCTTTTAAAGGCTAAAGTCGCCGTAGTTTTCAACACCTCCAACACCCCCGAGGCCAGAGAAAACGAGATATTTGGCGATCCGCTGGAAAGAATTTGGAAAAACTGCATTTTTGATTTTTGCGGCGTGAAAACCTTTGAGCGGCTGATGTTTAGAGTGGTCGCAGATAGCGACGAAGCTGAGCGAAAGGTCTGGTTAGAGCAGGTAGCGCAGACGCTGGATAGGTACTTTCCGAAGCAGATTAATTTGCTTTAAATTTGAAAATTCGCTGCTAGCAAAATCCGCGCGGCGTAGAATTTTGATTGCCTATTTTAAACAAATGTGCGCAAAAATTTTGTACGTGTATTCGGTGCAAAATTTATGAATTTAGGAGGCAATTATGCTTAGATTAATCGCTGCGATGGCGATTTTAGCGGCTCTCATATACTTCGTGATGGGAGGCGGCGGCAAAAAGACGATCAAGGATTACAAAAATTTCAGCCGCGAGGAGCTAGAGACTTTATGCCTCGAAAAGAACGATAAAATCGCCTGCCAGCGTATCGCCGTGGACTATATCAAAGAAAATAAACCGAAAAAATGATCTAAATTTGCGAGGCTAATTTTGCGGTTTCGTTCAAACAGCGCGCAGCTAAATTTCTGGCCCGGTCCAAACGCTGCGCGGATAAATTTGCCCGCAAAGCACGGCCGAAATGCCGATTTGATAGGTACCGAGCACCGCGCAAATAGCGTAAATTTAAGCAACAGCAAGGATTGGCATGCGCGCTGATAAAACCGCTAGCACAAATTAAAAGCAATAAATCGTGCTGTGTTCTTACGCGCAGACGGAAGGAGCGACGGATGAAAATTTTATGGCAAAGTAAGCTTCAAAACAGGCTTCGAGATATCGGCGAAAATATCCTGATAAAGGGCGATCGCGCATTTTACGTAGGCGATAACGACGAACAAAAGCAGATGAAGCTTAGAAAATTCTCGCTCGAAAGCGGCGAGCAGCTAGCAGGCGCGCCTTTCCGCGATTTTACCCGTGCCGCGACCTTTGACGATGACGGCCGCACGCTCGTAGTTTTGGGCTTTATTGACACGATTTATAAATTTAACGCCGCGGATCTCGCGCTCATCTCAAAGCATAAAAAGGGCGTGCTAAAATACGGCAATTTTATCGCGCTAAGTAGCAAGGGCGGCGATAAAAAGGCTATTACGGCGACTGACGATACGCTTTTTATTTACGATTTTGAGACGCAGACGGGCACGCGAAAGCGATTAAGGAGCTGCGCGGCGATTTTTAAGCAAGATGAGCTAAATTTCTTGATTTTTACGCGCTCGGGTCAAATTTACGGCTTAAATTTGAGCAGTTGCGAGCTTAAAATCATCGCTAAAGCTTGCCCTATGACGCAGGCGCAGCGCGCAAGCGGCGGATATTGCATTCGCGCGGGCGAGGCTGGCGAAAACGGCGAAATAGAGGGTGCTAACGAGCTTGTTTTTACGGACGCAAATTTTAACGTTAAATTCCGTGTGAAGCTGGACTTTGATTTCGATAGATTCGAGCTTGCGGCGGATGGACCAGACGGCTGGCGCGGATACTTTATAAACGAGCTGAATGAGCTGAAGGTTCTTGATCTGCGTAGCGAGGCGGGCGGCTTCGAGCACGGCAAAACGGGCGACCTCGAGAGCGGCGAGCACGACGGCTCGGGCAAATTTGCGCACGATAAAGCCGAGGAATTTAGATGTGACGAAGCGGACGAATTTAATTGCAGCGGCTCGGATAAATTTACACGGAACGAGACGAGCAAATCCGGATGCGAAGCGATGGATAAATTTAAACAAAATGAGCCCGCCCGATATCTCGCGACAAAGCCTGTTTTGACGCATCAATTTAAACAAAAGGGCGCGAGAATTTTAGGCGTCGTTACGGCTGCTTCTTGCCAGGCTGCGAGCGCAAAATACGAAGCGGAGCAAAAGGGCGCATTTGCCGAGCAAAATTTAATGCCCGAAGGCGGCCGTGGTATCGAAAACCGTGAATATTCACTCCTCGCTCCCAGTAAAAATGAAAAACGCAGGCATCGCACGCCCGAGCGCGCCCTCGATCTCGTACTAGTCGATAACGCTTACGACGAGGACGCGGATCAAATTTTAACCTGCTATGAGATCTAAGCCATTGTCCAAGCACACCCATATTCCTGATTTAAAATTTGCAGCCGTGATTTCACGCCTTTAATTAAGGCGGGTTTGTTAAAAATTTTGCAAAAATTTTATATAGAATTCTACTAAGACGCGGAAATACCCGTTTAAAAATTCTACGACATGCAGGCGAGACCGCTGCAAAGCGTCGCGGCTAGCGATGAGTACAGCGCGACGGCAAGGACAAATCTTAACGCCCTAAGTGCGAGCAAATTTAAAGCGCAATCTCAAAGAGGTACGCGCGAAATTTTATCCCTAGCAGCGGGTTAAATTTCATGACTCGCGCACCCGTGCCCTATCAAATTTAAAATTTCAAATCCGCGGCGAAATTTCGTGATATGACGGCAAAGCGTCGCGGGTCGGCGATTTGTACGGCGCGACCGCGCCCTTTTCGCCGCTATCAGCACTTGACGTTTTTTGCCTTGCTATCTTGCATCGCGCGGAAAAATTCCGCCCTGCTTAGCGGGACTTCGTCAGGATGGGCGCTTCTGAAATGGCGCAGATAGCCCTCGTAATCGCCGAGCCCGATGAGCGGCGCAAGCGCGGCATCCGCGCGCGCCAAAAACCTCGCCACGGCCTTCGGGGCTGCGAGCGGGTTAAATTTAAACTTTTTCATAAACGCCCCTATCTATGTGCTCGCTTTCTGCCAGTTTGAAATACCCCTCGTTCGCGCCGCCCTTTGAAATTTTAAGGCACATTCGGATCGTTTGGGCGATGACGATGATCGTAACGACGACGAAAAGAGCACATAGCACGGCGTCGATGACGTTATTTCTGATGATAGCCTGCGCCTTTTCGATCGCGGCGGGATCGCTCAGGCTAGCGAGCTTGGCGGCGGTATTTTGCGCGATGGCCACGTGGCTTACTGCGTCGTGCACGCGCTCGCCGTTAGCCGGCATTAACTTTAAGATCGCCGCATAAAGCGTGGTTATAAGCACCCAAATCGCAGGAGTGATCGTAACGAAGGCGTATTTTTGCTTGCCCATTTTAAAAAGCACCACCGTCGCAAGCAGCAGCGCGATGCCCGCGAGCATCTGATTGGACGCGCCGAAAAGCGGCCACAGCGTGTAAATTCCGCCCATAGGATCGGTAACGCCGCTGTAGAGCAGATATCCCCAGCCCGCCACGCAGATCACCGTCGCGATGATGCCGTAGAGGGAATTTTTAGTATCGGAGAATGGCTTATAGACGTTGCCTAAAATTTCTTGCACCATAAAGCGCCCCGTGCGCGTGCCTGCATCGACTGCGGTCAGAATAAACAGCGCTTCAAACAGAATCGCGAAATGGTACCAAAACGCCATCAGCTCCTTGCCGCCGATGATCTGATGCAGCAGCATCGTTAGCCCCATCGCAAAGGTAGGAGCGCCGCCCGTACGGCTCATCATCGTGGTTTCGCCGACGTTTGAAGCCAAGGCGCCGATCTGCTCGGGCGTAATGCTAAATCCGATAGAATTTATATACGCCGCGGCGCTTACCGCGTCTTTGCCGAGTACCGCGGCTGGCGAGTTGATAGCGAAATATTCGCCCGGGCTTAGGATGCACGCCGCTACGAGCGCCATTACGCCCACAAGGCTCTCCATAAGCATCGAGCCGTAGCCGATGAAAAGAGTGTGGGTTTCGCGCTCGACCATCTTAGGTGTCGTACCGCTGGAGATCAGCGCGTGAAAGCCCGAGATCGCGCCGCATGCAATCGTGATAAACAAAAACGGAAATATCGAGCCTGCAAAAATGGGACCCGTGCCGTCGATAAATTTCGTCGTAGCGGGCATTTTAAGCTCGGGCGCGACAAAGATTATCGCGACTGCCATGCCGATGATGACGCCGAGCTTAAGGAAGGTACTTAGATAATCGCGCGGCGCAAGCAGCAGCCACACAGGCAAGATCGCCGCGATAAAGCCGTAGCCGATCGTAAGAAGCGCGAGCGTCTCGCCCTTTAGCGAAAAAACGTCGTGCCAGTACGGATCGATCGAGACGTAATGCCCACCCCAAAGCGCAAGCATCAGCAAAACAAAGCCGATGATCGATGCCTCGCTGACCTTGCCCGGGCGCAAAAACCTCATGTAAATTCCCATAAATATAGCGATCGGTATCGTCATCGCGATCGTAAAAAGCCCCCACGGCGAGTTCGCAAGCGCCTTTACGACAACCATCGCCAAAATCGCCACGATGATCAGCATGATGAAAAAAATCCCGATCATCGCGATGCCGCCCGTGAGCTTGCCCATCTCGTCTTTTATCATCTCGCCGAGGCTCTTGCCACCGCGTCGCGTAGAGAGCACGAGCACGATGAAATCATGCACCGCGCCTGCGAGCACGACGCCTACCAAAAGCCAAATAGTGCCGGGCAGATAGCCCATCTGTGCGGCCACTACGGGACCTACGAGCGGTCCTGCGCCTGCGATAGCGGCGAAATGGTGGCCAAAAAGGACGTATTTATTCGTAGGGACGTAATCTCGCCCGTCGTTTCGGATCACCGCAGGAGTTGCGCGGCGATCGTTCAGCTCGAATACGCGATACGCGATAAAGCGCCCGTAGAAGGTGTATCCGATCAGATAGATGCACGCGCTGGCCACTACGAGCCAGACGGCGCTGATGCTCTCGCCTTTATTTAGCGCAAGTACGCCGAAACACCACGCCCCTATGACGGCGACCGCCGCCCAAAGGATCTTTTGCCAAAATTTCATACTCACTCCTTAAAGCTTAGCGAGCGGCTTTGGCGCAGTTTGCCGTTTAACAAAACGGTTTGCGCCTTTAAAGCGGGACTCGTTAAATAAATTTAGTGCGTATTTTATCGGCGTTTTTATAATTTAAAGCTGAATCGCGAAATTAAAAAGAGCTCTTTCGGCGTTTAAATTTAGCGCCTAAATTTTGAATTTCAAATTTAAATAGACGGCTTGGCGACGCACAAAATTTTAACATTTAATCGCCCAAATTTAACCTCGCAGCTTTTAGCCATCACGGAATTTATCGCGATTTAAGAAATCAAGCGATAAAATCCCATGATAACGATTTTAATTTCTTAATAAAAATCGCGAATACTTTTAGGAGGAAATTTATGCCGGATCAAGTGTGCGGCTATGTACTTTTTCGCGCTGATATCAAAAGCTACGCAAACCGTAAAAACAACGATGCGAGCCGCGAGAATTTCATAAATTCCGCGCGCATAAATTCCTGGCACCGCTTAAATTTTAAAAATATCCGCCGCGACGAAAATTGCGCGTATAGTTCGCCTGGTGGGCTATGAGCTTTAAATTTTATCTCTTTCTAATCGCAGCTTTCGTCTTGCTTGCTTTAGTAGCCGTAAGTAGCGGCGGGGCGAACATTTCGCTGGGCGACGTCGCGAAATTTTTTACCTTCGGCGAGATAGACGAGACCAAGCAGCTCATCTTGCTGCAAATGCGCCTACCGCGCCTAGTAATGGGTATTTTAGTGGGCGCGCTGCTGGCAACTTCGGGCGTGGTAGTGCAAAGCGTATTTTTAAACCCGCTTGCAGATCCTTACATCATCGGCATTGCCTCGGCGGCGACCTTCGGCGCGGTCATAGCCTATCTGCTGGGGCTTAGCGACGTTTTTTACGGAATTTTTGCGTTTTTAAGCGCAAGCGCGCTGTCACTCGTGATCTTTAAGCTCGCAGCCCACACCCGCTCGATCTCGACTTTGCTGATCGTAGGTATCGCCGTATCGTCGTTTTTGGGCGCATTTACCTCTTTCGCGGTCTATCTCATCGGAGAGGACAGCTTTAGAATTACGGCGTGGATGATGGGCTATCTAGGCGGCGCAAATTGGCAAAAGATCGCGCTTTTGCTGCTGCCGCTGCTGTTTTGCATGGCGTATTTTTACGCGAAGCGTCACGAGCTAAATATCATCTTAAACGGCGACGAGGAGGCGAAGTCACTGGGGCTCAACGTCGAGAAGTCCAAAAAAAGCCTGCTCATCGTCTCCTCGCTCATCATCGGCTTTTCGGTCGCGTTTACGGGGATGATAGGCTTCGTGGGGCTCATCATCCCGCATACCTTGCGTATGGCGCTTCGCACGTCTAGCAACGCCGTGCTGATCCCTGCTAGTGCGCTTACGGGAGGACTTTTTCTTTTGTTTTGCGACGTCATAGCCAAAAACATCCTATCGCCGGTAGAAATTCCGATCGGCGTGGTGACCTCCTTTTTCGGCGCGCCCTTTTTTCTATACCTCGCATTTAGGAAGCATGCATGAAAATTTCGGCGCTAAACTTCAGCTACGGCAAGCGGGCGATCCTGCAAGACGTATGTCTGAATTTAGAACGGGGTAAATTTTACGGGATTTTGGGCCCTAACGGCTGCGGCAAGAGCACTTTGTTAAAAAATATCTTGCAAATTTTAAAGCCTGCAAGCGGGATCATCGAAATAAACGGCAGAAGAGCGAGCGAATACGGCCTTAAAGAGCTTGCGGCGCTCATCGGCTTCGTACCACAAAAAACGGCTCTCGCCGCGCCGCTTAGCGTGAAAGAAATTTTGCTTGCGGGCAGATTTTGCCGATTAAAAAGCGCCTTTAGCGGCTACGATGCGAGCGATCACGCTAAAGTGGAACAAATGGCAGAGCTTTTGGACGTGAAAAAATTCCTAGAGCGTAGCGCATTTGAGCTAAGCGGCGGGGAGTTCGGACGCGTGCTGCTTGCTAGAGCGCTCGTCAGCGAGCCTGAAATTTTACTGCTCGATGAGCCCACGGGCGCGCTAGATATGAACTACGCCATCGAGGCGATGAGCATCTGCGAAAACCTGACGCGCTCTTTAAATTTAACGAGCGTCATCGTGCTGCACGATCTAAATTTAGCCTCGCTGTTTTGCGATGAAATTTTTATGCTAAAAGACGGCGCAGTGAGATATCGCGGTAGTGCGAGCGAGCTTTTTACGCCGCAGATCATAAAAGAAATTTACGGCTTTGAAGCCTTAATAGTAGAAGAAAACGGGGTAAAGTTTATACTACCCAAAAAGGAGAAATTATGAAAAAAATTCTTATAGCTTTGACTGCGGCGAGCTTTGTATTCGCCAAAGGTCTAGTCGTACTTGATCCCGCCGCGGTCGAGATCATCTACGCTTTAGGCGCGCAGGATCAGATCGCTGCGATTGCCACCACTTCGATGAGCAAGATCCGCCCGCAGGCTGAAACCGCGAAACTACCCAGCGTAGGCACTTACGTCAAGCCGAATATGGAAAAGATCGTCGAGCTTAAGCCCGATCTGGTTATCACGAGCTTCCACTCCGCAGGCGTTAGCGAGGATCTGAAAAAGCTAGGACTTAAGAGCCTTGCGATGGATGCAAACTCCACCGCAGACATCTGCCAAAACGTAAAGAAGGTCGCGGCGATCGTAAAAAAAGAGAGCGAGGCGGATAAAATTTGCGCTCAGATGGATGGAATTTTTGCAGACAAACCCGCTCTTCGCGGCAAAAAAGTGGCGCTATTTTTCGGCTCAAACGCCACTATGGCCTTTAACGACAAAACTCTAGTAGGCGACATTTTCGCTCGCCTAGGCGCCAAAAACATCGCAGACGGCCTAAAGGGCAGCACGCCTTCAGTATCTGCAGAATACATCTTGGAGCAAAACCCCGATATAATCGTCGTCGTAGGCGGCGAGACGGAGGATTTTTTAAAGGCAAATCCGATCCTTAGCAACACCAAAGCGGTAAAATCGGGCAAAATTTTAAAGGCCCCGACGCTCATCTTGCGCGGAAGCCCACAGATCGGCGAGACGGTGGATGAAATTTACGCGGAGGCAACGAAATAGATGTTTAAAGAACGCATTAAATCCCACCATCGCTCCAAACTCTTCGAGAGCGTCTCCGCGAGCGAAAACGAGCTGTTCAATGCGCTGGAGCAGCCCGCGAAAGACAGCGATTGCGTGATCTATCTGCACGTGCCGTTTTGCGACAACATCTGCTCGTTTTGTTCGATGATGCGCTCCAAACTCGGCGACGAGCTGGACGAATACGCTAAATTTTTGATCCGCCAGATCAAAGACTACGGCGAGATGCCCTACTTCGACACCAAAAAGATCAAGAGCATATACTTCGGCGGTGGCACGCCGAGCGTCTTTAGCGAGACGCACTTCGAAAAGGTTCTAGGCGCGCTGCATAAAAATTTCAAGATCGCAGAGGACTGCGAGATCAGCATAGAAACTACGCTGCATAATCTAGATACGCAAAAAGCGCTCGCTCTGCAAAGCTTCGGCGTAAATCGCTTTAGCATCGGTGTGCAGACCTTCAGCAGACAGGGGCGTGCGCTTCTAAACCGCGTGCATAAGCCCGCTCGCGCAATCGAGCGACTAAAGGATCTTAGAGAAAAATTTGACGGCATGCTCTGCTGCGACATCATCTACAACTTCCCGAACGAAAGCGTGGAGGAAGCGATCGCAGACGCGCGCTACGTAAATGAGCTAGGTCTAGATAGCGCCAGCTTTTACTCGCTGATGTTTTTCGAAGGCTCGGAGCTATCCAAAAAGATCGACACCTCCTACTACGATCTGCCGACTGATAAAAAGCTGCACCATGCCTTTGCAGAGGCGCTACTGCAAAGCGGGAATTTCGAGGTTTTGGAGCTTACCAAACTTGCTCGAAAAGGTCGCGATAACTACGGCTACATCAAGCTAAGCCACAAGGGCACGGATATCCTGCCTATCGGCAACGGCGCGGGCGGACACGTAGCGGGCTTCGGAATTTACGGCGTGTCGGGGCACAAGATGATCTCGCGAATCGATGAGCGCGAAGCAAAATACGGCGTGCTAAGCAATTTATTTCAATACCCGATCGTAAGCTTAAACGCGCTAAAAGACGGCCTAAGCGCGAGCGTTTATGACGAAGCGCTGCAGAAACTAAAGGAATTTGAGAGCTGGGGGCTTTTGGAGCTTAAGGATGAAAAATCGGTCTTGAACTTGGACGGAATTTTTTGGGGCAACAACATCAACGAAGAGATGGCAAACATCATTAGAAAGGACTTTGTATGAAAAAAATCGTGCTTTACACCTCGCAAACGGGTAACACGAAAAAAGTGGGCGACGCGATCGCCGAGCAACTAGGCTGCGAGAGCCTAAATTTCCGCGACTTTGAAGGCGAGATCGATGACTACGACTTTATAGCCTTGGGCTTTTACGTCGATAAGGGCGAGGCCGAGGCGAAATTTACGCGCTTTTTACGCAAGATTCACGGCAAAAAGCTTGGCGTTTTTATGACTCTGGGCGCGGAGCCGGACGGCGAGCATTCGCGCAAGTGCCTAGATAGCTTTGAAGAGGGGCTTAAAGCAAACGGCAACGAGATCGTAAGGGAGTTTGCCTGCCAGGGCGCGATCGATCCGAATCTACTTGAAACGATGCGCAAAATGGCGGCCGGCGGCAACTCGCCCCACCCTATCACCCCCGAGCGACTTGCGCGCTGGGCGGAGGCTGCGAAACACCCGGACGAGAAGGATCTGGCGGACGCAAAAGCAGCATTTACGGGGATAGAATAAATTTTAATTGCGTTGCGCCGCCTAAATACTGCGCGATGCGAACAAAATCAAATCATTAACCGTCCCCTCCCGCGATTTACACGATTTAAAATTTTATCTTTGCTAAATTTGAACGACAAATTTCATTCCTACAAGCAAATTTGCCGCCACGGGCACCGGTCTTTCTTTGGAATTTAGATGATAAATTTTATCTCACGCACAACATATCAAATAAGCCGCCGACCTTGCGCCGCTAATGCGCGCTCTGAACGCGAAAAGCGCTTTTGTAAGCAACCGCGAGCGCTACCGTCATCCAATACACCGCCCGTCGCCTTACGGCGGCCTGAGCGCAAAAAATCCGCTTCTGCGAACAAGTAGGCTGCGAGCGCTGCAGTCGCGATCATAGGCTACCCCTGTCGTCACGTGCCGTAGGCGCCGCTATCAGACGTCCGCCGCCGCCGCGCGATACCCATCCACCGCTACTAACCGCCCGCACGACAACCCGTCGCCGCTCATCGCCCTGCCGCTTTGTCGCTGTACCGAATCAAAACCGAATCGCTAAATTTTAAATTCTACAAAAGTCTCATCGCACATAAATTTTAATTCGGCAAATGCGCAAAATTTAGGTAAAATTCCACCCAAACGCTTTGACGGTCAAAATTTAAAGGGGCGAAAATGACGAATTTCGAGTACGCTAGTCGCATTAACGAGACTGCTGGGCTAGATCTTGATTTAGATTGCGAAGAGATCGATCTGCAGGATAAGCTTTACGGGCTTTTTCAGTGCTTCATGCCTGACGGTGCGGGCGCGCGGGCGGTGTTTGCGCCGCTGCAAAACGGCGCTGAGCTACAAGCGCGCATAATGCCGATCTACGCAGTCACGGCGCAACAGACGCGGGAGGCGTTCGATCAAGGCGTGGCGCCCGGGTATTTTTGCCCGCCGCAGGATCCGAAATTTAACGACGAAGCGCTTAAAAGCCTAGCTTTAGCATACGTTCGAAATTTAAAAATTTTTGCCGAGTTTATCGGCGATGACGGACTTTTAGAGATGCTTGGCGAAATAAAATCCGCTCGCGTGCAGGAAGGTTTTGATCTCGCGCATAACAAAGACGAGCTTGCGCACGCCGTCTATGAGACGATCACGGAGTGGATGATAGATACGCCTAAGCTCGATGCAAAGCTATGGGTGCTCGGCGAGGCGTACTATTCGATTAACTGCGACTACCTGCTACCTGCGTACTTGCAGTATCCAAACTACGCGCAAAGGCCGCGGGAGGACTTTTTGAAGCCCTACTTCGAGCTGTATCTAGCGGGACGGCAGATCACGTTTGAGCGCGACGAGGTCGTGGCTTTCACGCGCTAAATTTACGCAGGCAAGGAAGCGAATGAACGCTCGTAAGCATTTAAAATTTAAACTTTTTAAACAATAAAGTGAGCTACGCCCACAAATGGCTGAAATTTAAGCTCAGCAACTATGAGCGCAAATGTTTATCGCATATCCAAAAAATCTGCCTCCTAATCAAGCAATCTAGTAGGTTTCTGCGCGTCGCGTAAAATCGCTTAAAATAATTTCTGCTTTGCGTAGCCGCTGCTTTCAGTACCTTACTGGAGCAAAATCTCAACACATCGTTGATGTTTGGATAATTGAATTTCTTCCATCACCCTGCTGCCATCACTTCGTTTGTGGCGCTCGAGAATTCACTCTCGCCAACGCTTGCTAGTTAGAATTTATCTAAATTTTAAAGAGGAATTTTGACGCAGAATTTTATGGAATTTCGCTACCGCAAATCTCGCAAGCAATAAAATTCTATCGATTTACGCTCTTAAATTTACTCAAATCGCCGCCTGTTTTATAAAATTCTTCAGCGTCGATCATAGTACCGTCAGGCAGCTTACAAACGGTGTAGTCCACGCCATTGCCGTCTTTGCGGACGATCAGCTCGCCGCCGTTTTTGATACAAAAATCCCCAGCAGCGCTAGCCTCTGCGCTCACCGAAGCGCAAGCGCCCACCACAAGCGCTACTGCAAAAAATCTCTTAAAACTCATTTAAATCCTTTCGTTTAATTTTGCCCGTTTTTAGGGTTAAGCTTAAATTTAGACGCCAGATACGCTAAACCTGCGCCTAAATAAATAAACCGCCGACCCTCCTCGAACACCGATAATAGCGTTTTAGATGTTAAATCCTACCTAATAAATCCCAGCAGCACCAAGTCTGCTTGCCGCTGCAAAATCAAAGCAATCAAACTTCATCCAATGCAAAATTTTAACATCATAAAATCTCATCTTCAATAAAATTCTAGCGACGAAATCTAAGCCGAATCAAAGCTATTTCTCCCGTAAAATACCAGCTATAAAAGCTAGGGCTATGGCAAACACTAGCTCAGCGGCAAGGCAAGCGCAGATCCTAAACAATCTTGTCTATAAGCGCGAGCTGCGCTCAAACCCTCTAAATTTAACCGCCGCTAGCCGTTTTTGCGCGCAAACTCGCTCATAAAAGCGACTAGTTTTTCCACGTCCTCGTAGTTTATCGCGTTGTAGATCGAGGCGCGGATGCCGCCTAAAACGCGGTGTCCTTTAAGCCCGATCATCCCCGCTACCTCCGCCTGCGCGACGAAAACCGGCTCAAGCGCGGCATCTGCGATATTAAAGCTCACGTTCATCAGGCTGCGGCTCTCCTTTTGCGCGTGGCCGCGGTAGAAGCCGCCGCTAGCATCGATCGCGCCGTAGAGTAGCGCTGCCTTGCGCTTGTTGCGCTCATGCATTGCCGCGAGCCCGCCGATTTCGTCCTTGATCCAGCCGAGCATTAAATTTAGCATGTAAATTCCGAAAGTGTTTGGGGTGTTGCTCATCGAGTCCGCGTCCGCCTGCGTCTTGTAGCGCAGAATCATCGGCGTTTTGGGGTTTGCGCGGTCCAGCAGATCCTTGCGGATCGCCACCATCGTGACGCCCGCAGGGCCGCCGTTTTTCTGAATGCCGCCGTAAAACATCCCTACGCTGCTAAGATCCACGGGGCGCGAAAACAGATCGCTCGAGCTATCGACTACGAGCGGGCAGCCGCACTGCGGCAGCTGCGGATATTGCGTGCCGTAGATCGTGTTGTTCGAGCAGATGTAGCCGTAATCGGCGCCGTCAGAGAATTTAACCTCGGGGATGCGATCGAATTTGCTCTCCTCGCTGCTTGCGACCACGCGGTAGTTTATGCCGAGCACGCCCGCTTCCTTGATCGCTTTGCTTGTCCAGTTACCCGTGTTGGCGTATTCTGCGATGCCGCCTGCGTATAGGTTCATCGGCACCTGTGCGAACTGAAGGCTCGCGCCGCCTTGTAAAAACAAAATCGTAAAATCGTCCGAAAAGCCATAGAGATCGCGTACGCGGTCCATCGCGCTATGCAAAACTTCCTCAAAAATTTTAGTGCGGTGCGAGATCTCCATTATCGAAAATCCGCGCCCCGCGTAGTTTAGTAGCTCCTCTTGCGCCTGCTTTAGCACGCCCAGCGGGATGGTGCTTGGGCCCGCGCTAAAATTTATTACTCTATCCATTTTGCCTCCTTTAGATGATTTTTGCGTTTTTGCTGAGCTGCTGCGAGCAAAGGACGAACTCGTCGCCCGCGGCAAGCTCGCCCAAGCTCACCGTTTTGCCGCCCTTTTGGATTTGAACGAGGTCTTTGGTGATCTCAAAAAATTTCGCCTTTTGCGCCAAAAGCTCATCCTTAGCGCTTAGCGTATGCTCTGCGGCACTTAGTTTGGAGCCGATGAAATTTTTAAATTTAAGCTCGAAATTTAAAAGCTTTGCAAGCGAGCCTGAAATTTTTGGCTCGACCGATTTTGATCTAAGCTCTAAAGCTGCGATGCTCAGCACGCTTTGTGCGGATGAAATTTTATCTTTTATCAGCCTATCAAGTGCGTCGCTTACGCCGTCTAGGCTCTGAAAGATCGCGCAAATATCGGGCAGCAGATCGATCATCGCGGCGGTGGGCGTGAGGCTTCGGTGATCGGCTACGAAATCGCTGATACTAGAATCGATCTCGTGCCCGACCGCCGAGATGACGGGCGTTTTGGCTGCGTAGATCGCGCGAGCCAAGGCCTCGTCATTGAAGCACCACAGATCTTCGCGCGAGCCGCCGCCGCGAGCGATGACGATCGCATCGTAGCCCTTCTCGTCGGCTGCACGCAGCGCGCTTATGATCGAAGCAGGCGCGCCCTCGCCTTGCACTAGCGCGTTATACAGATCGATCTTACAAAGTGCGAAGCGGTCCTGTGCCGTGCGAAGCATATCCGCCTGCGCCGCGGAGCCCGCGCTCGTGATGATCGCGATGCTTTGGGCAAATTTCGGAAGCTGTTTTTTATGCGCGGCATCAAAAAGTCCCTCTTTGCTAAGCCTTTCTTTTAGCGCGGCAAACGCGGCCTCCAGTTCGCCCTCGCCGCTTTTGCGGATATTTGAGACCTGGATCTGATACGCGCCCGTGGGAGCGTATAGCGAGACCTTGCCGCTTACGATGAGCTTATCGCCGACGGCGGGGATAAAATTTATCCGCGCGGCGTTAAATTTAAACATCGCGCAATCGATCGCCGCGCTTGCGTCTTTGATCGTAAAATACCAGTGCCCGCTCGTGCTTTGAATTCTAAACTTAGATATCTCGCCCTCAACCTCGACGAAGCTAAAACTCGTCTCCAAAAGCGCCTTGGCTTGGGCGTTTAGCTCGCTTACGCTAAGCATCGTCGCTCTTCCGCGCGATTTTCTCAGCTATGAAAAGCGTGCTGACGTCGAAGCTGAAGCCCTTTTGCACGCGCAGCTCAAAGCCCGCGTTTTTGAGCTTTTCGCTAAAGCTCGCGGCGTCTAGGAAGCTACCGATGGAGCTTGGCAGATACTCGTAGGCTTCTTTGTTTTTCGAGATAAAGGCGCCAATTTTGGGTAAAATTTTACTTACGTAAAAATCTCTGATTTTAAATGCGAGCCCGCCGCTTGCGGCTTTGGTAAATTCCAAAACTACGAGCGAGCCGCCGGGTTTGATGACGCGGTTAAACTCCGCAAGCGCCGCGTCCAGCTCCACGACGTTTCTTATGCCGTAGCTGATGCTTAAAATATCCACGCTTGCATCATCTAGCGTCGTGGCGCCCGCGGTTGCCTTGATAAACTCGCAGCTAGGAAATTTTTGCCTTGCTACTTCGAGCATTCCCTCGCTCGGATCGATCCCCACGATCCGCTCGATCTGCACGCCGTGCTGCGTCGCGCCATCGCGCCACGAGCTTATCATATCGCCCGTGCCGCACGCGACGTCGGCGATACTCACGAGCTTTCCCTTAAGCTTTTCAAGCGTCAGCTCGACCGCTTTTTTGCGCCACGAAACGTCCACGCCGAAGCTGATGGCGCGGTTTGCCAGATCGTAGGTAGGCGCGATCTCATCGAACATCTTTATGATTTTTTCCTGTTTTTGCACGGGCTTTCCTTATTCGTATGCTTTGATTTTGCGCAGCGATCTTTTCAGAGCGCGCAAAAGAGGCTCTTTTTCATTTAAAATTTTTTCCTCCAGCTCGGCGCGGCGGTCGTTTAAGCGGGCGTCCAGAGCCAGCAGGTACGCAAACGCGACGCCGCTTTTATCGCTTGCTTTTTGATAGATCGCGATAAAATTTTGCCACACACTGATATCTTGCAGCGCGCCGAAATCCTCGCAGGCGGCCTTAGCGCGCTTAAACAGTTCCCTGACGCAGCCTTCATCAAAGCTTCTTGCAAAAATTTCAAGCGCGTATCGTAGCCTCTTTAGCCCTATACGCGCGTCGTGAAATGCCTGCAGCGATGAACCTTGCTTTAAATTTTTTAGCTCCGCGCGCAAGCTTTTAATCAACTTGCAAAGGCGGGCGGAGGCGAACTTTTTTGAAATTTTTTCATATTCGCTGCGTGCGTAGATGCCGTCCGCGCCGTTTAAAAAGCCGCTAATAGCGCCGCTTAAATCTGTAAATTCCGCGCTAGAGAGAAATTCTAAAATTTTATCCTCCGAGCGCTTTGCGATAAGATTTAGCTGCTGCAAAAAGCTCACAGGCGCGTCGTCGGCTTTTAAAAACTCCGCAAAAACGTGAAGGTCTCGCAGCTGATTGGTGCGGCTCATAAATTCTGCGAGCAGTTTTAAAATTTCATCCTTTTTTTCAGCTTCGAAAAGCGGCGCGGATAGTTTCAAAACGGCTCTAAATTTACGGATCTGCACGCGCAGCTCGTGAAGCGCTTCGGGGGCTAGGCTTTTTTGATACTCGCTTTTTGCGCCGCACGCCCTCGTCCATGCTAGCTCAAGCGCCAAACGCGCGAGCTTGACGCTGTCCGCATAGGGCGGCGCGAGAAATTTAACTCGGCTAAATTTTTCAAAAACGCTGCGGGCGTGCGCGAAATCAAGCGAGCGCGGCGGGATGCCGTAGCGCGCCAGATAGCGGCTTTTGTAGCGGTAATCGTCGGTGATCTCGCAAAAATCGGTGCTGCCGAAGGTTTTTGTAAAATCAAAATTTGCGCTCGCCGCCTCGCTTTGAAATTTCGCTCGTAAAATCACGAGCGTACTTAGCTCGCCGCCGTAAAGCTCTAGCCAAAACTCCGCCTCGTCGTTAGCAAAGCCGTAGCGGCTCTTTTGCACGACGCGGGCGATCCTGCTTTTTAAAGCCTCTTTGAAATCATCTTTTGAAATTTTAAAATTTAGAGTTTGTCTGTCGAGATCCTCTTTTTTGTGATGCAAAGAGCATTCGTCGTTTTGGCGGATGTAGTAAATTTCGGGATAGAACGAAGTATAAAACCAAGCGATCTTTACCTTGCGACATTTCAACCCCGCACGCTCTAGCGTCCGCAGAATCGAATCGTCGCTCAATAAAAATTTACGCTTAGTTTGCATACCCGCTCCAAAAATAAAGTGGGTAATAATAGCAGAAAATTCTTTAAACTATCTACACTTTTCGCAGTCTTCGACCGTAGCCGTGATATTTAGCTTGCGGATGAAATTGCCCGCTTTGCGCTCGATGTTTTTCAAAACGTCCTTATTAAAGGCATCGTCCATGAAAAGATCCGTGACATTGCCGCATTTTTCGCATACGACGTGAATGTGCGGCATCTGATAAATGTCGTAGCGGCTCTTTTTATTCGGTGCGTTCACCTCGATCACGACCCCTTCGTCAAGTAGGGTGTTTAAATTTTTATAAACCGTCGCCAGTGAAATGGATGGATAGTCCTCTTTGATCCCCTCATACAGGTCATCTATGCTTGGATGCTCGTGGCGATCGAGCACCTTTAGGATACACAATCTTTGCGGAGTTGCTTTCAAACCGCAGGTTTTGAGTAGTTCTACGTGGCTCATTTTTGTCCTTCAAAAAATTTTAAAGTGATATTATCAAATTTTACTTTAAACAAAGTTGATATTAACTAATACTTTTTATCACTTAATATTCGCTCGGTTAGAGTTTGGATATCCAAGCCCAAGCTGCGCTCCACGTCGGCGGTCTTGCCGTGCGGTAAAAACATATCGCCAAACTCGAAACTTACGATCTTTACGTCCGAAATTTCATTTTCTTGCAAAAATGCGCTTAAAATTTCACCGACGCCGCCCTTTTTGGCATTGTCGCTAAAGACGTACCAAATTTTATCTTTGCGAGCCAAATTTTGCAAAAACTCGGCGTCCAAAGGCTTTGCAAAGACTAGATCCACGACGTCCGCTTCAATCTGCCCCTCTAGCGCCTCAGCCGTTTTATACGCTCTGCCCGCTCCGTTTCCGTAGCCGATGAGCGCCACTCGCGCGCTATCGCTGCGCTTCAGAAACACCGATTTTGCAAGCTCTACTGCAGGTGCGCTGGTCTCGTCGCAACCCAAGATAAAGCTTCCGCGCGGATAGCGGATCGCTAAAACCCCCTCGTGCGTGTAGGAGTACTCGATGATCCGTTTAAAGCTCGCCTCGTCTCGCGGCGCGCACATACTGACGTTTGGAATCGCGTTTAAGAAACTCACGTCAAAGACCCCCTCGTGCGTCTCGCCGTCCTCGCCCACGATGCCCGCGCGATCCATCGCAAGGACTAAGCTTAAGTTCATAATCGCCGCGTCATGGACGATCTGATCGAAAGAGCGCTGCATGAAGGTCGAATATATCGTAACGTACGGCTTAAAGCCTTCGCGCGCCATCGCAGCCATCGAGCTTAGCGCGTGAGGTTCGGCGATTGCTACGTCCCAGAAGCGGTGGGGAAATTTCTCGATCAGCTTATCCATGCCGGTGCCGCTTGGCATCGCGGCAGTAACGCCTACGACGTTTTCATGCTTGGCGGCTAAGCTTAAAAGCGCCTCGGCGTAAATTTGCGTGGCACTTTTGGCGGCAGATTTTTTCTTAAATTCTCCGCTTTGAATATCGAAAGGCCCTACGCCGTGCCAGCTCTCCAAATAGCCCTCGGCCTTGTCGTAGCCTTTGCCTTTGATCGTTTGAGCGTGCACGACGACCGGCTTGCGCGCGCTTTTTGCCGTCTTTAGCGCCGATATTAGATCCTCTAAATTATGCCCGTCCACGGGACCAATGTAATCAAGCCCAAGCTCCTCAAAATACATCCCCGGGATGATGAGCTTTAAGGAATTTTCAAAGCGCTTTGCCATATATGTCGCGCTTTGCGGAGCGTGGGATAGCAGCTCTCTTACGTGGGATTTAAATTTTTGATAGGTTTCGCCCGCCATCGCTTGGCTTAGGTATTTGCTAAAGGCGCCGATAGGCTTGCTGATGCTCATTTTATTATCGTTTAGGATGATGATGCAGGGCAGGCGTAGATCACCTAACTCGTTCATCGCCTCATAAGTCATGCCGCCGCTCATAGATCCGTCGCCGATGAGCACCACCGGCACGCGATTTTCGCGCTTTAGGCTTATCGCTTTTGCTGCGCCCACGGCTAAAGAGATCGACGTCGAGGCGTGCCCCGCCACGAAGTAGTCAAATTTACTCTCGCTAGGCTTTGTGTAGCCGCTGATACCGCCGAACTGCCTAAGCGAGCCGAACTCCTCCCAGCGGTCCGTTAGAAGCTTGTGCGCGTAGCTTTGATGGCTTACGTCGAAGATAAACGGATCGCTCGCGGCGTCGAATACGTAGTGCATCGCCACGATGAGCTCGACCGCGCCCATATTTGAGCTTAGATGGCCGCCGTTTTTGCTCACGACTTCGATGATGCGCGCTCTGATCTGCGTGCAAAGCTCCCGCAGCTCCTCCAGGCTTTTATTTTTAATATCCACTTAAAATTTCTCCCAAAGCGCCCAAGACGCGATCGTTTTGCCCCTGTGTGCCGATCGTGATGCGCACGGCGTTTAGCCCGTAGCTTTTTAAATTTCGAATGATGATGCCGCGGCGCAGAAGCTGCTCGCAAAGCTCGCTGCTATCTATCGGCGGGCTAAGTTTAAACGTGATGAAATTTGCGTAGCTAGGGATAAATTCCAAATTTCGCTCGCGCGCAAAATCTTCAAAGCGGCTCATCTGCGCGGCGTTGTTTTGCAGGCTCTTTTGCACGAAAGCTTCGTCTTTTAGCGCCGCAATCGCCGCTGCGAGGCTAAGCGTCGTGATATTAAAAGGCGGGCGCAGCTTATAAAGCGCGCTTATGATTTGCCGCAGCGCGATACCGTAGCCTACGCGCATACCGCCCAGGCCGTAGACCTTCGAGAAGGTGCCTAGATAGAGCACGTTTTTAAAATTTTGAATTAAAAATTTCGGATCGAGCTTTTTGCGCTCATCTTTAAACGCCGCAAATTCGTTGTACGCGGCATCGATCACCAAAAGCGTGTTCTCATCCACGCTTCGAGCGAACTCATACACAGCCTCCGCATCCAAGCACTCGCCTAGCGGGTTGTTCGGCACGCACAAAAAGATGACCGAAATTTCATCCCTGTGCGCGTTATAAATTTTTAAAAGCTCAGCTAGATCGTGCTCCTGCGCGCTCGTTTTGTAAACTTTAGCCTCGCAGTGGCTTGCGTAGATGCCGTACATTGCAAAGGTAACGCCCGCTTGCAGTATCGCGCGGCGCGAATTGAGCTTGGCGTGCAGCGCAAACTCGATGATCTGATCGCTACCCGCGCCGATGATGATATTTTGTGGCTCTACGCCGAATTTCGAGGCGAGCGCGTCCTTTAGCTCATACATCGAATCATCGGGGTAAAGATGCGCACAGGCGGCGTTTTGCACGATCGCCTCCTGCACCGCCTCGCTAGTGCCGAAGGGATTTTCGTTGCTGGCAAGCTTTAGCACGTCCTGCTTGCGGATACCAAACTCCCGCACCACAAGCTCGATCGGCTTGCCCGCTTCGTAATTGCTTAGATTTTCTACGAATTCATTAAATTTCATCACTCCCCTCCGTTTATATAGCTTCCCAGCCATGTGATTTCGTGGCCGTTTTTCTGCGCGTTTTGCAGCACACGCGCCACGCGCTCGTCGTCGATGTGCCCCTCAAAATCGACATAAAAGACGCATTTAAAATCCCTAAGCTTAACAGGGCGGCTTTCGAGTTTGGTTAAATTTATCCCCTCGTTGCGAAACATCTGCAAAAAGTCCACGAGCCCGCCCGGGCGATCGTCGGTTTTGGCTAGGATGCTCGTTTTGTTGCGGTCGCTCTTTTGGTTTTTAAAGTCGCTCAGCACGAAAAATCGCGTGCGATTGGCAGAGTTATCCTCGATCTTTTGAAACATCATCGGCACGCCGTAAAGATCGGCGGCGATCTTGGAGCAGATCGCGGCAGAGTGTGGCGTGGCAGCCGCCATCTGCGCCGCAAGCGCGGTAGATTTGGTCGCGGTAAATTTAACGCCGCTAAGGCCGTGATCGTCTAGAAATTTAAGGCACTGATTGTATCCTTGCGGATGCGAGAATATCTGATCCACTGTGCTTACGTCGTCGCAGTGGCTCGCAAAGCAGTGGTGGATATCCATATAAATTTCGGCGACGATCTTGACGCCCTCGTATTTTCGCAAGCAATCAAGCGTCGCTCCCACCGCGCCTTCGGTGTTGTTTTCGATCGGCACGACGCCGTATTTGGCCTCGCCGCTATCAAGCTCCTTAAAGACCGCCTCGATGTTTGAGAGCGGCAGGTAGGAGCTTACCGCGCCGAAGCGGCTCTTGGCGGCTTGGTGCGAATAGGTGCCGAAAGGCCCCAAAAACGCGACTATCTGGGGCTTTTCTAAATTTCGCGAAACCGAGAAAATTTCAAAAAATATCGCCTCGATCGCCTCTTTGCTTAGATTTCGCGCCTTTCCGCCGTCCAGCCTGCTGATGATCGAGCGCTCGCGCTCCGGGCGGTAGATTGCGCTGCCCGCGGTCTGCTTCAGCTCGCCGATCTTTTTGACAAACCCCATACGCTCGTCGATAAGGCGCAAAATTTCATCATCCAGCCTATCGATACAAACGCGCAGATCATCGATGTTTTGCATCGTAGCCCTCCTTTTGCTCGCCCTCAAATTTCGGCGCAAATTTTAGAAATTTCACGCCGCTTCTTTTGCCGCACGCTTTGAAATTTTGACCTCGCGAACTTAAAATTTCATCGCTTAGTACAGCTACGCCGCAACTTCCGCGCGCCAAAAAGGCGCGATAAAATTCGTCGCAGCGGGATCTGAGATTTAAAGGGGCGCGGTTAAAATTTAAAATAGAGCTTCGTTTTACCGTAAAATTTAGAGGCGCATTTTGTTTGGATCTGAAATTTAAAGCAGGGACGCATTTAGGCTCGGAATTTAAAGCGGCGGTGCGTTTAAAATTTAAGACCGCGCTTGCTGCGGCATTGAAATTTAAAGCCGCAGCGCGCTCGGATTTGAAATTTAAAATTGCGCCACGTTTTAGACGGCTCGCCGCGCGGATCATACGAAATCCTTTTCGAGCGCGATTAGCTCATCAAAGCTCTCGCGCTTTCTAATCAGGCGATCCTGTCCGTCGTAAACCGCGATCTCGGCGGCGCGGGGGCGGGTGTTGTAGTTGCTCGACATCGAAAACCCGTAGGCGCCGGCGCTTTTGATCGCGAGCAGATCGCCGCTTTGCAGGCTAGGAAGGCTAACGCCTTTGGCCAAAAAATCGCCGCTTTCGCATATCGGACCCACGACGTCGCAGAGGCTTAAGCTCTGGGCAGAGCTTTGCGGCGCAGAATTATCCACGGCAGAGCTTAGATTAGGGGAATTCTGTAGCGCGAAATTTCCTTGCAAGCTTTGTGAAACGCCGTTTTGCGGCGTGGAATTCTGCGGTGCGAAATCCTCTGAAGCGGACTTAGCCTCGATGCCGAAAGCTTTGCTATACGTGGAATTCTGCGCCGTAAAATTCTCGGCTAAATCTTGCGTAATGCCGCTTTGCTGAGAGGAATTTCGTGCCGTAGAATTCTCGGTGTCGTTTTGGCTCGCGCAGCTTTCGCAGGCGAAATTCTGCTCGCTTACAAGCTCGATTTTATGGTGCGCGCCGTAGAGGCTCGGGCGTATGAGATCGTTCATCGCGCCGTCAACGATGACGAAGCGCTTGCCGCAGTTTTGTTTTTCGTAAAGCACACGGGTAAGGAGGACGCCCGAAGCTCCTGCTATGAAGCGTCCGGGCTCGCACACGATCGTGACATCTAGACCGCTTAGGCTCTTTAGAATTCCTTGCGCGTAGTCGTAGAGTACGATCTGCTTTTCATCCTCGTAGCGGATGCCGATGCCGCCGCCCACGTCGAAAAATTTTATATCGATCTCAAGGGCTCGCAGTTCGCGCAACAGATCGCTTACGATCTTTGCGGCGTCGCAAATCGGCGAAATGTCTGTAAGCTGGCTGCCGATGTGAAAGTGAATACCGACGGGGTTTAAAAATTTGCTCTTTTTGGCGTAGATATACATCTTGCGCGCGGTCTCGATGCTGACGCCGAATTTGTTCTCATTTAGCCCCGTGGAGATGTAGGGGTGGGTCTTAGCATCGACATTCGGATTTACGCGGATGCTGATGCGAGCGGGCTTATTTAGCTTTTGCGCGATCCGCTCCAGGCGCAGCATCTCGGCTTCGCTTTCTAAATTTATCAGCAAGATGTCCGACTCCAGCGCAAACTCGAGCTCGCTGTCTTGCTTACCGACGCCCGAGAATATGATCTTATAGCTCTTTGCGCCGATATACAGAGCGCGGCGCAGCTCGCCGATGCTGACGCAGTCAAAGCCACTACCCAGATCTGATAGAAATTTTAAAATGCTCAAATTCGAGCTTGCTTTAATCGCGAAGCAGACGAGCGACTTGCGCGCGGCAAAGGCCTCTTTGAGCGCTATAAAATTTTTTTGTATCTCGTTAAAATCGTAAACGTATAAGGGAGTGCCGTATTTGCGGGCTAAGCTTGAATAATCCATAGAATTTCCACCGATAAATTTTGCGCCATTCTAACAAATCAAGGCTTAACGATGCTTAAAAACCAAAAATGCTGCAAAGCCTAATAGCGCTGTTATGGGCAAGATAATGCCAAGTTCTGGGATGATGACGCCGTTGAGAGAAAACCTAATCAACACGAAAAGCACGCCCCAAGCGCATAGCGTAGCGATAAAAAATCCAAAGCTTAGTAGCGCGAGATTAAAAAATCGCCCCGTAACAGGCAGATAATAATACAGAACCAATACCGCCAAAGGTGCAAATAACGGAAAAAATATCATATTATAAAGACTTGCTTTTATAGTGGAGATATTCACGCCTTGATGCGAAAAGGTGCGGATCGAACGCAAAGCATCCCTGATCGAATATACATTACTCGTATCATAAACGCTTGCAATTGAGCTTGGATCAAAGCCCTTAAGCGCCTCGCTCTGCGCGCTAAACTCACTTCTTAATCCACTCCCTCCAAGCTTAAGCTGCGCTGGTAAAGTCGTGGTATTTACGTCGCGTAGATGCCAAATTTTACCTGCGTATTCGCCAGAGCTTGCGTTCGAGCGCGAAGCAACGGAGTTATCACCCATATCAAAGATCGTTATATCATTTGCGTTTTTACCGTTTAGAGCTTTGATGTAGATATATTTACCCTCAAATTTCAAAAACATATCTCCCCCCGTAGGCGATAAATCGGTTAAATTCTTTTGAAATTTTAGCGCGTATGCAAACGGGGTGGAATTTAAAGCTATAAAGCCTGCAGTAATCGCAAGTGCGATCAAAAATGGAGGGATTATCAGAGCATTTTTGCTAACTCCAAGCGCATAAAAGCTCACCAGCTCGTTGCTACGGATCATATTAAAGCCCATCAAAATAAGCGCAAAAATAAGACTTAGCGGCAGCGTGTAGCTAAGCGCGACTGCGGCCGTTAGGGCGATATATAAATCGAAGCATCCCGACTTTGCCGTACTGAGCGGGGATGACGCGATGACGCTT
>NZ_CALJPG010000032.1 GCF_937980635.1 uncultured Campylobacter sp.
CAAAGTGAGAGTTGATCCCTTCGAGTCCGATTTTTGCAAATATCGCAGTCAGCGCCGCAAAGAGTGCTGATGCAAGCTAGCCGCTGGGTAAAAGAAGCTAGAGCTCCGCTGTCTTAATTTAGATACGATTGCCAAGTCTCGCTCGCGATTACTGCTAAATTCTACCCCGCATATATAGAAAAATCGCCAAAAGCGCATTCTCGCTTCGCCTAACGCTAAGAGAGATCTGTTTAAATTCTACTTCGACGCCCCTCAAAAACAAATGCCAGCGACGCAAGCGCATCCATCGTCGTTTAAATTCCACTCCGATGCCTCTCAAAAAAGCAAACTTTAAGCCCAAACCCACTACTCTAAAAGTTCAAATTTTACAAATGAAGGATACTGAATGAAAAATTTCATATTTTCCGCACTTTTGGCTCTTGGCTTCGTAGGCTGCGCCGTAAGCACCGCTCCGACGCCTGCAGGCAACTTACGCTCGCTCAAATCCGAGATCGTAAACTACACTCGCCAAAGCTCCACAGCTTACGTCTATACTTTTAGAGATCTATCCAGCGGCGAGCTCTACACCGCTCGCGCAAGCAGATATTATGCGGCTGCGGGAGATACTGCCTATATAAGTACCGCTTCAGGCGCTATCACCGATATGCGAATCATCTCGCGCAAAGCGGGTTCCGTTGCTCCGCGCGCTTATGATATCGGTAAAATCGAGACCAAACAAATGCATAAAAACGACGCTATTGCTGTACCTGAGAGCGAAAATATCAGCTTTTAATCCTACGCGATTTTAGTCGTTGCGCCCTTTAAGGTAAGCGAGCCTGCTTTTACTTTGTGAAACGTTTTTGTGTTTGCTCTCTACTCTTATGAAGGCAATAGTTTCTGTTCTTAATCATGGCGGGCTGGCGCGATTTGCTTGCGCTTTAAAGTCCGCCGATTCTTTATGCGATTGCCTGCATAAATTTTATATTTTATAAGTTGTGGAATTTTATATCTCATAAAATTCTGCGCTGCACATCTTACTTATATGGCTAGGCTCGCATTTCATATCCACTTCTTTCGCGCTTAAATTCCTTGCTAGTGCCATTTTGTCCGCAAAATTCTATATTATAGAAATACAGCCACGCTAAAATTTTAATTCGAGGAATTCTTATAAATTTACTTTCTCGCGATTTTTCGCGTACTGCTCGTTCTAAGTGTCGTATTCTTAGCCGATAAGATATCGCGTAGATTTCTAAAACTCACGCTTTGCAAATTTTGTGTCTTGAAATTTCATTCATAAAAAATTTCACGTCGTAAAATTTTTATGAAATTTCTCCCGCAAGAAAGAGGTGTTGCCGTCTGTTTACCGCAGCCTGATATAATCCCCACATCGAAATTAGAACTCCTTTCAATAATCGGCGAGACCTGTGCGGGTCTCGCTTTTTTTATGCCCGTTAAATTTGGATTTTCGGTAAATACTCGGTAACAATTTGGTAAAATTTTAGTATTTTTCAGCCTATTTTAAGCATATAATTTGTCATTTTGTGCTACTATTGCGCTTACAAACTTTTAAAGGAGTTCAAAATGAAACTAGTTAAACTTAGTTTAGCGGCAGCAGTCGCTGCAGGTGCTCTTGCTATGAGTGCAAGTGCTGTTCCGTTAGAGGAAGCTATCAAGGATGTGGATCTAAACGGATACGCTCGTATGCGATATACCCACGATCACCTTAAAAATGAAACAAATAGCAATAAGGGCGTTTGGGAATTTAAATCCGAAGTAGATTTCAAAGCTAAAATCGATGATAACTTCTTTGGTGTAGTGGGCGTTAGGTTCTTAGATAGAGATAATGGCGAGTCACTTTCTTCCTCAAATAGCCAATATCACGGTGCACAAAATCCAAGCGACAAAGATTCTGATTTCGATATCGCTAAAGCTTATTTAGGATACACTATCGGCGGTACCACTATTGCAGTCGGTCGCCAGGGCATAGGTTCGTTCTTTACCGATGATATGTATGGAGACGGTGTTAAAATTACCAGCACTGATATCGAGGGCTTGACAATTAGCGGCTTTTGGATGGATTCTTTAGAGAATGATGGAGATATTTCAAGCCTTGATTGGGGCGCAGCGGTAGATAATAAACTAACTACTGATCATAATCTATACGGTATAGGATTTATGGGCTCATACGATCCAGTATCTTTCCAGCTATGGTATAACGCTCTAGAGGACGTAGCACAGCTTTTCGCCGCAGAGTTAGCTCTAAACTTTGATATCTCTGATGATTTCAATCTCGGTGTAAAAGGTCAGTACGCATTCTCTGATTTTGACGGCGATTATAAAGATGCAGGTGCTAGTGATGCAGACTTCTGGGCAGCAGAGGCTAATGCTGGTTTCTTTGGCGTTGATTTAGCTGCAGGTTATTTAAAATTTGAACCTGATGATAAAGATAAAGTTTCTTTTGTATCTTTTGAAGATCAAGGCTCTTTTATTAGCCCGGGTGAAGAGTTGTTAGACTATAGAAACTTTAGTGGCGAAAATCACTACTGGTATGTAGTAGCAGGCTATACTATCCCTGATACTGGTATCAGAATCGGTGCCGATTACCTAGATGGTAAAGCAGATGGTGATAATGCATATGAGGTAGTAGGTAGAATTTCTTATAAATATAATGAAAAGCTAAGCTTCAAAACTTGGTATTCTCACTATAAGATTGACGATGCTGCTGGCGGTCTTGATGAGAAAAAAGATCGCATCAGATTTGAGGCTAAATACAGCTTCTAATTATTTACCTTATACGGGTAAAATTAGGGCGAAGCTTTTGCTTCGCCCTTTTTAAATTCTAAATCAAGGTTTTCTATGAAAATTTTTAAAATTTCTTTTTTAGCATGTTTTTTTGCCTTTAGTTTAAATGCCGCGGATAAAGCAAATGATGACACGTATGTATTCGAAGCCAAAGGTGAGTTTGCCAAAGAGCTAAAATCCCTGATCGAAAAGCATTCTAAAGATGAAAATGTAACCGTAAATATCTATAAAAATACTCCTAACGCCAAAGGCAATATTGTCGGCGGTGGCACAAAGATAAATCGTAACATCAACTATATCAAGGAAAAAGGTAAGGTAATCTACGATGCTAACTGTGCTTCTTGCCACGGCTCAGAAGGACAGAAGCGCGCCTATGGCAGCTCTCGTAAGCTAAAAGATCTAAGCGCGAAGGAGATTGCAATCGCGATCTCAAGCTACACCTCCGACGGGCAATATGGCAAAAAGATGAAGTATATTATGCAGCCTATCGCTGCCAAAACTACCGCTAAAGAAGTTGGCTATATCATCGGCTATCTAAAAGGCGACGATGAATTCTTATATGATAGCCCATCTCGCGCTAGCGGTAATACCGATATCTCCGCTGCTCCTAGTGAGCAGGGTTCGTATCTAAAATAAGGGGTATGCGATGAAAGTGGCAGTAGTATTAGCTAACGGATTTGAGGAGCTTGAGGCGATAAGTATCATTGATATTTTAAGACGCGCAGATATTGATGCTCTAGCCGTGGGATTAGAGAAAAAATGCGTCTGCGGTGCGCACGGCATTGAGCTTGTGGCGGATGAAATTTTGGATGATATTAAGGCGTCTGAATTTTCCATGATCGTTTTACCGGGAGGCTTACCTGGCGCGGAGAATTTAGCCAAAAGCGAGAAGCTCGGTAAGATCCTACGCGACTTTGATGCAAATAACGCAAAAATCGGCGCAATATGTGCCGCTCCATGGGCGCTAGCTACCGCGGGTGTGCTAAAAAGCTCTTACACTTGTTATCCAGGTTTTGAAAATCAGATCGCCCACCCAGGCTATACGAATTCGGCGAATGTCGTAAAAGATCAAAATATAATGACTTCGAAAGGCCCTGCTACTGCGATGGAATTCGCACTACAAATCGTCCGTGAGTTAAAAGGCGAGCAGGTTTATTCCAAGCTAAAATCCGATTTGCTTTTTAAATAAAATTTCAAGTTAGGGTCGATTCTGGCGCACCTTATTTTGCCATTTGTAAAATGTGGCGTGCTGATTTTGCTGCGCCTGAGGGCTGTAAATTTTATCTCGTTCTACACATATAATATAGCCACAATATTTATTCTGAGTATCCATAAACGACGAATGAAATTCTCACAACCCAAATTCTAAATCGAAAAACGCAAAAGACCTTGTGCGTGACAGATGGAATTTTATTGGAGTAGTTACTATTTAAACCAAACCTTACCGTCTTAGCGGCGTGGAACGTAAGTATAAAAATATTTTAGGCGTACCCTCAAGAGGACGTCGCTGAGTTGAATAAATTTCGGTGCGGCATATTCGCGATGCACTCGCTAGCTGAAGCTAAACAGATCGCGCAAAACGTGCTAAATAAGGGATCGGCGTGATCAAAAACGATAAGATCGCGCTGGGTCTAAATTTGATCAAATGGCGATGCCAATATGTCAAAAGGCAAAACGGCGCAGTTTTTGAAGGTTTTGTCGGTAAAGCACAGATCTATCTGGAAGCATATAAGCTTGTAGCGCGCGACGAAAGCGTTATTTAGAATTCCTAAAAAGGATAAAATTTAGCGCTTCTTCAAAATATCGTCGTTTAAAAATGTCACGCTGCTTTGTATCGTTTTGGTAACGCAGTCTTTAGAATTTTGCGTTTTGTCGGGTGTGGGTCTGTGTGCGATCAAATTTACGCGCCCGATTTTCGCCGTGAAATAAAAAATCCCCAGTATCGTCGCGTTTAGAAATACTCCAAAATATATCCGTTCTAATCCCCATATCCCTATGCTGGCGGCATGAATAGGCACAAAAATTATCGCGACTAAGATTGGATAATAATCCGAAATTTTATTTTTGGCAAGGATTACGGTCGTAACGATGGCGTATGCGATGAGCGTAAAAGGAGAGATAAGCAAGAGTGCAAAAAGCGCGTTTATGCGCTGATAATCTTCGTGCCCGATTAAGACGCAAAAACTACAAAACGCGAGCGTTATGAGAAAAAATAAAGGTAAAATCCACCGCGTTTTCACGTCGCGCCCTTTAAGTAGCGATAAAAAGAGCAGATGAGAGCCCAGCGCAATACAATAATAATCAAATATAACCGATGAGCTTAGAAACGTGAGTGGTATGGCGAGCAGCGTACCCGGTCCGTCAAAATATACCCCACTAAACATAAGCCACGTGATAAAGAGCATAAAAGCATATTTCAGACCCGCATAAATGGCGCAAACACAGATACTAGCAAGGATAAATCGTATAAATTTGCTCATTTGACTTTTTCCTAAATTTAGGTAATTATAGCAAACCGCGACAAACGAACGGCGCAAAATTTTAAATTTAGCCCGTGCGCTCGCCGAATCCGCTGCTGATCGCAAGCCCGTGCGCGCTAGAAGCACGCTCAATGTCTTCGTATTATTTCATCCTCGCCCGCGCCGCAAGAACAAATTTCATAAATTCTAAATCCGTTTTGCGTTATCATTGCGCTAAATTTAAAATTTTACGCAAAGGGGATCATATGAAAAATACGGCATTCATCACGGGCGCTACGAGCGGCTTTGGCGAGGCGATTGCTAGGGCGCTTAGCGCGCAAGGCTATAAGATCATTGCGCTTGGGCGTCGCAAGGAGCGGCTACAAAAGCTAGCGAGCGAGCTTGGCAACACGCACATTATCGCCGCGGATATTCGCGATAAAGCTGCGGTGTTTGATGCCGTAAGCGCGCTGCCTGAAAATTTCAAAGATGTCGAGGTGCTCGTAAATAACGCAGGGCTCGCGCTGGGGCTTGAGGGGATCGCGCAGACGCCCATAGAGGATTTAGAGACGATGGTCGATACGAATATCAAAGGTGTGCTGTATTCGACCAAGGCGGTGCTGCCGCTGATGATCGCGCGCGGCAGCGGCTATATCTTCAATCTCGGCTCGACTGCGGGCGCGTGGCCCTATCCGGGTAGCCACGTTTACGGCGCGAGCAAGGCGTTTATCAAGCAGTTTAGCCGCAATATCCGCAACGACCTGCGCGGCACTGGTATCCGCGTGACGGAGATCGCGCCTGGTATCTGCAAGAGCGAGTTTAGCCAGGTGCGCTTTAAAGGCGACGTAGCGCGCGCCGCGGCCGTGTATGAGGGAGTCGATGCAATCCTACCCGAGGATATCGCGCAGATCGTGCTAAGCTGCCTAGCGATGCCGCACCGAGTAAATATCAACGTCGTAGAGGCTATGGCGACGCAGCAGAGCTGGGCCGGGCTTTTTATCGAGAAACATTAAATTTTAAGGCGAGAAAATGAAAAAAATTATATTACTAATGTTTTTATCGGTTGCCGCGTTTGCGGTAGATGACGCGACTAGGCAGCATAATGCCGAGCTTTTCGGTATCTGGACGCTGGTGCCGCCCGTCGTGGCGATCGCGCTTGCCTTTATCACCAAAGAGGTGATCCTGTCGCTTTTCATCGGCGTTTTTAGCGGCACTTATATGCTTGCAGTCGTCGGCAACAATCCGATCTCTGCGCTTGTGGGCAGCTTTACGGATCTGGTCTCGCGCGTGGTGGGCTCGATGGCTAGCAAAGGCAACGCGGGCGTGCTTTTGCAGGTGCTTTGTATCGGCGGCGTGGTCGCTCTAATTAGCAGGACGGGCGGCACGAAGGCCGTGGCGCTTTGGATCAGCAAGCGCGCTAAAACGGGTATCTCAGCGCAAATTTCAACATGGGTTATGGGTCTTTTCGTATTTTTTGACGACTATGCAAATGCCCTGATCGTAGGCCCAGTCATGCGGCCGATCACCGATAAATTTAGAGTTAGCCGCGAAAAGCTCGCCTTCATCATCGACGCTACCGCCGCGCCGATTGCGGGCATCGCGCTAATTTCTACCTGGGTAGGTCTTGAAGTCTCTCTGATAAGAGCGGGATATGATCAGATCGGCGTGCAAAACGTAAACGCCTTTTCGATCTTCGTGCAAACCATGCCGTATCGCTTCTACAATCTTTTCATGCTTGCTTTCGTGCTTTACGTAGCGTTCATGCGCAGGGATTTCGGACCGATGCTCTCCGCCGAAAGGCGAGCGGCGGCGGGCGAAATTCATTCTAAGAATTCTAACATCGCCGAGCTAGAAGATAAAACGCTAGAGCCCAAAGAGGGGATCAAGCCGCAAGCTTCAAACGCCGTTATCCCGCTTATAGTGCTAATCTGCGGTGCGTTTGCGAGCTTTTATTTTAGCGGGCTAAGCAAGCTTGAGGGCGATTCTCTCGCGGCCGCAAAAGCCGCTCCGCTAAGCTTTGCGACGCTTCAGGCGACGTTTGGCAACGCAAACTCGTCGGTCGCTCTCTTTCAAGCGGCGCTTCTTGCTACGGTCGTGTCTATATTTATGAGCGTTTACCGTAAAATTTTTAACGTCAGAGAGGCGATCTCTACGTGGATCAAGGGGTGGAAGACGATGATCGTTACGATCGTGATCTTGCTGCTTGCCTGGTCGCTCAGCTCTGTCATCAAGGAGCTCGGCACGTCGCGCTATCTGGTCGATATGCTAAGCCAAAACACGCCGAAATTTTTGCTTCCGGTAGCGATTTTCGTGCTGGGCTCGTTCATTAGCTTTTCGACGGGCACTAGCTACGGCACGATGGGGATCCTAATGCCGCTAGCCATACCTTTGGCAAACGCCGTGGGACTTCACTACGGGCTTTCGGGCGATGCGCTTCACGCCTATATGATCGTAAATATCTCGGGCGTGCTTACGGGCGCGATTTTCGGCGATCACTGCTCGCCGATTTCGGACACCACGATCCTTTCGTCGATGGGCGCGGGTTGCGATCATATCGAGCACGTAAAGACGCAGATGCCTTACGCTCTATCCGTCGGCGCGGTCGCCGTGATAGCGGGCTATCTACCCGTAGCGCTAGGACTTAGCGTCTGGATCGCGCTACCGATGGGGCTTGCCGTTACGTGGGCTCTCGTGCGATTTGCAGGTAAAAAGATAGAGGGGTAGCTCTCGCAAATTTTAAATTTGCTTTTAAATTTTGAATTCCGCAGCGATGCGGAATTCTACTGGGCGAAATTCTAATCTGCCTTGCGGAATTTCACTCTGTAAAATTTCTTCGCGCAAGTAAAATTTTAAAACGAAATTTCAAAAAACGCGAGCAAATTTTAAAAGAGAATTTTAACTAGCCGCGTTAAAACGGCGCGTGCGCCCGCAATTTAAAATTTTTAAAGTAAACGGATAGTAAAATACCGATAAATTTCAACAAGGAGAATGAAATGAAAAATCCTAAAATGTTCCTCTGGGGGGGGTATTAGCTGCTTTATTAGTAGGCTGCGGTGACGATACCGAGGTAAAGACTAAAGAGTATTACGACGCTCATCTTGACGAAGCCAAAGAGGTTTTAGCGAAGTGTGATTTCAATACCCTTAAAGATGGAAGTAACTCATATAAGAATTGCTTGAACGCCAAAACGGTTGTAGAAGAAAAGAGTATGGCGTATTCGATTGAGTATTATAGAAAACATTTAGACGAAGCTAAGGCTATCTCAGAAAAATATAAATATAAAGAACCGGCAGATAAAAATAGCGTTGAGTATAGTAATATGATAAATGCGGAAGAAGCTATTAGAAAAGAGGCGAATGCCAGGGTAATGAGGAAATAAAGACAAAGAACCGGAGCCTGCGAGCTTTTGACTACCGCAGAAAAGACTTGCGGGCTGCGCGGCGCCTTAAAATTTAATCATTTTAAAATTTACGCCGTGCGCCTTGCCTAAATTTCTCTCGGCGGCGGTGAAATTTCGCAGTGCGGCATGCTAAATTTCACGATCTCACATGCCGCTAGTCAAATTTTCTCGGCGGCGGTTTGCGCGGCGTGCTAAATTTAACTTCGCTCGCGCCTCTTATCTGCGCCCTAGTCTAAATTTAAAATTTCAATTTGCAGCGATAGTTCGTGCGACGTGAGGCAACTCCCCATATACAACGTCTCGGCTTACGTTATTAAATTTAAAGAAGCGACAGCGTCTTTCTCACGCTATATTGTTTCAAGTCGTACGGCGGCGTTGTGCGTTAAATCTTAAATTTACGTGCTGGGCGGCGGAAGGCAGTATTTGCTTCGTAAAATTTTAACTTTCGCGCGCTGGACGACGGCTAGGCGCCATTGCTCGCGCGCCGCGTGAAGCTGCTTCTAAATCGCCGAGCCGAGTTAAATTTTTTAGCGCGCCGAAATTTTAATCTATGTGGCGCGATTTACGAAACGACGAATTTAGCCCGCCGAAATTTTAGTCTGCATTACGACGCGCCAAAATTTTAATTTGCGTTGCGATTTATAGCGCATCAAAATTTTAACTTTCACGGCACGATCTGTGATGCGCTAGAATTTTAATTTGCGTGGTGCGATCCGCGATGAACAGGAATTTTAATTTGACGTGATTTATGACACACTGGAATTCCAACCTGCGCTACGGATCTACGACGCACGGGCGCGTAGCCTAGTCGATTGCTCGCATCGCATCGAGCCGCTTTAAAAATATTTCCACCTTGCGCAGCTGTGCCGCATCTAGCGCCCTGCCCGAGCAAAAATACTCCACGCTGTTGCCGTTTGGATAATTCACACGCGAAATGCCCGTCTCTTCGCCTCTCGGCTCAAATTCCAAGGACAAATCCGCGCCTTTTAGAGATCGAAGCTTAAGCTGCGAATTCGCATCTACGGCGCGTGGCGACATGCGGCATTTGTCTTCGTCACACTGCTCTATGCCGCACGCACCGCCTGCCAGCCTGCCGTCGCGCTCGCGGGCATCAAGTTCGCCCGTTTGCGAATTTGCGCTAAATTTTATATCACCGTCTGCGTCAAATTTATCCGCACAAACCTGCGATTTTACGTCGCGCGAAGTATCCATGCCGAAGCCGCGCTCATCCGCGTTAGAAAACTCATCATACCCCACTGCGCCGTTTTTTCTGGCGCCGCACGACACTGCACGAAGTTCGCTCATACCTTGCTCTATTATATCGGGCTTGCTCTCGCCGCAACTTTCTGTGTCGCGCCCGTCGCCGCTATTATCGCGACCTTCTACGCCCCGCTTGTTCTTGCCTTTTATGCTCTCGTCGCCCGTGTTAAATTTAGCCATCCGCGAGGGCAAATCCTCGATGCTAGCAAGCTTTAACCCTCCGCCAAGCTCGCTTGCAAGGCGGTTTAGCGTGCCGTCGATGCCGTCGATGATACGCACGTGTGGCGGCAAAATTTCGCGCAAAACGTCCTTAAAATAGTTAAAATGCGTGCAACCAAGCACGAGCGAACCGAGGCGCTCAAGCTCAAATTTAGCTAGCTCCTCCCGCAGATAAGCCCAAACCGCGGGAGAGTCAAACTCCAAATCCTGCGCAAACTCCACGAGGCGAGGCAGCGGCAGGCTCCACGTCTCGCACTCCAGCCGCCCCACTAGGCGCGCGAGTTTTTCGCCCGCGATCGTTAGCGGCGTAGCGATGAGCAGCGTCGGGCGCGCGCCGAAGCTATCGGCAGCGAGCTTGACGGCGGGCTCCATGCCGATGACGGGCACGCTAAACGCGCCGCGAAGCTCCGAGATAGCCGCGCTCGTGGCGGTATTACACGCGACGACGACCCCGTCCGCGCCGCGCGATACCAAAAACCCCACCGCATCAAGGCTCAGCCGCACGATCTCGGTCCTACTTTTCGTGCCGTAGGGGACGTGATCCTCGTCGGCAAAATACAAAAACTCTGCCCCGCTAAACCGCCGCAAAGCCTCGGCGAGCACGCTTAGCCCACCAATACCAGAGTCAAAAAACGCTATTTTCAAATCTTTATCCAAGGTTAAATTTTAAAAAAGGGATTATAGCTCAATTCAGGTAAAATTTAAATTTTGAGCGGGCTTGGTGGATCCGCGACCGTTAAATTCTCGCCGCCTCGTTAAAATTCGCGGTAAATTTAATCAATTTTTTAGGGGGGGGGGGGGGTAAAATTAGCCAAATTTTACCCAGAAAGGATATTAAATGAAAAAATTGCTATTTGCGTTGGCGCTCGCCGCTTGCTTTACGTTCGGAGTGCCTAATCTCGCGACTGCAGAAAAAGAGTGCCAAAGCGGCAATATGGAATCTTGCACTCAAGCCGGTGCGTTATATCTTTATAGCGACAATCCCAATAAGGGGGTCAAATTACTTAAAGAAACTTGCGATAAAGGAGATATGAGTAGTTGCTGGATTTTGGGAAGCGAGTATATAGGAAAAGGAATTTTAGAAAAAGATATAGAAAAAGCAAAATTTTATTTTGAGAAAGCTTGCGACGGCGGATATTATATGGGCTGCATGAGTTTAGCCGTTAATATATATGGCGCAGACGATATGGAAAAAGCGGCGATTTATTACAGAAAGGGTTGCGATTTAGGAAATGCCTTGGGTAGCTTTGACTCTTGCTATAAATTTGCCATTTATAACCAACACATTATGAACAATACAAAAAAAGCGGTGCAATACTACAAAAAAGCTTGCGATATGGGCAAAGATGATCCGATTGCCGAAATTACCGATATTTGGCAAAAATCCTGCGATATGTATGAGCTACTAAAATAGCTCGCCGAGCTGCGGCCGATACAATGCGCGTCGGCTGCGGCTTAAAATCCCGCGGCGTTTAAATTTAAATCGCGGCGGTAGGCTACTAAGCTCAACGATAAAATTTTAAATTGATCGGGCGATATGCGGCAGAATTTAACGTAAATTTACACGGATCCTGCATAGATTTTGGCGCAAGCAAAGCGCTAAAATAAAGAGGCGGATTTGTCATAAGCAAATGCGTGCTAAAAGCATAGATTGGCACGCAGCAAAATTTTAAGTTAGAATTTATGAAATCTTATGCGCTTCGCCTCTGCACGGATCGGACGAAAGTAGAATTGCAAGATCGGAATTTACGCAGTCGCACGTATAAAGCTTCGCGCGAATTTTTTGATGTGGAATTTAGAATTTTAAAATTCCTAGAGCTTTGAATTTGGCGCTGAGCCTTAAAATCTCGTAGCGATAGAATTTTAAAATTTGCCGCTGCATCGCTTTAAAAATCTTGCTTGAAATTTTAATTATGCAGCGTAAAATTTTTCATTTCTGCCGGGGCGCTGCGTTTTTCTATAAAAATTTTGCTCTTTTGCTATGACGATGTGTTTTTAGTCGTAGAATTTCGTGCCTTTTTACGGCGCAGAATTTTTAGCGCGAAGTTCCTCATTATTTTTGCTTGTTAAAATTTAAGCGATAAATCTCGCGATGTAAACGCACAGCATAAGGCTCTTATCGCTAGGCGCCACTTTGAAGCGAAATGAGATAAATTCTACGTGGCGCAAAAGGCGCCCGATTAGGCCTTTCGGCCTCCTTGCATACTTCGTAAAAGCGCGATCTCCTCCGCCCAGAGGCTATCGTCGATCGTTTCTAAAATCAGCGGGATCTCGTCGATGTTCGGGTCGTTCATGATATTTTCAAACGCCGTGAGCCCCAAAAATCCGCGTCCGAGGCTCTCGTGCCGATCTTTGCGCACGCCAAGCTCGTTTTTCGTGTCGTTTAGGTGCATGCCGCTTAAAAATTTATAGCCGATCGCGCGGTCAAACTCGCTCATCGTGCGCTCGTAGGCCTGCGGGCTGCGCAGATCGTATCCTGCGGCGAACGCGTGACAGGTGTCGATACAGACGCCGATGCGATCTTTGTTTGAAATTTTATCGATCACGTAGGCGAGCTGAGCGAAATCATAGCCGAGATTGGAGCCCTGCCCGGCGGTATTTTCGAGCACGAGCTTGACGCCTGCGGTGTTTGCGATGGCGAAATTTAGCGACTCTGCGATATTATCCAGGCACACTTGAGCTGAAATTTCATTTAGATGCGAGCCCGGATGAAAGTTCAAAAGCTTAAGCCCGAGCGCCTCGCAGCGGCGTATCTCGTCCACGAAGGCGTTTAGGGACTTCTCGCGCTCCGCCTCGCGCGGATGGCCCAAATTTATGAGGTAGCTGTCGTGCACCAAGACATGCTCTGCACGGATGCCGCTTTGTCTCAGCGCGTCCTTAAACGCGACAATCTCCTCCGTGCTAAGCGGCGGCGCGTCCCATCTGCGCTGATTTTTGGCGAACATCGCAAACGCGTCCGCCCCGATCTTTGCGGCGTTTAACGGTGCGTTAAAAACCCCGCCGCTAGCACTCACGTGCGCTCCGATCCGCTTCATTCTACCTCCTAAATTTATTTTACGCCGCGTGCGGCAAAATTTTATAAACCCGAGCCGCGCGTGGATTTTTTAAATTTAAATGCGCGCTTTTTCTTTCGCACATACGCGCTGCTCGGTGAATTTCGCCGCGAAGAGCCGGCGCAGAGCGTCAATAAAACCGCGCCGTTTGCAAAGCTTAGGCGGCTACTTCGCCGAGTAATGGAATTTTGACCGCTCGCGCCGTGTTTTGGGCGGCTGCTAGAGCGCATTATTCCCGCGCGCTTATAAACGCGCGCTGCGCGAGATTTTACTCGTTTGCGATTTGCTCGCGCCGCCCGCGGAATTGCATCTCACGCGCCACAAACATTGCTCGCGGCTAGCGTAAAATTTTACTGCAGCTCGCGGATTTTGATCTTTACGCCGCGTTTTACGTCAGCGAAGCTTATGGATCTTCCGCCGCCGTCCTTGTCGCGGCAAACCTTATAATCGATAGAGCCTTTTTGCAGGCTTTGCGCTAGGCAACGGTGCTCGTCCGCATCGCTGCCGCCAAAGATCGGCTTGCCGTCTAGGATTTGACCGAGAAGTCCGCGGTAATGCTCGGCGCCGAAGAATTTTTTATTGAAAACAAGCTCGTCGTCGCACGCGCCGTTCATGCAAATTTTATCGCCTTTTAAAACCAGGCTTAGCACGCTGATGCCGCTTGCGTAAATTTGAACCTCGGTTTGATTTTTAAATTTACGCATAAAGCCCGCGTCGCTGGTGCGAGTAAGCGGCGAAATGACGGTGAAATTTACAGCTTGCGTAGAAGCGGGCTTGAGCGTGGTGGTAGCGCAGCCTGCGAGCAGAAGCGAAAGTGCAAGCGGCGCCAGAAAAGAGCATTTCATAAATAATCCTTAATTTAAGTTGGGTTTAAGTGCGTCTTGAGTAGAATACCGCCTTTAATCTTAATACCAGATTAAGTGGCCCCTTCGTCTAACGGTTAGGACATCGCCCTTTCACGGCGGTAAAACGAGTTCGAATCTCGTAGGGGTCGCCACTTCTAGTTTTAAAATTTTTTGACACAAATCTTAGCTTTTGTAAAATTCTGAAATTTTATCTAACTACTAAATTCTGAAATTATGCGCTTTTGCTGCTTCCTGCGCTATAAAATTCCAAGAAATTCTATCTGATAGTTTTAAAATTTAGCCCTGCCGAATTTATGTAATAGATTTTATACGAATATATGAAACTTAATGAAATAAAACTCGCAAATTTAGCTCTTTCTAAAAAAAATTCGCTAAATTTATCGAATGCAAAATTTTAAAGAATACGTAAATGAAATTCTAAAAAATCATCCTGGCGAGCGCGTCACGAGCTTTAGTTTCGAGGGCGAGAAATACTGGCTTAAGCAGCCGGAGTTGCGCATCCGCGGCGGATTGCTTACGAAAATATTCAAAGCAAATCCGAAAGCCGCTTTCGATTACGAAGCGCTAAAATGCGAGAGCCTGTACGTAGCCGGCGCGCCTGTGCCGCAGCTGGTGCTGCGAGACGAGAGCTTTTTCGTACTCAAAGACGGCGGCACGCCGGTGGATGAGGTGCTAAAAAGCTCGGATAAGGTATCTTGCGTGGCGCTCATTGAGGGCTACGCTGCGGCGTTAGCGCAGCTGCATTCGCGTGGCTTCATACACGGCAGACCCGCACTGCGCGACATTTTAGTAAAAAATGGCGAGATGAAATTTATAGATTTTGAAAATCGCGGCGAGCATGGTGATCTGCAAAAAGCCAAAATGCGAGATTTTTTGCTGTTTGTCTATGATCTTTGTCGCGAAGGGCTAAACGAAGGTTTGGTGCGCGCAGGCATTCGCACCTACGCCTCAAGCGGCGGGCAGGACGTAGTGCAAAGTGCGTGGGCTACGGTACTTGCGCTGCATCCGATATATTTTATCGTCAGGCTCTTGCCGCAAAAATTTAAGGATCTAAACGCGCTCGTGCGCACGTTTGAGCTCTGCCTAAAAATAATTGAGAAAAACGATGGTCAAACAAAGTAAATTCGCTAAATTTAAGCTGGTGATTATACTCGCCTATATGTCGGCTCTGGCGCCCTTATCTACCGATATGTATCTGCCCGCGCTGGAAAAGGTAAAGGCAAGCTTTGCTACGAGCGAGTTTTACACTCAACTATCGGTTGCTAGCTTTTTCATCGCTTTTGCGCTAGGACAGCTCGTTTATGGGCCGCTAAGTGATAAATTCGGTCGTAAAAAGCCGTTATACGCGGGCATTTTGCTTTTTATATGTGCGTCGCTTGCCTGCGTGAGCTTTGATAGCGTTTATGCGTTTATATTTTTTAGATTTTTGCAAGCTTTGGGCGGGTGCGCGGGAGTGGTACTTGCGAGAGCTATTATTAATGACAAATTTGAGTTGCACGAGGCTGCGGCGATGTTTGCGCTGATGATGGTCGTAGGCTCGCTAGCGCCGATGCTAGCACCAACTCTAGGCGGATTTGTGCTAGATTTTTTCTCGTGGCAAGCGATTTTTGCGATTTTGTTCGCACTTGGAATTTTGCTTTTTGCATTTATATTTTTCGGACTCGACGAGAGCGCGCAGATAGATGGGACTTCTATTCTTAGCGTAAAAGGCGTGCTTGGCGAATACGGCATAATCTTGCGAAATAAAGAATTTATGCGCTATACGCTAGGATTTGCGGTTGCGATGAGCGCACTTTTTGCTTATATCACGGGCTCTAGCTTTATATTTTTGGGCTATTATGGGCTGGGCGAGCATGCCTTTGGCGTAATATTTGGCATCAATGCTCTTGGGATGACCCTTGTTTCGGCACTAAATGCCAAACTCGTGCAAAATCGCGAACCTGCAGCTTTATTAAATTTCGGCCTAATAGCGATGCTTGTGACGAGCCTGATTTTGCTCGCATGCTCTATGCTTGACCTTCCTTTTATCTGCTTCAAGCTATCGCTTTTCGTGCTGCTCTCATCTCTTGGCTTTGTTGCGCCTAACGCCACGACGCTTGCGATGGCGCTGTATAAGGACGGCAACTCGGGCGCAGCTTCGGCGGTACTGGGGACTGCGCAGTTTGCTATCGCCGGGGCTATTTCGTTTATCGTAGGTGCGGTGGGAGCGAATAAGCCGTTTTTGCTCGCAAGTGTGATGGTGATTTGTGCTCTTTGCGCGAACGCCGTGTATTTTTTATTGCGAGAAAAGAATCAAAAATTTTAATTTTAATATTTTTTAAATTTATCGTTAAGGATTGATTAGCTAAAATTAGCTCTCGTTCTTTCAGTGTAAGAAAGACAATTCGGTAAAAAGAGGAAACAAGCCAATGAGCGATATTATCGCATATAAACTTAACGGTGAAATTTACGATACTCAAAGCATCGGCGAGCGCGCAAGCGAGGCGCAGCCGATATATTTCGATAACTCCGAGGACGCGCTAAAGGTGATCCGCCACTCCTGTGCGCATCTTTTGGCGCAGGCGGTGCGCGAGCTCTACCCGAGCGCTAAATTTTTCGTAGGACCGGCGATTGAGGATGGGTTTTACTACGACATCCGCGTCAGCAAAGATAACGGCGAGAAGCTCGGCGAAGAGGATTTAAAAGCGATCGAAAAAAAGATGCGCGCGCTTGCCGAGGCAAATTTAGAGATTAAAAAGATAGCCTCCACCAAAGAGGCGGTCGCAAAAAAATATGCAAACGACGATCTCAAGCAGGAGGTTTTAAAGCGCATCCCCGAAGGCCCGGTTAGCTTATACGCGCAGGGCGAGTTTGAGGATATCTGCCGCGGTCCGCACGTGCAAAATACGAAATTTTTGAAAAATTTCGCCCTTACGCGCATCGCGGGAGCGTATCTCGGCGGCGACGAGAAGCGCGAGATGCTAACGCGCATCTACGGCGTCGTATTTGCCGACAAAGATAGCCTTAAAAAGCACCTTACGATGCTAGAAGAAGCTAAGAAGCGCGATCACCGAAAGCTCGGAGCCGAGATGAAATTTTTCACCTTCGACGAGCAGATCGGCGCGGGACTTCCGATCTGGCTTCCTGCGGGCACGAGGATGCGCATAAAGCTCGAGGAGCACCTTTATAGGCAGCTTCGCAAGCGAGGCTACGAGCCGGTGCGCGGCCCTGAAATTTTAAAATCCGACGCATGGAAGATCAGCGGGCACTACAGCAACTACAAAGAAAATATGTATTTTACGACGATCGAGGAGCAAGAATACGGTATCAAGCCGATGAATTGCGTGGGTCATATCAAGGTTTATCAAAGTGAGATCCGCTCATATCGCGATCTGCCGCTTAAATTTTGCGAGTACGGCGTCGTGCACCGCCACGAAAAAAGCGGCGTCTTGCACGGACTTTTCCGCGTGCGCGAGTTTACGCAGGACGACGCGCATCTGTTTGTGATGCCGAGCCAGATCAAAGAAAACGTCTATGAAATTTTAGATTTCGTCGAGCTTTTGATGAAGGCTTTCGGTTTTGAATACGAGCTTGAAATTTCGACGAAACCGCAAAAGGCGGTCGGCGACGACGAGGTTTGGGAGATCGCGACGAAGGCCTTAAAAGACGCGCTTGACGAAAAGGGCTTAAAGTACGGCCTAGACGAGGGTGGCGGCGCTTTTTACGGACCTAAGATCGATATCAAAATCACCGACGCGCTCGGTCGAAAATGGCAGTGCGGCACGGTGCAGGTCGATTTTAACCTGCCTGCACGCTTCGAGCTTGGCTACATCGACGAAAATAATGAAAAAAGGCAGCCCGTGATGCTACATCGCGCGATTTTGGGAAGCTTCGAGCGCTTCGTAGGGATTTTGCTCGAGCACACCGCGGGCGAGCTTCCGTTTTGGATCTGTCCTACGCAGGTATCGATCGTGCCGATCGGTGAGGCGCACGCAAAATATGCGAAAGAAATTTTAAATTTGCTACGCGAAGCAGACATAGACGGCGAAATTTTAGATAAAAACGAAACGTTAAACAAACGAATCAGAACGGCTGAAAAGCAGAAGGTGCCGCTCATCATCGTCCTAGGCGATAATGAAGTTTCGGCTCGCAGCGTGGCCTTGCGCGATCGCAGGGCGCGCCAACAGCGAAATTTAGGGCTGGATGAGTTTTTAAATTTCGTAAAAGCTAAATTAAACGAGGTGAATTTTTGAGCAGAGGCAAAGAGGTTTTTCTAAACGAGGACATTCCGGCTAGCGAAGTCAGGTGCATAGGCGACAACGGCGAGGTTTACGGCATAATTTCAAAGGCGCAGGCGCTGCAAATCGCCGAGCGAGAGGGTGTGGATCTGGTTTTGATAGCGCCCGATGCAAAGCCGCCCGTTTGCAAGGTCATGAACTACAGTAAATTTCGCTATCAGCAGGAAAAAAAGCTCAAAGAGGCGAAAAAAAAGCAAAAAATCATCGAGGTCAAAGAGATCAAGCTGTCCGCCAAAATCGCCCAAAACGACATTAATTACAAAGTAAAACACGCGAAAGAATTCCTTGGTAGCGGCAAACACGTCAAACTTCGCGTATTTTTAAAAGGGCGCGAGATGTCAAGCCCGGAAATCGGCGTAAATTTGCTCAATAAAATTTGGGACGAATTTTTCGCAGAAGTTGCCGATCGCGATAAGGCGCCTGCGCTGGAGGGTCGCTACGTAAATATGCTGATCACGCCGAAAAAGGCGTAGCGTAAATTTAACGGTATTTTGCGCCGCGTGCGACAAAATTTTAAAATTTACGCGCTGTTTTTCCTCGCAGTACAGCGCGTAAATTTAAACTAAATAGCGTAGTTTTAAAATTTAATGCGGGCTAAGTTTATCTCTAAATTTAGCCATTTAAATTTGTATAAAATTTTTTGTATCCAGCGAAACCAAATCTTAATCGAGCGGCAAAATTTAACTTTAAATTTATCTTGCGTTAATTTAAGCTATAAAATTACTTAAATTCAAATTTTTCAAAGAAACTTTATTATATACTTCCCATTCACTTTAAAAAAAGGACGACCATGCCAAAGATGAAAAGCGTGCGCGGTGCCGTCAAGCGTTTTAAAGCGGGCAAAAACAAGATCAAAAGAGGCTCGGCGTTTCGCAGCCACATTTTGACGAAGATGTCTCAAAAACGCAAGAGGAATTTGCGCGAAGCCCAATACGTCGATTCTACGAACGTATCTGCGGTTAAAAAAATGCTTTGCAAATAGTGCGAAGTTAGTTTTTGACGAAAGTCATTCAAACTCCCCTAAATTCATGGATTTTAGGGCAAGATCCCAAAAGGGACGCCGATTAAGAAAGGATTAATATGGCAAGAGTAAAAACGGGCATCGTTAGACGCCGCCGTCACAACAAGGTGCTAAAGCTTGCGCGCGGATTTTATAGCGCAAGACGCAAACATTTCAGAAAGGCCAAAGAGCAGCTAGAAAGAAGCCTCGTTTACGCCTTCCGTGACAGACGCGCGAAAAAACGCGATTTCCGCAGACTTTGGATAGTGCGCATCAATGCAGCTTGCAGGCTAAACGACATCAGCTATTCTAAATTTATAAACGGACTTAGAAAAGCGGGCATCGAGCTTGATAGAAAAATTTTAGCAAATATGGCTATGAACGATCCCGAAGCTTTCGCAACCGTCGCGAAGAAGGCAAAAGCGGCATTAAAATAAACTTTAAAATTTGGCCGTCTTAAGGCGGCCAAATTCTTAAATTTCGACAAAGCTTTTAATTTTAAAAGCGCGTCCGCAAATTTGTCGAAATTTAAGAATTTGGGTAATTTTATTTGAGGCGGTGCAGAATGCTAAAGTCTTTGAAAAAAATCGTATCTCTTGCGCTTGTCGGTGCAGCAGGGTTCGGCTATGCGAGCGAGCAGAATTCCTGGAGCTATGCAAACGCGCAAAAATCACCTTCCAACAACACTTCCCGTTCCGATGTAATGAGCGCTGCGGATAGCTTGGGCGCGAAATTAAGTAGGCGCGACGCGGCTAGCGATAGCTCCGCGAGCGACGAGTATGAAAACTCATTTCGTATTAAGCTTGAGTATGCAAGGGGCTTTGCCAAAAAGGGCTCATATTCGGGCAGGCTTAATAATCAGCGCGTTATGATGCCTGCGTTTCGCTGGACGGGCAATAGCGGCGTAAATGCCGAGTTTTGGAACGGCATTACCAATATAGGCGGCGCGCTGGTTCCTTATGTGGCTTTCGGCTCTTACGAGGCGGCGATACCGGGCAATCAAGCTACGCAATATTTGGTCAGAAGAGAAGAAGACGCAGTTCAGATGAAGCGAAATATCGCGGCGGGCATATCAAATTTAGGCTATACCTATACCAAAAATTCTACTAGAAATTTAAATTTAGTCTATGCCGATATTGATAATTTCGTAAATTTCTACGGCAGAGAAAACATCGCGGGATACTTCATCGACGAGGTCAATACCGAGGATAACCCTTCCAATATCGCTTATATGGCTAGCATTTATAATTACATTAAATCCAAATATCCGGAGATGCTCGTTTTAGCGAATAACGGCTGGGGGGGACGCGATGCCATAGCCCCTTACGCGGACGTCTGGATGCTGCAAGAAGTAAGCGCGGACGAGTATATCAACCGCTATCGCGCCAGAACCTCGGAATTTGAAAAAGACCCCGCAAATTCCTCTAAAATTTTGCACGTCATATACAACGCAAGACCAGATCAATACGACGAGATCATAAGGCTATCTCGCGAGCGCAACGCGGCAAATCTATTCATCACCTCCGATACGAACCGCTATCCTGGAGGATACGACGATCTGCCTACCTATTTTGAAGCGCTGATGCTGGCGATCAATAACTTCACGCCTAAAAACGGCAGCCTGTTTTCGCAGGTCGCAAGAGGCGGCAACCGCATAGGCATCGAGATGCCGCGCTCGAAGGTCGATCTGGATCTTACCAAGCTAGCAAGGAATTCCGCTTATAAAAATTTAACCGATACCGACGGGCAGGAGTTTAACGTAAACGTAAGCGCGATCGGAAACTACGGCGGAGATTACAAAGACCGCTCGGGCGGCGTCAAATACGATCACAAGAGCGACGGAATTTTACTCGGAGCCTCCAAAAGAGTGGATGATCTTACGCTGGGCGTGATCTTTGGGTATCAAAAATCGGACGCTTGGTACGAGGGTAAATTCGACGGTGTCAAAGAAAACATCAAATCCTACGAGCTCGGTCTGGCGGGCAGATACGATTTTAACGAAAACGTGGATCTGGCGGTAAATTTAACATATTCGACAAACGATCATAAATTTGAAACCAACAACGGATTCGGCGCTATCCATGGCGCGAAATACAAATCGCAAATTTGGGATTTCAGCACGAGAGCAGGGTATAAATTTTTATTTGAAAACGGTTATATTAAGCCATATTTGGGGCTTGGAGTAATTAGAGTGAACGAGGATGCGATCTCTAGGCTTAAATTTAGCTCCGCTTCAAAAACCGCGCCGAACGGCACAGCGGGAATTTACGCGATCAAGGCTTTCGGCGATCTGCAGATATTCGCAAATGCTGAGTACGAGTATCGATTTAGCGGCGATTCGTATCATGCAAGCAGAAAGTATTCGGACAGGTACGACGTCGAGGGGCTTGATTATTCTAGCGGCGTATTTAACGGCGCAATCGGACTGAAATATAAGATCCTTCAAAGCGTCGGACTCAGCGCATCGTACGAGCTAAGCGAGAGCAAAAATAGCCTGGCAAGAGCCGCTTTTGACGTGGAGTTTTGATTTTAATCGGACGCAGCCCAAGATAGGCAGCTTGAAGCACGATTATAGATTCCTCTTTGCCGCAACACAAAAATTTTATGAAATTTGCGGCTAAATTTTAACGGGGCTTTGCCGCGAAATTTTAAAATTTTGGTCGTAAGATTTTTACTCGCATAATTTCTACTTTGAAATTCCAGGTAAGACCATTTTTGCGCCGTTTTGGATGCGAAGCGATGAGATAGAATCGCTGCCGCGGAATTTTGCGCGGATGCTGAGGATTTTTTAAAATTCTAAATTTTGCCCGTTTATGACTTTGCGGATCGCGTTTTATCTGTAAGGGATTTTAAAATTCTATGCGCGGCGCAACTACAGAATTTTTTAAAAGTAGCGGAATTTTAAGAATTCCAAGGGAGCATTCAAATTTTCGAGGCAAAATTTAGATTGATTGGAAGCTACCGAAACTGGGTAAAAGAAGCGAAATTTTGCGGATCGCTCCGCAAAATTTAAGAAAGATTATTTTAGCTTGTCTAGTTCGATGATGTAAGGCACCGAGTTTACTCCCGCGCTGAAGTATTTAGTAGCTAGGGCTTTTGCGGCGTTTAGCTCAGCAGCGCTTACGTCTTTGGCGCCTGCTTTGTTATCTTCAGCGTAATATTTTTTAAAAACAGCTATCTTTTGCTCGTCAGTTTTAGCATTTTTGATCTCTTTGTAGATGAGCGCGGATTTTGCGTGGCCGTCATCGCCGTGAACGGAGGTCATGACGATATCGACATTGTTATTTTTTAGTGTTTCTTCGATCCTTGCCATCTCTTTGCGGCAGAATGGGCACAAAGCGTCTGTTAGCATCAAAATCGTAGGCTTTTTAGGATCGTTTCCTAGCCTGATAATATTGTCTTTACTCTCTGCTTTGAAGACCTTACTTAGCTGTCCTGCGATGCGGTCTTGTTTGATCTGCTCCTTATAGACTACGCGTTTTTTAGGATCGATGATATCGGTAAAGATCAGATCGCCTTGGGTGAAAATGATCTCCTCTTGCGACATATTGCCTTGAGAAATCTTTAAAACTACCGCTTCAACACCCTTTGGCTCGCTAAGCGGGATGCGCTCGGCGACCTTTATTTCGATGCCTTGTGGCGCGCCGCCGTAGATGGATAGAATTTCGCTGTCGCTTAAAGCCGCGTTTAGGCTCGCTGCGAGCGCAACTGAAGTTAAAATAGCTTTTTTCATTTTTTTCCTTTGCAAAAAATTCCGCGCATTGTAGTGCAAAATTTTAAATTTTTACTTTTTCAAATAGCGTTTATTGTCGATCGTCACGATATTTCCCATCTTGTCGAGGTATTCGAGGTAGCAGATGACGAATTTTCTGCTAAGTCCCAGCTCCTCTTTGGCGTTCGTGACATTTACGAAGCCCTCTTTTTCGATGATCGCGTAGAGGCGCTTGATCGCCAGGGCCAAATTTTCGGCCTCGACGAAGAGATTGTGTGCGAGACGGACGACCTTTTTGGCATAGGTTAGCTTTTTTAGCGCGTCATCGCCGCTTTCGCGATCAATCTCCAGCTCGTCGTAAATGTTATACGGTGCAAGCGGCGCGATGCCGCCCTTTTTGATGAGATCAAAAATTTTACTCTCCAGGCTCTGCTTAAGCGCGTCAAAATCCACTCCCGATTTTACGTAAACTCCGCCCTTTTTGGAGACGATGCCGCCTCGCTCAAGCTCGCTAAGCGCGCGCGCAGCAAGATCTTCGCTGGCCCACGAGAGCTTTAGGGCGATCGAAGCGGGCGAAAAGATCGCGTAGTCGTTTTTTGAGACGATAAATTTTATGAGGCTTTTTACGTCTTCGATCGCGCTTAGATCGTAAACGCATAAATTTGCTTCGTCAAAATACGTCCCTTCTATGCCGCGCGCGATCTTTGCCGCTTCGTCGTACTCCATTCCGAAGCGCTGATACGCCGAAAATAGCCCGAATCCATGCTTGTGAAAGAGGCTTAAAATTTTAAACGCTTCGGTGAAATTTCGCTTCAAAAGCGCGGTGAGAAGCACGGCTTTGCTCTGCTTTTTTAGCGGCTCGACTACGGCGTTTAACACGCGCCCGCCGCCGATTACTCGCGAGTTTGCTAGGCAGACGAAGGGCTCATCGAATTTCAAAAACATCGTTTTATCAAATTTAAAGCTTACGAGCTTCTCGCCGCTAGGAAGTTCTTTTAAAATGAGCGCTTTTGCCGCGCTTTGCTTGCTTCCGACGCAAAACAGCACGTCTTGGTTGTGTGAAATTTCGCCGCTAAAGGTGCAGTCGGCTTCATTAAAGCCGCGGAAAAAACCCTTTTTGCTTAGGATTTGCCCCTTTTGCAGCTCGCTCGTTTTGGCATCTAAGCTCAGCGCGACGCGGTTTGGAGCCTGCGCAAGCGGCGTATCCTCGTCGTGTATCTGCACGCTTTTGACGTTAAAAATTTTACCCAGATCGCAGTTATAAAGCTTCTCGCCCTTTGAAATCGCGCCGTTAATGAGGCTGCCCGTTACGATGGTGCCGAGCCCTTTGAGCGAAAAGACGCGGTCGATGTAGTAGTGCACCACGCCGCCTCCTTGACGCTGCGCAGGCTTGATATTGAAAAGATAGTTTTTCAGCTCGGCGATGCTTGTAGGGTCTTTTATGCTGATAAAAAAGGTGTTTAAAATTTGCAGATCCTTGAATTTGGAGATGTATTCCTTGCACTGCGTCGCAACCTCGGATCTGCGCGCGTCGTCCGCAAGATCGCACTTGCTGATACATAAGATCACGCTTTTTACCCCGAGCAGCGATAAAATTTGAATATGCTCGCGGCTTTGCGGCATTAGCCCGTCGTCCGCGGCGACTACTAGCATCGCGGCGTCAAAGGCATACGCGCCGCTAATCATCGTCTTTACTAGATTTTCATGTCCAGGAACGTCGATGAAGGCGACGTTGGTATCCCCCGAGCGCAGATGCGAAAAGCTAAGATCGATCGTGATACCGCGCTGCTTTTCGCTTGGCATTCGGTCTCCCTCAAAGCCGTTTAGCGCCTT
>NZ_CALJPG010000033.1 GCF_937980635.1 uncultured Campylobacter sp.
AATGGGTATCGCGCTTCAAAAATTGGCGCAAGAAGATCCGAGCTTTAGGGTCGCGACCGACGAGGAGAGCGGACAGACGATCATTTCGGGAATGGGCGAGCTGCACCTTGAGATCATCGTAGATAGAATGCTTAGAGAATTTAAAGTCGAGGCCGAGGTCGGACAGCCGCAGGTCGCATATCGCGAGACTATCCGCAAAACGGTCGAGCAGGAGTACAAATACGCTAAGCAGTCGGGCGGTCGCGGTCAATACGGTCACGTATTTTTGCGCCTAGAGCCTTTGGAGCCTGGCACCGGATATGAGTTCGTAAACGATATCAAAGGCGGCGCGATTCCAAAAGAATACATACCTGCAGTCGATAAGGGCTGCCAAGAGGCGATGCAAAACGGCGTTTTGGCGGGCTACCCGGTTGAGGACGTGCGCGTAACTGTCTATGACGGAAGCTACCACGAAGTCGACAGCTCTGAAATGGCATTCAAACTTGCCGCTTCTATGGGCTTTAAAGAGGGCGCTAGAAAAGCGGGTGCCGTGATCTTGGAGCCTATGATGAAGGTCGAGGTAGAAACCCCTGAGGAGTATATGGGCGACGTCATCGGCGATCTAAACAAGCGCCGCGGACAGGTCAATAATATGAGCGAACGCGGCGGCAATAAGATCATCGACGCATTTTGCCCACTTTCGGAGATGTTTGGTTACTCGACCGATCTACGCTCTCAGACGCAGGGTCGCGCGACCTATTCGATGGAATTTGATCACTACGACGAGGTTCCTAAGAATGTCGGCGAAGAGATCATCAAAAAGCGCAACGGCTAAGCTTAACGAGCGTTAGGGGTGCGGCGATAGCTTTATCGCCAACCCCCGGCGCTTCTTTAAATTTTAAGACGGCGCTTAAATTTAACCCGCTTTACGAGTCGAAATTTAAACTCACATTCTAGCTTCAAATAAAATTTCAACCCATAAGTTTAACTCCTGCCGGTCGCAAATTTAGATCAAAAAATTTCAATTAAATTTAAAAATTCAAAACATAACTTAAAACGCGCTCATGATGCCGCGCCTATCGTTTTACTAGAGATCTATTCTTTCGTAGAGAAAGCACACATGCAGCGTTATCGCTTTGATTTACATTCACGGACAAAATCGCCGCAAGCAGGATCGCGCAAATGGGGCGAAATTTTACCTTCGACGCAGCCTTAAGGCGGAGCGCAACTATCATAGACCTATATCGGACGCGACCATCAGTGCTTTATGCGAGTAGTGGTATGCTCGGGGGCTTTAATTGTGCTACCGTTTTGCGCCGTAAAATTTCATCTTAGCGCAGCGATCTACGCACCGCTCATATAAGCTGAGCTAACACCCGAGCTCGCTTGTTTTCAGATTTAGCAGGCGTTTGCTTTCGCAGGCTTAAAATGCGCGGATGGGTACCTTGCTCGCCCGCAACTTTAAATTTTGAAATTCCACGGCGCTCTGAAATTTAGCAGGCCCCGTCTGAAATTTTGGTGGATCTGCTCCCATGATCCTCTTTGCGCAGTTCGCAATATAATTTTAAAATTCTATCTCCAATCAATTTATAAATTTATCTCATATTCGGCGTACTTTTTATCTACTCATGCATATTATGATTTGAAAAAACAGCGCGCGATCGAGGTTAAATTTTGGCGCAAAACACAGGTAGCAGTATCACGAGGCCAGACCGAGCGACTTAAAATTTTACGATGGTGATACCGTATATGAGTAGTGACCGAGTAAAATTTTAAAGCACTAAATATGGCGATGCTAGGAAATACTGCTCTACGGAAATAAGGCAAAAGCATTTTTCACGAAATCTCGGCGAATTTAAATTTGAGCGAAAGAATGCAAGCGGCAGTATCGCAAGGCCAGACGAGGCGCGGATGAAATTTGCGATGGGAGCGCATGTGCAATACGTGACTGAGCAAATTTTAGACGCAACGACGTATAGTAAAGCGAGACAACGCGCGCAAAGATAAGGTGCAGTATTTTTTCTTTAGACGAGGCGGAAAAGAGCCAAATGAAGGAACGCATATTATAATACGTGACTGAAATTCGGCGAAATTTCTAACGATGTATAAAGGAAAAAGAAGGAGCCGCTAGGTATTCAGATCAGGATAATCCCACGCATTATATTCATCCGTCAGATTATCATTCTCCGCCCCTTTGCAGCACAGCCACTCCAGCCCGCCGCGTCTCTCCATCACGACCTCTTCGTCGAGCCCTGCGCAGTCTGAGCCGTGCACGCGGGCATTGACGCACGCCCAGTGGTAGCGGTAGATGAGATCGAGCGCCTGTAAAATTTCATCCGTATCGCGCAGCTTTACGCGCGCCGAAAAATCGCCGCCGCTAAAGGTGTCCATCACAAAGGCGCAGTCGCAGATCTCGCTCGGAAAGCTAAGCTCTTCCACTAGCCCCATCGCCCACATTAGCGCCCACAGCGACTCGTATTTCCAGCCCATATTTACGGCCTCGTCGCGGCTTGCCTCGCCCTGCGTGACGCGGCGCTCCATGCGCGTGAGCTTGTCTATGCAGCCGTAGCGGTTCGTAAGAAAGCCCTGCGCGCCCTGTTTATCCTCATCCGCGAGCTTGCCCTCGTCTCTGATCGAGCAGGCGCACATTATCGCCGCGTACGAGCAGATCGCGCGGGCGATAACCTCGTCCTTTTCGCGCGGGGTGACCTCGTCCGTCTCGTACCGTAGCGGCAGATGATCTATATACGGCACGCCCTGCGATTTTAAAATTTCGATACTTATATCCTTGCGCTCTTGCGCGGTCTTACCGATCTTTGCGGCGTTTGCGCTATTTTTGCCGCCTTTTTTGAAAAAATCTGAAAATGCCATGAGCTCTCCTTAAAATTTTAAACGTATTTTAAAACAATCGCGCAAAATTTCAGCTTACGGCGACAACGCGGATTTTTAAATTTAAGCTCAAACCAAGCTCTGCAAATCGGATGGAAATTTCACGCTGCGCTACGAATTTATGCAGCGCCCGGCAGGCTCGTCCGTGCCTTCGATGATGCTTTGATGCATATCGTCGTAAAATATCCTTACGGGCGATTAGGGCTCTTGCGGCGATTCCAGCGAGATAAAAAAATTTAAGCTTTGCCTTAGATCGGTTAAGTTTCGAAGGCCATTCGAACCGGTTTTGGCGGCGCCATAAGCGCTGCCGCTTCTTTTTTACAAATATACCGTCCCGCCGCAGTCGGCAAGGATGTCCGCGATGTACGGAATAAAATCGCCGAGCGGCATAAGAAGGCGGACGCGGGGCATTTTATCTGCGTTTTAAATTTTACTCTTTATGGTTTCGGCGATCGTGCGCCGCTTTAAAATCGATGCTTATATTTTGATCGCGCGTCCGCATAAGCAAAGCGCGCTTTGCCGCGTAAATTTAAAAGCGGCGCCCGTATTTAGCCGAGCGCCGCAATTAAAATTTAAGCGATTCGCGCATTCAAACGAGCGGTGCCGCCTGGCGCACCTCTCAGTTAAATTTGAGTAGGTGCAATCAATACTTAAACGAGCTGCCCGGCTCGATCAACTTAACCTTTTGTTTATAATTCATCTTTAGCACCGCAGCAGGTCCAAGCACGGTCGCCTTATCGCCTTCAAGCCAAAACGCCGTACCCTCCGGCATCGCATAAACGGTCGATTTTTGATTAGCGATCAAAAATTCCTCCAGCCTCTCCTCTCTGCTCTCGCCGTTGTGCCCCGCAGGCTTGCCCGAGATGAAGTGCGGATTGATCTGGTACGGGAAAATATTAAAGGTATTAAACGACTCAGGCTCGATGATCGGCATATCGTTCGTCGTCATCATCGTAGCGCCCGCGACGTTCGAGCCCGCGCTCCAGCCGATATACGGCGTGCCGTCCTCGACCATTTTGCTAATCAGAGCGATGAGCTCGTTTTCGTACATATCGTGTACGAGCTTGAAGGTGTTGCCGCCGCCTACGAATATGCAATCCGCGCTCGCGACTTCCTTCGCGGCGTTTTTAGCGTGGTGGACGCCGACGATGTTTAAGTTTAAGCTCGCAAGCGCCTCTTTGACGCGCTTTTCATATTCGTCGTAGCTCCTGCGCAGACTCGCATAAGGGATAAAAACGATCTTTTTGCCCGCGAGGTTGTTCTCCTGCGCAAATTTACCGATCCACGACACCGCGTGCGATAGATACTTCGTGTCTTTGTAGCCAGAGCTTGAGAGCAGTAGCGCTCTTTGCTTGCTATGATCGCGCTTAGAGAGCTTAAACGCCTTTTCGCTCGCAGCTAGTTCGCTCGTGCTGAGCATCGCAGCGCCCGCCGCCAAAGCGGCTACCTTTAGTAGGTTTCGTCTTTGATTTTGCATCTTTTCTCCTTTAAATCAAAGTTGATATCTGTTTTGAAATTATATTCCTTTACATATAAAGAGAGACTGAATATTCGGTTTAAATTTCGCTCGCCCGAAGGCCTCGGCAAGGTAAAATTTTAAAACTACCAAATTTTGAAATTAGGCGAGGCGCCGCGTCGTAAAATTTAAAAATGCGGCTGAATTTAATGAAATTCATGGCGCCGACACGAGGTTAAATTTAGTGAAATTTACGCTTCGTCCTTTGGAATATAGGTGCTTCGATTAAACAGATAACACGCTACAAAAACGAGAAAACAAGGCGATAATACATTTGAGCCGCTCAAAAGCAAGCTTATTATCCTCTCATTATTTTTAGCGATCAGCGCCGCTATTATGAGCGTAAGTGGATAGAGGATCAAAGCTACGCTAGCTAAATTTTCAATCGTAAAAATCGCCAAAGAAAGGCGCTGGTTTTTTATGAAAAGTTTGCTGTATTTTTTCGTCGGATAGCTCTTTAGATAAATTTGCGTAAAAATATATGGCAAAATCAGTACCGCAGCAAGAGAAAAAAGCCCACCCAGAATGTTATTCACAAAGCTTGCAAACCACGAAACTAGAACCACAAAGCCCACAAACGTCATGCTAGCACGTCTAATAAGTCTATGCGTGTCGTAGCGATTTTTTAGATTGTGCGGTATATTTTTAAATTTTGCGTCAAGCTCATTTAGTTCGTCTAGTCTTTCCTTTACGGATTTTGCGCTTTGAGCCGCTAGGACGGACTCCCTGCGTAGATCCGAGGTCCCGGAGGCGGGCGTATATGAGCTTTTATTGAAAAAATAGCATATCGTAAAGATTAACAAGCAGATTGGAGCTGCGATAAGACCGTATAAAAATGCGTAAACACCGTACCCATCGCCGACATCCTTGACAAAAAATGGTCCGAGAAAAAGCAAAATCGGATACAAAAGCAAAACTATGCTGGCAAAATTTTCGATCGTAAAGACCAACAAACTACCTCCTTGATCCTTAATAAAAAAGTTGCTGTATCGCTTAGTCTTAGTGTATTTCAAAAAACAGATCGTCGCACATATAGGCAAAACTATTATCGCGACATTACGAATATATATAAAAATTTCAGATGATAATTTTATGCCGATATTTGTAAAAAATGACTCTAAATATGTTCCCAATATCATCGAAAAATAAAAAGTAGCAAACGCCGATGACCAATACGCCATAATCACGCGTCTGATAAATCTATGCCTATCGTATCGCTTCTTTAAATTTTCAGGGATAGCGGCAAATTTCTTGTCCAGCTCTTTCGTGTCTGATTGAAATTTTTCGTCCACAGCTTACTCCTTTTAAAGCGCTAAATTTTAGAAATTATATCGAATTTAGCGCTGCAAAGCAGCTACATTTAGGTCTAAATTTAAATGCGAAAGAGTATAATCGCGCCATGGTTTTGACGCAAAATTTGATCTATGAAATTTTACCCTTGTGGAGGAGATCCCCGCGGGCAGGGTCGCTAGCTACGGACAGATCGCGCGCCTGATCGGGCTGTCCGCTTGCTCGCGGCTCGTGGGGCGCGTGCTCTCGCAAGCAGAGCTCTACGGCGACTACCCGTGCCACCGCGTCGTAAACCACGCGGGCGCCTTGGCGGCGAGCTTTGCGGCTCAGCGCGAACTGCTAGAGGCCGAAGGCGTGGAATTTAGAGGCGAGCGCCTGTATGAAAAAGCACCGCTGGGAGTGCTAGGTATAGAATTTTAATCGCCCTATAAGCAGTCCGGCATAGAATTTACGGATCGTTTGAAGCGCGAAATTTCAAATCATTTGCGGCAAAAATTCTAAATTGTCCGCGGCGCGAAATTTTAAATTTACAAAGCGGCGGCAGGGTGAGATGGAAGATAGGCGCTGCCGACCGCCAAGAGCCTGCGAGCTTTATTTGCTTGTAGATGCGGCGCAAATCATCTGCGGAAAAGATAGAATTTTTATCTTTTTACGCAGCGGCTTAAATGCTGCACTAAGCGGCTCCTCGGCAATCAGCCCGCCGGAGTTTTACGAAGCAGGCGCGCTGCTGCCTATTAGTTTTTTCACCGCAGGCTTTGTCGCGCCCGTTTCGACGCCGCTTGTAGATTTTGGCTATCGCAAATTTTGCAGCGGTCGATCTGGCGGCTGATCTGTCCGTCCTCGGCGCGTTAAAATTTTTAAGAGGTATCCGCCTAGGATATTTTTTAGCTCGTTTTTATTCAAAATTTAACCTTTCCGCTTTAGTTTCTCTTTTTGACGTAAAATATAAAAAAGCCTACCATCGCCGCAAAAATCACGCACATCGCAAGCGTCACGATGAGCGTGCCATGTTGCGAGTCGCTTAAAAACAGCCCCGTCGTGTTCATCCCGAAAAAGCTTGTGATGAAATTTAGCGGCAAAAGTAGCGACGAGATGATCGTGAGAATGTAGATGTTGCGGCTAATTTTGTCGTTTTTGAGGCCCTGGATGAACTGATAGATATCCTCGATCCTGACAGCGTATTCGCTCATCACGCCCTTGAAAACGCCCGCTTCGTAGGCATAGTTTTTCAGCCGCTTTTTAAGCGCCGGTTGCTCGTTTGCGCAGATGAGCAGCGCCTCGTAAAAATGCGAAATTTTGTTTTGAAATTTGCGGATTTCATATTTTAGGATAGAGTGCTTTTTCATAAATTTTGAAAAATCGCCGCGGCGCGTGTAGATTTTTTCGTAATTCTCAAGCTCCGCGGAGTGCTCTAAAATTTTATCGCGGTACTGTGCTAGGATCTTTTTTACGACTGCGAAAAACTCCTCCTCGCTGCTAAGCCGCACCTCGGCGGCACCCTCTTGCAAATAGATCGCGCCCGCGTCGAAAATAAAGCGGTAGTTTTGCTCGCGCGGCGCGTCCGTCACAAAGTACACATACTCGCGATCCTCGGCGTAGTAATAGCCCGAAACGCTGCGCTTTTCGGTAATCGGGTTCAATGAGGCCTCCTTGCTTAATCGTTTTAAATTTGCGGAATTTCAGAATTTCGCTCAAATTTACGGAATTTTGAAATTCTGTTGCCGATCAGAATTCTGAAATTTCGCCGCCAATAGGAATTCTAAAATTCCGCCATCGCTTAAATTTTATCGTATTTGGAATTTCAAAATTCTTTTGCGCTTGGAATTTTAAAATTTTAAGCACGAAAGAATTTTATTATTGGTGGAATTTATGCGGCGCAGTCGCAATTCAAATTTAACGCGGACGCAGTCCGCACCGCTAGCGTCGCGCGGGTGGGGGTTGGTAAGGGGGCGGGCGCACCTCGCAACTCTGAGCGCCGCCCCCTTACAAGAACATCACGCATAAAACATGCAGACATCAAGATATACATAAAATTTTATCATTAAATCCACGGCTTGCAGAATTTATACCGTGATTTTTATTTCTCTTGGGGCGGGAAGGGGGCTTGAATTGCGAGGTCGCTCCCCTTC
>NZ_CALJPG010000034.1 GCF_937980635.1 uncultured Campylobacter sp.
CAGATTTTTGAGTGCGGTGATCTGCAGGAGCTTACCCTGCACTTGCCTAGCAAGGAGCAGATCGCCGCGCTACGGAGACTTAGGCAGCTTAAGCGTCTGCGCATTACGAGAGTTCAAGTAAAAAATACCGACTTTCTTGCCGAGCTGCCGCTTTTGCAGGAGCTCGTTTTGGAATACGTCTCGGGATTTTGCGATCTTTCGCCTCTGCGCGAGCTGAGAAGCTTAAGATCGACGCATTTTGAAAATTTACGCAGAGTGATCGATTTTTCGGGACTTAGCGGCATAGCCTCGCTGCGATATCTGTGCATTAGCGGCACGCTGGATTGGGATCAGCCGATTGCAGATTTCGAGTTTCTCAAAGGCATAACGGGCCTTGAAGTGCTAAAACTAACCTGGGTGAAGTGCAAGGCCCCATATCCGGCGCTTTTGCCGCTCGCCGCTCTTAAAAATCTAAAAAAGATAAGTCTGTATCCGCACGCCTTTGCGCTGGAGGAGTACGCGCTTGCGCAGCTTATTTGCGAGGGGGTAGAGGGCGCGCAAATGCCGCTTGCGGTGGAGTTTAAAGATACCGGCTATGTATATTTTCTGGGGCGAGGTTCGGGATACACCAAAATGGGGGCGAAAAACGAGCTGCAAAGACGCGCGGAGTTTGAACAAAAATTTGAGGCGTGCAAACAAAAGGCGCGGGAAATTTTAAATTTATAGGTATCGCTAAAATTTCACTCTTTGCGGCGAGCTAAATTTGAAACCATAGATTTCTGCAAAAAACAAAAATATATCAAAATAGTAAAATTTAAGTCGTAAAATTTTACGCATTTTTATACTCTTTTTCAAATATGCGCTCACGCCGCGTACGTATCGCAACGAAAATCAGCTAAATTTTAAAAGCCCGATTTGCGCTTGCAGCGACGGGGCGTGTAAAATGCCGCAAATATCAGATAAAATATCCGTAAATTTAGCCAAAACGGAGTAAAATTTGAAGGACAAATTTAGCAAAAGGAGCGATCGTGGAAAATTTATTACTAGCGCAGCTGCGCGAGGCATTACCGCAGGGTATGCGCGTGCCAAGCGAGCTTGAGGCGCTTTATGCGTGGATCGAGGCAAACGGCTTTTATGACGACGCGGGCGGGCGCAGACGCGGCTATCTCTACCCGCAAGATCGGCTGCAGCAGAGCTGGAGCGACGATGAGCGCGAGGGCGGCACGGACATCGTATTTTTCACGGATGAGCCGAAAAATCGCGACAAGGAGCTAAGGTATTGGTTTTACGGCGAGGATCGAGAGCTTGCCGCGGAAATCAAGCAGCGGCTTTGCGTGTTCGCAGGCAGCGGCTCGGAGGGCTCGATGTGTGCGCTGTGGCTGGACGATGCGGGCGAGACTAGACCCCGCACATGGGCTCCGGCTCGAGTTCGACCATGACCTGCGTTTTGGCTCATAGCGGGCTAGATTTTTTGCGATTGCTCGCGATCGGATACGATGAAATCTGCTGGGATGAGGATTTTAGCGCGCCGCCAAACAGCGACGACTTTATCGTGCATTCAAACGTAAAATTTCAGCAGTGGCTCAAGGACGCGTTTAAAACGACGATCCCGCAAACCGCGCTTGAGCTCGTCACGCCCGCGCACTTGGACGACGAGAACCCGAGCGATGAGTTTTTGATCTGGGTAAATCGCGTCGCAGAGTGAAATTAAAAGCGGCTTTTGCGCCGTTTAATGAAGTATTGCGGGGTTTGCTTTTGCTGGAAACCTTGAAATTTAAGCTTTTGCTGGTTAATTTAAAGAGTACAAATTTAAGGGTGTCTTTTGGTTAAAATTTAATGGCAGCGGTATCCATTTGGAAAAGCATTAACCATCTATTACTATTTCCGCTGCTCTTAAAATTTTTTAATAAATCCGCTCGATAGAATTTAACTCTTTACAGTGTGGCGATAGAATTTTGCTGCTATTCGAAATAAGACGCGATAGAAAAGTTGGCACGTTTTTAAGAATCCAAATAAATTTAGCTAAATTCCGTGTGGATGGATTATATCAAAGCATGGAAGTTCTGTCGGTTTATTAGCAAAGAACTGATTGAGACTAAATTCTAAATCAGAAAAAACAAGGCTAAAAGCTTTTCGGTAGTTTTGGCGATAGGTTGTCTTTAAGTGTCGTATCAGAGAAAATTGCGATGGCAGCGTGTGCAGGGCAGCGCGTGTAGAGCAAAAATGGTGCGCATCAGTATCGGCGTAGCGCTTTTAGACTTCGTATGAAAGATCACATCCAAACGATCCTGCTGTCAAATATCCGCATAAATTACGACGGATTTTTATCTAGAGGTCATGAGGGCGAGCTACAAGGCATATCCAGCAAATACGTCTTTGCAGCTAGCTGCATGCAGGCATTTAAAAGACGGAAAGTAAAAGTGAACAAGTTAAAATCTGAAAGCATTAATAGCCGCGCAATAGGCAAATTGCGCTCAGTGGCGAAGTGAGCGCAAACTTTTGACAGCTTTGAACTATTTACACGCGCGCAGGGTGGCAGGCACTACTTTACTTTAAATCTCTTTTTGGATCTTGGGTTTGCACGCGCGGAGTAGCAAGCACTAAGCAGCTAGGCGCGGAGGTATCGTATTTTGCACCACTTTCGCAGTAGTTCTCTTTTATACCTGCCAGCTGACACGCTTTCTAGCAATATGATTAATGCTGTTTAGCATTGATGAGGATGAACTTGACGGGCTCATGACAGCATATACAGCTCAGTAGCGGTAAACGCGTAGTTCGCAGCGTTTTATGAATTTAGTAGAGGGTTTGAGTCGGGTGGGCATGCATAGATTTTTAGCGCTTTGTGGAAATTTAAGACGAGTGTTATTGCGAGCTGATGCAAATTTTTAGGTAAAATTTTATGCTCATCGATTTTTATATGGTTGTACTAAAGCATACTTCATACAGAAAAATTTCGTATAAATTTTTAACGTAAACTTTGCCCATTTAGGGGGAGAGGAGAAGGGAGTAAAATTTTACGATCAAAAGGACAGGGATTGTGCTCACGGGATCGCGTGTGTGACGCAAAAATAGCGATGTAGAAAACTCACCGAGCAGTACGGATGAAACGAGACTATTTTCATCTGTCACTTTTAAAATAAAATTTCACGACTAAAAAAGCGATTTTGCCTTTGTAAATTTTAAAATTTTGCTAAAAATTTTTCGTATTTTTCTGCACTTTTTGCGATATATTCGCTATCTGGATGAAATGAAAATCCATAGCCAAAGTGGCACGGCAGCAGCTTGGCGCCTGTAAAATTCATCGCGCATTTAAAAGGCGTGATAACTTCTTCTATGTCAAATCCGATCGTGCCGTCTTTTTTATAGTTGTTTCGCTCGTCGCCGATAGTGATCGCTAGGGCGAATTCTTTACCTTTTAGCTTGTCGCCGGTGCTGCCGTAAGCCCAGCCGTAGGCAAATACATCGTCGAACCATCGCTTTAAAAGCGGCGGATAGCTGTACCAATAAAGTGGAAACTGAATGATAATTTTATCGTGGCTTAAAAGTAACCCCTGCTCGCGCGCTACGTTTATTTTGCCGTTCGGATAAGCGGCGTAAATTTCGTGAATATCAAATTTATCCGCTTGCTTTTTGGCTACCTCGCGCCACGCCTTGTTTGCATGCGAGCTTGCCATATCGGGATGAGCGATGATGATTAGGTTTTTCATATTTTATCCTTGTTTTTAAATTTCTTACATTATATGCTTTTTGGCTGAAATTTAAATTTACTATTCAGATACTTATATTATAAAGGATCTAAAATTTATATACGAAATGCGATAAGTTTTGTAATAGTAAAATTTTATCAGAATTAAATTTTTTACATAAATTTTATCTGTGAGATTTCATTTAAATTTATAAGTAGATATTTTGACCTTAGCCATATTGGAGTGACAAGAGGGATAAAATTTGGTCTATGCGAGACTTTACTTATCAACAAAATTTAAGTTTAAGTAGATACTCTGGATGGGATATTTGCGTCATTGCTTTTAGGTAAATTTCAATATTAGTGTTTAAGTCTTAAGCGAATTAATAAAGCCGAGAGCGAGTCTCGGCTAAATTTTACAATAAGATCGGTGCTATTAGAAAGCCGAGCGCTACTGAAAACGCTATAGCTAAAACACCTGGTAGGAAAAAAGAGTGGTTGAATATATATTTACCTATCCTAGTAGTTCCGGTATCATCCATCTGAACAGCTCCAAGTAAGGTCGGATACGTAGGAAGCACGAATAGTGCGGAAACTGCAGCGAACGATGCGACTAAGATATATGCGTCTCCGTTATTTGTAGCAGTTAGTCCAAGTGCAGCAATAACCGTAGGTATAAGCGCTTTTGCAGTAGCGGCTTGAGAGTAAAGAAGCATACTCGCAAAAAATAACGCTATAGCTAGCATAAATGGATAGTCTTTGACAAAATCACCAGCAAAATTTTTGATAGCATCGGTATGATTTACTACAAAAGTATCACCTAGCCACGCTACGCCGAGTACGCATACGCACGCCGTCATACCACTTTTAAACGTGGCGGTATTAAATAGCTTATCGACTTTGACACCACAACTTACCGTTATTATAGTAGCGATGACTAACATGAAACTCATAATGGCGTTATCTCTAGTTAGCACTAATACTTTAGTAGGTTTATCGGTATTTTCTACGTATTTTACATTGGTAGTTGAGTCGGTTTTGACTTTTATATTTTTTGCGACTAGTTCGTTAAATTTATCAGGATCTTTGCTTTCATAGATTTTTTCGTAGCCTGTCACGTAACTTGGTTTTATCCAGCCTACATTTTTGCTAATAGCCGTAGCGTATAAAACGACGGCGATAACACCGATCAAAAATATCAATACCGATCTTTTGGCTCCTGCAGGAAGTTCTTTATTTTCTTCCGTTTTAACCTCTTTTATCAAGCCCTCTTTAAGCCTTCTTTGATATTCTGGGTCGCTACTTAGATCGAGATTATAAAATAAATTTATAACAAGAGCCGTAAGCATACAACCGATAAAGGTCGTAGGTATCCAAATAGCAAGCAATAATGGATAGCTAATGCCTAATCCGCCTAAAGCATGCTCGCCTGCCATAAATACAACCGCCGCTGAAACGGGGCTAGCAGTAATGGCTATCTGGCTAGCGACGACGGCTATACTAAGAGGTGCACTAGGCTTAATATTTTGAGTCTTTGCTACCTCTGCAATGACAGGTATCATAGAAAACGCCGTATGTCCCGTCCCTGCAAATACCGTAAGCAAATATGTAACTATCGGAGCTAAGAAATTTATATATTTTGGGTGTTTTCTTAGTATTCCTTCGGCTATTTGTACCAAATAATCGAGTCCTCCTGCTACTTGCATAGCCGTAATAGCGGCGATAACAGACATAATGATTAAAATGACGTCCCATGGTATACTGCCTGCTTTTAGACCAAGCCCCAACGTAAGAATGACGACGCCAAGACCGCCTGCATAGCCTATAGCCATACCACCTAGTCTAACACCCAAAAATATCGCACCGAAGAGTACGATCAATTGCAATATCAATGAAATGTCCATTGCAAAACTCCTTATAAAATAATTTTTTTAACGGCGCGCAGAATTCTAAAGATTTCAGCAGGTAAAATCCGAATTATCTTTATAATTCAGTGGTCGGAATTCTATGCGGAATTTTATCCTAAAATTTCGCAAGTGGAATTTTACTCCACGGAAGCTAAATCTAACTTGATGAAATTCTGCATCTACGGAATTCTGCACGATCAATCTTATCTATTTTGAATTCTACTTTGCGGAATTTCGCCTATTAAATTAACCGACGAAATTCCGCGCCGCACCTAGTTTGGAACTATTTTTTGCTCATATGTGGGTTGAGCATAGATTTAGGCTCTAGGATCTTATCGATCTCCTCTTTTTTCAAATATCCGCGCTCTAAGCAGATATCGCCGACGGCTTTGCCGGTTTGAAGTGCCTCTTTGGCGATACTTGCGGATTTTTCGTAGCCGATGTATGGATTGAATGCAGTAACGATACCAACGGAATTTAGCACCGATTTTAGGCAAGCTTCAGGGTTTGCTTTTAGATGTTTGATAGCTTTTTCAGCTAGTGTATTCATCGCATTTTCCAAAAGCACGATCGAGTTAAATAGCGCATATGCGATGCCCGGCTCAAACGCATTTAGCTCGAATTCTCCGCGCTCGGAGCAAAGCATAATCGTAACATCGTTGCCGATAACTTCATAGCATGCCTCGCCTACGACTTCCGGGATTACCGGATTTACCTTACCCGGCATGATGGAGCTGCCCGGTTGTAGCTTAGGAAGTTCGATTTCGCCTAGTCCGCATCTAGGACCGGAGTTCATAAGACGTAGGTCGTTTGCGATTTTACTTAGGCGGACGGCGGCAGTTTTTAGTGCTCCACTAACGTGAACGAAATCGGCAGTATCTTGTGTAGCGGCGATGAAGTCCTCTGCAGCTTTAAATTTAACGCCGGTGATCTCGCCTAGCTTTTTCTCGACTACGTTTTTGTAATCAGGGTGGCAGTTGATACCCGTGCCGATCGCCGTAGCGCCCATATTTAGGTAAGTCATCGACTCTCTAGCAGCTTTGATAAGCGCGATATCGGTTTTGATGTAGGTAGCAAAAGCATTGAAGGTGTTTCCAAGAGTAGTAGGAACGGCGTCCTCAAGCTCTGTCCTTCCCATTTTGATGACATCTTTGTATTCTTTGGCTTTAATTTCAAGCTCTTTTTTCAAATTTTCCATAGCTTTTAGTAGATCAGTTAGCTTGGCGTAGGCGGCTACTTTGATCGAGCTAGGATAGGTATCGTTGGTGCTTTGACCCAAATTTGTGTGGTCGTTTGGATGGAGGTATTGGTATTCACCCTTTTTATGTCCCATGCTCTCCAAAGCTATATTAGTAATGACCTCGTTGGTATTCATATTCGTCGAAGTTCCGGCGCCGCCTTGGATCATATCAACTACGAATTGATCTCTGAACTCTCCCGCGATGAGCCTGTCGCAAGCTTTTGCAATCGCATCGGCTTTTTGAGCGTCTAGGACGCCGACCTCTTTATTGGCTAGTGCAGCTGCTTTTTTGATTTGTGCAAATGCTTTGATAAAAAACGGATAGTCTTTGAGCGCTCGTCCGCTTAGATGGAAGTTCTCTAGTGCCCTAAATGTTTGCACACCGTAGTAAAAATCGTCGGAAATTTCTAATTCACCGATGAAATCGTGTTCTTTTCTGGTCTTTGCCATAATAAGTCCTTTCGTTGAAATTGTTAATGGAATTTTAAAGCTTTTAGTATTAAAAGCAGCTTAAAACGTAACGAAAAATTAAAATTTAGAAATTAGTATGATTGTTTAAGGCTTTAAATAGAATTTTACTTAAAAAATATTTTAGAATTCGCTACTAAGGCATAATTACACTTTAATATAAATATCGTATCGCACGTAGATTATGAAAGTGAAATTATAAAAATTCTTGTTTAGCTTAAATTATAATTTGAAAAATTTGAACTTAAAGGCGATAAAGGCGGAATTTTTTATTGCATTTATATTTACTAGAGCGGAGCTATTTTTTGCGTTTTATAAAATAAACATATAGGAGCGAGATTATAATGACGACGGTGAACAGAGCGATCGTAATTAGATGCAGATCTTGCTTGATTAGCTCCTCGTTTTCGCCGATGAAATATCCTAAGCTCATCAGTATTAATGTCCAAATCGCAGCTCCAAGCCCAGTAAATAGCACGAAGCGCGCGATATTCATCTTTGCAAGCCCCGCAGGAAGGCTGATGTATTGACGAATGCCGGGGATTAAGCGGCAGTTGAAGGTAGAAATTTCGCCATGGCGGTTAAAAAAAGCTTCGAATTTTGCAAATTTCTCCTCGGTAATGCCTACGTATTTGCCATATTTAGCGATAATCTTACGTCCAAAAAAGTAGCATAGATAGTAATTAAACAGCGCGCCGGTGATGCTGCCGCCAAGCCCACAAACAAATGCTAGAACAAAGCTCATCTGCGATTTTGAGGCCAGATAGCCCGCAGGGATCATCACGACTTCACTTGGGAAGGGAAAGAAGCTGCTTTCTAAAAACATCATCATAAAAATGCCAAGGTATCCCCAGCCCGCGACAAATTCTACGATAAAATTTACGATATTAGAAAGCATTTGAATTCCTTGATTTAATGTGTAAAAACCAGCTGAACTTAAAATTTCGCGAAATTTAGCATCGGCAAAGCGAATAAGTTTAGAATTTAACAATCCGGCGATACAAGAGCGAGCTTAATTTTACAAAATTTAGCTCATATAAAACAAAGGCGCGGGCCAAAATTTATCCCTGTAAGTTGCTACTGCAGCGAACTTGCATATAAATTTAACAGCCTCGCGCCTTAAAATTAAAACTATTTTGCGTATTCGATGTTTAGTTTGCCGAATAGCTCGTTAGCCTTATCATCGATTTTTTTGTTTACTTTGCTTGGAAGTAATTGGTTTTTAATGAGATCTTTTACCTTTTCAAACGGCATAGTCTCGGCCTTTTTGCTGCTTTCTTTGTAGATTATATGATATCCGAATTGCGTCTTTACCGGCGTTTTGCTCATCTCACCATCTTTTAGCGCAAACGCCGCTTTTTCAAACTCCGGCACCATCATCCCTTTGCCGAAAGAGCCCAAATCGCCACCGTTTTCTTTAGCACTTGGATCGATTGAAATTTCTTTGGCTAGCTTATTAAATTCCTCTTTTAAATTCTCTTTTTTGACTTTTGATAGCTTCGCAATCGCGTTTTTAGCAGCCTTTTCGTCTGCTACTAAGATATGACTTGCGGTAACGGAATCTGGTTGCATGAAATTCTGTTTATTTTCATCATAAATTTTTTTAGCTTCCTCGTCGCTGATGCTTACGTCTTTAGCCTGTTCGCGTTGCCATAGATTAAATGCGATGCCATCTTTAGCAAGCTCTAGCTGATGCTTATATTCGTCGCTGTTTTCAATGCCTGATTTTTTCGCCTCTGCGATTAGGAGTTTGTATTTGATTAGATCATCGATTAGTTTCTTCTTCTCATCGGCGGTCGGTTCCTGTCCGCCGTGCTGCATACCTTGAGCCAAAAACGGTGCAACATCCTCATCCGTAATAGTGATATTCGCGTCTTTTGCAGTAGCCAAAACGCCTGCATTAAGCGAAGATATAGCCATAGCGGCAACAAAGCTGAAAGATAAAATTCTTTTCATTATTTTTCCTTTACTCGGTAAATTTTGCGCAATTATAAAAAAAGATAGTAAATAAAATAGCGAATGCCAGCAAATTCGGCGCGAATCCTGCGCCGAATTTTAAAAAGAGAGGAGTTAAAACGACGGGATGATTGCGCCTTTATATTGCGTCTCGATAAATTTTTTCACTTTCTCGCTTTGAATCGCTTTATCTAGCGCCTTGATTTTAGGGCTGTTTTCGTTGCCTTCTTTAACACTGATGACATTTGTGTAAGGGTTGCCCTCAGCCTTTTCTAAAAATAGCGAATCCTTGATTGGGTTTAAATTTGCGTTAAAGGCAAAATTTGAGTTGATGACTGCAATATCGACATCACCCAGGGTTCGCGGAAGCGCGGCGCCTTCAAGCTCTAAAATTTCTAAATTTTTAGGGTTTTTCGTGACATCTAACGGCGTGCGAAGCTTGGTGTTTTGATCAACTTCGATGAGCCCCGCGGCTACGAGCAGATCGAGAGCGCGGCTTTCGTTAGTCGGATCGTTCGGCACGGCAACTTTGGCGCCGTTTTTAAGATCTTTTAAATTTTTAATCTTATGGCTGTAGATACCCATCGGCTCTAGGTGCACGCCCACGGTCGCTTTTAATTTCGTACCCTTGTTGGCGTTAAATTCCACCATATACGGCACATGTTGGAAAAATCCGGCATCTACGTCGCCGCTATCAGTAGCGAGATTCGGGGTTACGTAGTCGTTGAAAACCTTGACCTCAAGATCGTAGCCTTGGGCTTTTAGATCAGGCTTGATCTGCTCTAAAATTTCGGCATGCGGTATCGGAGTAGCGGCGACTACGATTTTTTCGGCAAGAGCGAAGCTGACGACGCTGGCGCTAAGAAGCGAAGCGAGAAGAAATTTCTTCATATTTAATCCTTTTGGTTAAAATTTAGCGGTATTATAGCAGGTAGAATTTTTAATGTCAAGTGTTTTTATATGATTTTTTAAAATTTTATCTAAAATATTCTAAAATTCGATATTTTTATATATATTTAAATACTACATTTTATTGTATAATGCAGAATTGGCACGCTTTAATGAGCGCTTTACATAAATTCCGCTAAAATCGCAAAATTTAAAATTTTAAAAAAGGGCTGAAAATGGCAGATTTTTACGATGCGAAAGCCGTAGAGGAGAGCTTTTATAAAATTTGGGAGCAGCGCGGTTATTTCGAGATCGACGGCAATAAAGATATCCAGCAAAAAGGCAAAAACTTTTGCATTATGATGCCCCCTCCCAACGTTACCGGAGTACTTCATATCGGGCACTCGCTCACTTTTACGTTGCAAGACATAATGACGCGATACAAGCGAATGGACGGCTACCGCACGCTATGGCAGCCGGGGCTTGATCATGCAGGCATTGCGACGCAAAACGTCGTCGAGCGCGAACTTTTGGCGCAAGGGATCAAAAAGGAAGCGATTGGGCGCGAAGAGTTTTTAAAGCACGTTTGGCACTGGAAGGAGCAAAGCGGCGGGCAGATCGTAAAACAGATGAAGCGCCTTGGCGTCACGCCTGCGTGGAGCAGACAGCGCTTTACGATGGATGAGGGGCTTAAAAACGCCGTGCGTAAAGCCTTCGTAAGCCTATACGACGCGGGGCTCATCGTGCGCGGAAACTACATGGTGAACTGGTGTACGCACGACGGCGCCCTAAGCGACGTGGAAGTCGAACACAAGGAGAACAAGGGCAAGCTTTATTATTTGCGTTACTACTTTGCGGACGGACAAAGTTCAAACTTTTGTAAAGATTCGAGCGAGACGAGCTGCAACTACATTGTTGTCGCGACTACGCGCCCAGAGACCTACTTCGGCGACACCGCCGTAATGGTAAATCCCGCGGACGAACGTTATAAAAATTTGATTGGCAAAAAAGTCGTGCTGCCGCTAATCGGCCGCGAGATAGAGATCATCGCCGACGAATACGTCGATATGAGCTTCGGAACGGGTGCCGTGAAGGTCACGCCAGCGCACGATACCAACGACTACGAGGTCGGCAAGCGCCACCAGCTAGAGTTTATCACGGTATTTGACGAAAAAGGAATTTTAAACGAGCAGTGCGGCAAATTTCAAGGCTTAGAGCGGCTTGTCGCGCGCGATCAGATCGTAGCGGAGCTCGAGCGGCTGGGCTTTATCGAAAAAATCGAGGATTACGAAAATCAAGTCGGCTACTGTTACCGCTGCAAAAACGTCGTCGAGCCGTACATCTCACAGCAGTGGTTCGTGCGCGCAGATATCGCAAAAGAAGCAATTGCCAAAGTAAATTCCGGCGAGGCGGAATTTTTCCCGAAGCACTGGATCAATAGCTTCAATGCCTGGATGCGCGAGCTAAAGGACTGGTGTATCAGCCGCCAGCTGTGGTGGGGGCATAGAATTCCCGTGTTTTACTGCGACTGCGGCCATCAGTGGGCGGATGAGCGCGAGAGCCCCGATGCCTGCCCGAAATGCGGCGGTAAAAATTTTACTCAAGACCCCGACGTGCTCGATACATGGTTTTCAAGCGGTCTTTGGCCGATCAGCACGCTTGGCTGGGGCAACGGCGAGGCGCTGAAAAACGAGAAGTGGTTTGAGGAGGATTTGAGCGAATTTTATCCGAATACTATGCTGATTACGGGCTTTGACATTTTGTTTTTCTGGGTCGCGCGCATGATGTTTCAGTGTCAAAACGCCATGGGCGAGCTGCCGTTTCGCGACATCTACCTGCACGCCTTAGTTAAGGACAAAGACGGCAAAAAGATGAGCAAATCGAGCAAAAATGTAGTCGATCCGCTGCTAAAAATCGATGAATTTAGCGCAGACATTTTGCGCTTTACGCTTACGATTTTGTGCGTGCAGGGGCGCGATCTGCGCCTTAGCGACGATAAGCTTTTGATATATCGAAATTTTACGAATAAGCTCTATAACGCAAGCAAATTTTTGCTTTTAAACGCTTCTAAATTCGATGATTTGGACGCGGCGCGGATCAAAACGAGCCTTGGCAAATATATGCTTTCGCGCTTTAACTGCTGCGTGAGCGCGGTGCGGGAAAATTTAGACGAATACCGCTTCAACGACGCTGCGACCGAGCTTTATAAGTTTTTTTGGGACGAGTTTTGCGACTGGGGCATCGAGCTTAGCAAAGCGGACAAGGCCGCGATCGGCGAGCTAGGGATGATTTTTAAAGAAGCGATGAAGCTACTAAGCCCATTTATGCCGTTTCTAAGCGAGTATCTGTATCAGGAGCTAAGCGGCACGAAGCTGCAAGACGCGCGCTCCATCATGGTGATGCGATACCCACAGCCTGGCGAGCGCGACGAGCGGATCGAGGAGCTATTTTCGCTCGTTATCGAAGCGATCGTTAGTATTCGCCGCGCAAAGGCGACGATCGAGCTCGGCAATGCGCGCGTAGCCAAGGCCTACGTCAAATCCGCAGTCGATCTAAGCGCCGCTGCGGACTACATCAAAACGCTAGCAAAGGTAGATGAAGTGGAATTTACGCAGCAAAATATCACAAATTCCGCCCGCGACGTAAGCGAGAGGCTAGAAACTTTCGTACCGCTTGAGGGGGTCGATCTTAGCGGCGTGATTTCTCGCCTTAACGCGCAAAAAGCGAAGCTGCAAAAAGAGATCGAAAAGCTCTCTGCAATGCTTGGCAATGAAAAATTTATCTCCTCCGCGCCCGCTGACGTCGTCGCCGCAAACCGCGAAGGGCTGCAAAGCGCGCAGGAAAAATTCGCCAAAGTATGCGACGAGCTAAAGGCGTTTGGCGAGTAGCCCGCTAGTTTGAGCTTAAATTTTAAATTAAGGAGAAAAATATGTCAAAAGGTAGTATCGGTGGATTTACGTTAGGCACGGTCATAGCCGTCGCACTATCATGGGGAGTCAATAAAAGCATAATGTGGGCGATAATCCACGGATTTTTAAGTTGGTTATACGTGATTTATTATTTCCTACTGAGGTAAAATTTCATCGGCGGCGCGCCGTTTTACGCGCTAAATTTTAAAATTTATCAAGGATAAAAAATGAGCGAAAAAATAAAAATAGCGGTTTTGGGATACGGAAATTTAGGTCGCGGCGTGGAGCTTGCCGCGCGAAATAGCAAGGATTTAGAGCTTTCGGCTGTTTTTAGCCGCAGAAATCCGAGCGAAGTAAAGACATGCGGCGCTCCGGTATTCAGCGCAGATGAGATTTTATCGCACAAGGGCAAATTTGACGTTTTGGTGCTTTGCGGCGGTAGCGCGACGGATCTGCCGACGCAGACGCCAGAATTTGCGCGGAGCTTTAACGTCGTAGATAGCTTCGATACGCACGCAAAAATCCCCGAGCACTTCGCCGCCGTGGACACCGCAGCCAAAGCGGGCGGAAACGTAGGCATCATAGCGGTGGGCTGGGATCCAGGTCTGTTTTCGCTAAATAGACTATTTGGCGAGAGCGTGCTAGAAAACGGCAGTAGCTACACATTTTGGGGTAAAGGCGTGAGCCAAGGCCACTCCGACGCTATCCGCAGGATTGATGGCGTCGTGGATGCGCGCCAATATACCGTGCCGATAGAAAGCGCCTTAAAGCGAGTCCGCGCGGGCGAAAATCCGAAACTTAGCACGCGCGAAAAACACCTGCGCGAGTGCTACGTCGTAGCCGAGGACGGCGCCGATAAAGCGCGCATAGAAAAAGAGATAAAAACGATGCCCAATTACTTCGCCGACTATGACACGAGCGTGCATTTCGTGGGTCTTGCGACGCTTAAAAAAGAGCACGGCGGCATCCCTCACGGAGGATTCGTCCTGCGAAGCGGAGTAACGGGCGAGCGCGGAGAAAATAAGCATCTGATCGAGTTTTCGCTAAAGCTTGACTCAAATCCCGAATTTACAGCTAGCGTGCTCGTAGCCTACGCCCGCGCGGCGTATCGTCTGGCGGAAAGAGGCGAGCGCGGCGCCTTTAGCGTGTTTGACATCGCTCCGGCGCTTCTTTCGCCAAAGAGCGCAGATGAGCTAAGGCGCGAAATTTTATAAATTTTTGGGGGACGTTTCAGCGGAATTATGAACGAGGAAATCTGAGTGATAAAGATAGAAAATTTAAAGAAATTTTACGGCAAAACCTGTGTGATCGACGATGTGAGCCTGGAGGTGAAACAGGGCGAAATTTTTGCTATCGTCGGTCGCAGCGGCGCGGGTAAAAGCACGCTGCTGCGCTGCATAAACGGCCTTGAGGATTATCAAGAAGGAAGCCTCAAAGTAGAGGGCAGGGAGGTGCGAGATCTAAGTGCCGCGCAGATCCGTGAGCTGCGCAAAAATATCGGTATGATTTTTCAGCACTTCGCGCTGATGAGCCGCCGCAGCGTCGCGCAAAACGTTGCCACGCCGTTAGCATTTTGGGGCCATCCCGAGGACCACACGAAGCGCCGCGTCGCCGAGCTTTTGGAGCTCGTAGGGCTTGCAGATAAAGCAAACGCCTATCCTAGCGAGCTTAGCGGCGGACAGAAGCAGCGCGTGGCGATTGCGCGTGCGCTTGCATTAAGCCCTAAAATTTTGCTTTCCGACGAGGCGACCTCGGCGCTTGATCCCAACACCACCGCTCAAATTTTATCACTTCTGCGCCGTATCAATCGCGAGCTAGGCATCACGATCGTGCTCGTTACGCACGAGATGGAGGTCGTAAAGGGCATCGCGCAACGAGCGATCCTGCTTAAGGGCGGGCGCGTGAGCAACTCGGGCGATATCGTATCGCTGTTTTTGCACCCGGATGAGAATATGAAGGAATTTTTGGGCGAGGAGGAGGTGCTGCCCGCAAGCGGCGTGAATATCAGGCTCTTTTTCCCGCCCGCGGTCGCGTTTGACAGCGTGATTACGCATATGGCGCGCACTTTGGAGATAAATTTTAACATCGTCTGGGGCAAGCTCGAGCGGCTTGATAAAAACGTCGTCGGAAGCCTCGTGATCAACGTAGAGCCCGCACACGTCGCGCGCGTGGAGGAGTTTATCAAAAACGCGGGCGTAATCTACGAGATCGTAAGCGAGGATGAGATCAAAAGCTGCGCCACGATCTAGGTGCGATTTCGCGTCCTGTGCGCTTGCGCCGGATAAAATTTATGACGGCGCCGAAGAGCGCGAGAGATGCGAGAATATGCGGGCGTCAAAATCCGCCGCGCTTGCATTAAATTTTACCGTGCGGACAGCGGCGGGAGTACAGATAGCGCGAAGCGGCGAGAGAAATTTTATCTAAGACGCCGGCGCGGCCGCCGTATCTTGGGGCGTGAAATTTTTTGGCTCAGAATTTTAAAGCGCGAAATTTTAAGATCTGAAATTCTGCAGCGTGCCGCTTAGAGGAAGATTGTGCGCGCAGTGGCCCGGATTATCTAACCTAAATTCTGTGGCATGCCGTTTTGGGGCGTAAAATTTATAGCGCAGGATTTTGCGGTACAGGTTTGCGGCGCAGAAATTCGAAGCGTGAAATTTCAAAGGCCACCTCGGGTTTGCGCTGAATGAAAACGACGACGTATAGAAGTCTGAAGCATAAAATCTCAAAGTGCTTTGATTTGTGGCGTGAAGCAGGAATGCGCGTAGGTAAATTCCAAGCATCAAATTTCAAAATGCGGCGCGAAATTTATTTTTTGACTCGGCGTAAGCGTAGCGCGAAATCTACTTTTGATTTAGCGCGAGTGCGGTGCTTCGGCGCGTAGAATTTTACTGTCTTGCGGGGCTTTAAAGCGTATAATTTTACCGCCGTACAGTCTTAAGGCGTGGAATTTTACTATCGCGTGAGGCTTTAAGGCGTGAAATTTTAATTTTATATCTCTGTGCGGCACGTTGAAGCATGAAATTTTAATTGCTTCGCCGTGCGCGGAATTTCAAAGCGCGAGATTTTGCTTTGGTGCGGTCGCGACTTTAAAATTTACGCTTTAAATTTCATCGACAGTAATGCCTGCGGCGAAGGGCGATTTAGAATTACTAACTGCCATGGTTAGTGGATTTAAAAATTTCACGCGCCGCACTAAATTTAAGGGCTTACGCGGCATGGCGAATTTAAAAGCTCGGGCGAGGTCGCGAACTCAAAGGCTGGCTAGGCGTTTTAAATTTAACGATCAAGCCGTGGCATTATAAAATTTAATCAGTTTCGCCGGCGGTTTAAATTTTTATCTCGCCGCGGTAAAATAAGCTCGGCGATGCGCTGTTGGTGCGCGCTCTGGCTAGCTTTGATTCGCGTTTAGAATTCGACTAGCCGTAGCGAGGCGATTTAAATTTCAGAGATCGCGACCGACCGAGCGCATTTAAGCCGCGCCGCGTTTGAAATTATAGGCGTTTAAATTTAAATTTGAATTTTTTTGGAATTTCACACATACTTCACTTTTACGGAAGTATAATTCCGCTAATTTTTTTAAGGAGTACGTAATGAAAAAACTTACTTTGTTTGCGCTTAGTGCGCTATTTGCTGGCACTTTTGCCGTAGCTGCCGATATGGGCATGAAAGATGAGATGAAGGACGCCAATACATCAATGCATAATGGTGCGAAAGAGGTGAAAGCTGAGATGAAACATATGAAGCACGAGACGCATGGTATGAAAAAAGATGCCGTCAAAAAGGGCTCTCATGCAAAAAAAGAGATGAAAAAAGAGATTAAAAAAGAGATGTAGTGAGTAAAATTTTACTCGTAGAGGACGATGAGACGCTTTGCGATCTCATCGGTGAATATCTAAAAGACGCGGGCTTTGACGTATGCGTTTGCAGCGACGCTCAAAGCGCCGCGGATCTTGCTTATGAGCAAAAATTCGATCTTTTTATCTTTGACGTAAAAATCCCCAAAGGTGACGGATTTTCACTTTTAAAAGAGCTGCGCAAGAGCGGAGATCGCACCCCCGCGATATTTGCTACGTCGCTAAATACACTTGATGATCTTGAGGTTGGTTTTAAAAGTGGCTGCGATGATTATCTCAAAAAACCTTATGAATTAAAAGAGCTGCTGCTGCGCGTTAATTCGCTCATAAAGCGAAACTTCAGCCACAATTTCGATGAATTCGTAACGATTGGCGACGAGTTTAAATTTTATTTTGCAAGCAAAGAGCTACGCAGATCGGGCGTGCCCGTCGCGCTTTCAAACAAAGAGCGCGAGCTGCTGGCGCTTTTTTTACAAAATAAAAACAGGCTTTTAAGCAAGGATGAAATTTTCTCTGCGATCTATGTTTTTAACGAAACGCCAAGCGAAGAGGCGCTACGAACTTATATCAAAAATCTACGTCGCGTCCTAGGCGAAGAGCATATCATAAACCGCCGCAACGCAGGGTATCTGTATGTCTGAAAAGACCGCTTTAACGCTTAAAATTTTATCTTTGTATCTCATTTCAAGCGCGTTGTTTTTAGGATATTTTTTCAAGATAAATTACAGGATGAACGAAGCCGCGCTGCTTTCACACAGGATAAAAGAGCTAAAAGAGATCAAAATGATGATCTATATGAAAGCGAGCATGGATGGGCTGGAATCGCTAGCGGACTTCGAGCGCGAAAAGGGCGTAAATGCGTGTATATTTAAGCCAAACTCTGATGAAATTTACGGCTGCGGCGGTGAGCTCGGAGCACTTGATAAAGCGAAGCTAAAGGCGGAATTTATAAGTGGCGGAAGGCTAGGAATTTATGAGAATCTGCAAAATATGGAGGAGCGAAACGCCTTTTCCAAGGCTAAAATCATCCTGCTTGGAAGTAGCGTGCAGGGCGAAATTTTAACGCTTCGTATCAAAACAGCAGCGATGATGATAGCGCTTTTGGGCGTGATATTAGCCGTGGCATTTTATCTGGTGCGGCTAGGCACAAAGCCGCTTTACGATAAGATCGACACGCTAAATCGCTTCATCAAGGATAGCACCCACGAGATCAACACTCCGCTTAGCATTATCTCCATGAGCGTTGAGACGATGCGGCACGCAGAGCTTGGAGAATACAACGCTAAGCGCGTCGCTAATATCGATCTTGCTGCCAAGACGCTTTCGCGCATCTACGAGGATCTCGTGTTTTTAACCTTCGGTATGAATAAGGAGGGCGAGATTAGCTCGATCGATCTAAAAAGCCTCGTCGCTTCGCGCTGCGAATACTTCGCGCCGTTTATTCAAAAGCGCAGACTAAGCCTTAAAACCGATCTTTCGGATGCGAGCATGAGCGCGAACGTCTATGAAATTTCGCGCCTGATCGACAATCTGCTAAGCAACGCCGTAAAATACGCCGATGCAGGCGGCTACGTGGATGTGCGGCTAAGGCGCGGCGAGCTGGCGATCTCAAACAGCGGCGAGGGGATCGACAGGAAAAAAGGCGACGAAATTTTCAGGCGCTTTGCGCGCTTTAACTCAAGCGAGGGCGGCTTTGGAATCGGGCTTAGCATCGTAAGCGAGGTCTGCAAAAAATACTCCTTTTCTATCTCCTACGACAGCGTGCCGGGCGAGATAACGACCTTTCGCCTTACATGGCGCGAATAAAATTTTAAAATTTAGTAAAATTTTAAAATTTGAAAACGGCCGCCTGCGGTTTAAATTTAATCGTCGTTTGGTCGCTTAAATTCCGCGCAAAAAAGTTCTAATTGCCGGAGCGTTTAATTCAATCGTCGCTTGTTTTTGTTCTAAAACGGAGCGCGGAATTTTATCGGTCGTCCGCTTTGCGCTCGTAAAATGACCCTGAAAGTTATTGGTGCGGAATTTTATTCGTCCGCGATTTTATAAAATTTAGCTTTTATTTCTCGATAGATATATCCAGTGGACTATATTACTGAATAAAATCGGAACAGACATACCAAAAAACATTGAGCCGCCTCCAAAAAACGATAGCCAACCAAACAGGCTCTCTCTGCTCGCAAAAGTCGGAAACGTCCGCCCGTTGCCTACTCTGTGTGGGATGCCGTTTATGGCAAAATCGGCGTAGAAATAATTATTTAGAAGCCAATAGATAAAAGGTATGCCGATAAGCATAATTAGCTGCGTCTTGACGGCGGGAAGCTCTTTTTCGTATAAGAATACGGCGATTGGATAATACACGCAGCTTAGCGCAAAAGCCGTTAAAATAGGTACCCACAATGCCGCGACGTAAAATTCCGCAAGCTGCGTGTGCGGGCTTATTTTGCCGATTGCGGCGATGTTTGGAAAAAACCGCTTCATAAATCCAACGAAGTCCGCGCATGCCGCACTTACGTCTAAAATATTTTCGGGTAGCACGAATACGCTAAGCGCCGTGATCGCAAACAGCACAAAAACCGCCGCGTAAAGTCGCCCGAAAAATTTAGTAAATTTCGTATCGGGATACGGCGCCTCTTGCTCTTGCGTGACTTGTGAATTCGGCAAATCGCTCATCGTTCGCTCCTTTAATAAAATTTGCACGTCAAAACCCGGCTTGCGCTAAATTTTAAAATTTTATGCCTTATTATCCGGTAAATTTCACAATAAGGACCTGTTTTGGAATTTTACGGTCTAATTTGAAGCCAAATTTATTAAATTTAACCGAGCAATGCTTTTTTGCAAACAAAGCGTCACTACCTCTAACGCGCAGTGATCTAGGCGGGGTTTGGGCGGCAGACCTGCTTGCGGTTGCTAGCCGAAGCAAATTAAAAGGGCGCTTCGCAAGTATAGCCCCTTCCGCGCTCCGCTCACTCCGAGAAAGAATTTAAGCTTTATCGGAAGCGACAAATAAAATTTAAACCTGCGCGTAGCGTAGCGACTTCTTGTATCGTCTTATCCAGAAAGCCTAAAATAAAGAAAGCCCTTTCATTTCACGCAAGCTCGCAGCCAAAACCTAAAATTTAATTGCTTAACGAAAAAGGCAAGTTGGCGTCGCTGCTCGCAAAATAACCGCGGAATCCCACTAGATTTAATTTAAAATTCCGAGTATTTCTGATAGTCGATCTGCGCGGAGTTTTTGTTGATCGTATCGACCGTGGCTTCGGCGATCGCAAGTTCCTCGTTGGTAGGGATTACGAGCGTTTTGATTTTGCTATCTACCGCGCTTAAATTTCTAATCGAGCCGGTATTTTTGGCGTTTTTTGTCGCATCGATTTCGATGCCGATATGAGCGAGCTTCTCGCAGACATTTTGTCTAAAATGCGGCGCATTTTCGCCGATACCGCCGGTAAAGATCAAAGCGTCCACTCGCCCGAGCACGGCATAATACGCCCCGATCATCTTAACGACGCTGTACACAAGCATCTCAAACGCGAGTTTCGCGCGCGGCTCGCCGCCTTCCATCTTTTCATATACCTTTCGCAGATCGCTTGCGCCGCAGATGCCCAAAAGTCCGCTTTTTTTGTTCATTATGACGTCCATATCCTGCGCGTTGTAGCCCGCGACGCGCTCGATGTATGGGATGATCGCAGGATCGATCGAGCCGCATCTGGTGCCCATGATGATCCCCTCAAGCGGCGTTAGCCCCATCGAGGTGTCGATACACTTGCCGTTTTCTATGGCGCTTACGCTTGAGCCGTTGCCAAGATGTAGCGTAATGGCATTGAAGTTTTCGTATTTTTTACGCAAAAATTTAGCCCCCATCGTCGAGACGAACCAATGCGATGTGCCGTGCGCGCCGTAGCGACGAACCTTATATTTTTCGTAGAATTCATACGGCAGCGCGTACATATACGCATAAGGCGGGATACTTTGATGAAAGATCGTATCGAAAACCGCCACGTTTGGAATTTTAGGGGCTATTTTGAGGCAGGATTTGATGCCCGCTAAATTTGCGGGATTGTGTAGCGGTGCAAGCGGCGCAAGCTCGGCGATTTTAGCCATTACGTCCTCATCTATGAGTGCAGGAGCGTCGAAATAATCCGCACCTTGGACTATTCTATGCCCGATGCCGCCTACTTGAGTTAGATCGTTGATTACTCCGCTTTGTTTTAAAAGATCAATCGCAATCGCAATCGCGGTTTCGTGATTTGGAATTTGCTCGTTTTCAACCTTTATGCCTCGTCCATTGGCGCAATTGATACTTCCGCTTGCGTGCGTCGAGCCGATCTCCTCGATGAGCCCACTTGCGATGCAGGCGTGATTTAGCATATCGTGGAATTTAAATTTAACCGAGCTCGAGCCGGAATTTATGACTAGGATATCCATTTAATTATCTCCTGCTTGAACGGCGCTGATAAGTATCGTATTTACGACGTCGTTTACGCTGCAGCCGCGACTTAGATCGTTTACCGGCTTTTTTAAGCCCTGTAAAATGGGCCCGATCGCCACGGCGCCTGCGGTGCGCTGAACGGCCTTATAACAGATATTTCCGCAGTTAAGATCAGGGAAGATAAATACGTTCGCACGCCCTGCGACCGAAGAGCCCGGCATTTTTTTCTTAGCAACCGCCGCATCGACTGCGGCGTCGAATTGCAGCGGTCCGTCTATTAAAAGCTCCGGCGCCTTTTCGCGCGCTTTTTGCGTTGCGGTTTTTATGAATTCTACGCTGTCGCCGCTGCCGCTATCGCCGCTGGAGTAGCTTAGCATCGCCACGCGCGGTTCAAGCCCAAACGCCTTTGCGGTCGCGGCGCTTGAGATCGCGATACCCGCCAGATACTCCGCGCTCGGGCTCGGCGCTACGGCGCAGTCGGCAAAAAGCAGAGCCTGCGTATCCAGGCACATTATAAATGCGCCGCTAACGCTCGCAATACCCGGCTTTGTCTTGATGATCTGAAGCGCGGGGCGGATCGTCTCCGCAGTAGTCGTGCTCGCGCCGCTTACCATCGCATCGGCTAGCCCTTCATACACGAGCATCGTGCCGAAGTAGGTGCGATCGCACACTAAATCGCGCGCCTGAGCCTCGCTCATACCCTTTGCCTTGCGAAGCTCATATAGATCGCGCGCAAATTTTTCTAAGCTCGCATCCGTCTGCGGATCTAAAATTTTAACGCCGCTTAGATCGAGACCTAGCTTGTTTGCGCTTTTTTGCACTTCATCCTCGCGCCCCAGAAGGATCAAATTTGCAGCGCCGCTTTGTTTTATAATCGCAGCTGCGCGCAGAATTCTCTCGTCATCACTTTCTGGAAGCACGACGGTTTTAACGTTCGCGCGAGCCTTTGCGTAGAGCTTGCTTTCAAATTTCAACGGAGTTAGAATTTCACAGCGCGTGGAGTTTGCAGCGTCCGTGAAGTAGCTTTTGTCGGCAACGACTTTATCAAGCTCTATCGCGCCGCTTTGGCAAGCGGAATTTTCGTCGTCAAATTTTGCGCCCTTTTCGCAGGCGGAATTTTTGCCGCAAAGCTCCGATTTTTTAGAATTTGCACCCTCTTGTGCAGGTCTTAGCGCGGAAAATGAAATTTTATCCTCATATATGCTGGCAAAGCTTATCGCTTTTGCTGCGGTGATCAAGCGCGTGCCGATGCGTGCGGCAATTTCGTTAGGATAAAATCCGCAAACAGGGATATTTAGATCCTTTGCGATTTGTAAATTTAGCTCGCGCAGATCGGCTCCCGCTACGCCGTGAACCAGCACAAAATTACACTGCTCTAAAATCTGTGCAAATCGCTCTATCGCCGCCTTTCGCACGCGCTCATCCTGCCCGTCCGCGAGCGCTCCTTCAAGCTCACTCCTGCTAAAAAGGGCATTGTCGCCAGCGATGCAAAGTTGCAAAACGTTGTGAAAGCTCATGGATAAAATTTTATCTAGTTTTTTTAGCTCGGATTGGTAGGCGGCGGGTTCGTCGCATAGGAGCAAAATTCCGTTCATCGGTTGATCCTTTTGAAATAAGATAGGCAATTGTAGCAAAATTTTGCTTGCGTGTTAATCAAAGATTTATCGTGAGGGTTTAGAATTTGGTAACTTTCAACAAAGGAGCGCACATGAAAAATTTAGTGATTTTGGCTCTTTTAGTGAGCCTCGCCGCGGCGAAAATCAACATAAACGAAGCTAGTCGCTACGAGCTGATGACGATCGGCGGACTTGATGCGGGTAGGGCGGATATGCTTATGCAATACCGTCAAAAGCGCGAAATTTCAAGTGCAGATGAGCTAAAGGGTATCAACGGCTTTGCAAGTTACGATACCGCCAAACTGCAGAAGAGCTTTGAAATATCGCCTCGAGCTAACGTGCAGCAGCCGGTGCAGCCTGAGCGCGATATAGTCGTGGTCGAAAAGACCCGCACCCGCACGGTTTACGGAGGCTCTACTTACAAACGCGTTGAAAATTACGGCAATGGCATCACGATCACAGAGACCGGCACTTTACCGCCACCTCCTCCGCGAGGATATGGTAGGCACGGCGACATGATGCCGCCTCCTCCTCCGCCTCCTGGCGGTATGCCACCACCTCCGCACGGAGGTATAAAACCGCCACCTCCACCGCCACCTCCGCGCGATGATTATTCTCGCAGGAGAAGTTCTGGCAGTATGAGCGATAGCGAAATCGGCGGAAGCTCGCGCCGTAACATGCCGGTGCCTATGCATATGGGAACAATCCGCTCAAAAAGATCCAGTAGCGTCACAAGCTTCGGCGACTGCGATCCGCAAAGCGGCAACTGCGCTAGTGTGGGCGTAGGCGTGCAGGTAGATAGAGGGTTTTAAAATTTAATTTTACGTGGGCGGAATTTTAGAATTTTATAATCGAGATTCCGCCCGTCCTAAATTTACGGCTAAATTTTAAAATTTTATAGCGTAGAATTTAAAATTTATGCAGGTATCGCTCCGCGCTACAATAAAATTTCAAAGAATTTTATAAATTTAATCCAAGCCTCGCGTGGTAAAATTTCAAGCCAAAATTTTACGTTAAAACTGCCGTGCCGCGTTTGGTCGAAACAAATCTGCATTTTAAAATTTTAAATCCGAACATCCCGTCCGTTTTAAATTTATGGCTAAATTTTAAATTTGCCTTTTCTACTCTTTCTAAATTCCGAAATTTTGCCCCAGTCTGCGCCGCTATTAAATTTGAAATTCGACCCGATTTAGCGCCTAAAATTCGTGAAATTTAATTTACAAAATAATATAATCACAAAATTATTCCAACGAAACAGGATGGGCGTATGAAAGAAATTAGCGGATCGCAGATGATCGTGGAGGCGTTGCGGCAGGAGGGGGTCGAGGTAGTTTTCGGCTACCCGGGCGGCGCGGCGCTGAATATTTATGATGAAATTTACAAACAAAAATACTTCAGACATATTTTGGTGCGCCACGAGCAGGCCGCGGCGATGGCTGCGGACGGATACGCGCGCGCTAGCGGCAAGGTTGGCGTGGCCGTCGTCACGAGTGGACCTGGTTTTACGAACGCGCTTACGGGGCTTGCTACGGCGTATAGCGATAGCATCCCGATCGTGCTTATTAGCGGGCAGGTGGCGACCTCGCTTATCGGTACCGACGCCTTTCAAGAGATTGATGCGATCGGAATTTCACGCCCCTGCGTCAAGCACAACTATCTGGTTAAAACGATCGAAGAGCTGCCTAGAATTTTAAAAGAAGCCTTTTATATCGCCCGCAGCGGGAGACCGGGGCCCGTGCATGTCGATGTGCCGAAGGACGTAACGGCGAAGCTGGGCGTTTTTGAATATCCTAGCGAAATCAAGATGCAGACTTACAAGCCGAATTATAAGGGAAATTCTAAACAGATCAAAAAAGCCGTCGAGTTAATCGCAAGCTGCAAAAAGCCTATCCTCTACATCGGAGGCGGCGTCATCAGCGCGGGCGCAAGCGAGCTGGTACGCGAGCTTAGCGAGTTTGCGCAGATCCCGGTCGTTGAAACCCTTATGGCGCTAGGAGCCGTTCGAAGCGACGATAAGTTAAATCTAGGCATGGTTGGAATGCACGGCAGCTACGCTGCAAATATGGCACTTAGCGAGTCTGATCTGATAATCTGCTTGGGCGCGAGATTTGACGATCGCGTCACCGGCAAACTTAGCGAATTTGGTAAAAACGCAAAAATCATCCACGTCGATATCGATCCTAGCTCGATCTCAAAGATCATAAACGCGGATTATCCGATCGTTGGCGACGTGAAATCGGTGCTAGAGGAGATGCTGCCGCGCATCAAAAGCGAGGTTAGCCCTGCAAATTTCGAGCAGTGGCGCGAGCTCATCCGCAAATACGATGAAATTCACCCGCTTAAATTTAACGACAGCGATGAAATTTTAAAGCCGCAGTGGGTTATACAAAGTACCGCAAAAATCGCGGGCGAGGACGCTATCATCGCTACGGACGTGGGGCAGCATCAGATGTGGGTCGCGCAGTTTTATCCGTTTTGCAAGCCGCGCACTCTGCTAAGTAGCGGCGGGCAGGGCACGATGGGATACGGCCTGCCCGCGGCATTGGGCGCGAAGGCCTATGCGGGAGATAGACCGGTTATAAATTTTAGCGGCGACGGCTCGATATTGATGAATATCCAAGAGCTGATGACTGCGAGCGCGAGCGGCCTAAACGTCGTAAATATCGTCTTAAACAACAATTTCTTAGGCATGGTGCGGCAGTGGCAGAGCCTATTTTACGGGCAGCGTTTCTCATCGACCGATCTTAGCTCGCAGCCCGATTTCGTAAAAATTGTCGAGGGCTTCGGCGGCGTGGGCTTTAGCGTTAGCACAAAAGCGGAATTTGAAGACGCGCTGAAGCAGGCTCTTGCGAGCAAAAAGGCAAGCGTCATCGAGGCCAAGATCGATCGCTTCGAAAACGTCTGGCCTATGGTGCCCGCAGGCGGCGCGCTTTATAATATGATTTTTGAGCAGGAGTCGTAGGATGAATAGCATAAGAAGAGTAATTTCGGTTGTCGTTACCGATGAGCACGGCGTTTTGTCGCGGATCTCGGGGCTTTTTGCAGGGCGCGGCTATAATATCGACAGCCTCACCGTTGCGCCGATCCCAAATACCGGTCTATCGCGCCTTAGCATCGTCACTTCGGGCGATGAGCGCGTCATAGAGCAGATCACTAAGCAGCTTCATAAACTGATCCCCGTCTACAAGGTTATCGAGGATGCAAAATTCGTCGAAAAGGAGATGGTTTTGGTAAAGATCGCGCTGGGTGAAAATTTAGCGGGGCTTGATGCCGTTTTAAAAGCCTACAACGGCAGCATCGCAAACAGCGACGACAGCAAGATCGTCATCATGGCGTGCGACGACGCAGACCGCATCGACGGCTTTTTAAAGACGATAAAAAAATACAATCCGATCGACATCGTCCGCAGCGGCAGCGTCGCGCTGGATATGTAAGCGGCGATAAAATTTAATCAAAGGAGCGCAAATGAAATTATCAAAAATTGCCGAAATTTTAAACATAGAGCTTGGCGGAGCGGACGTGGAGATCACCGCGATAAATTCGCTTCAAAACGCAAGGCAAAGCGAGCTAAGCTACTGCGATAGCGACAAAAACGAGAAATTTTTATCCGCCACCAAAGCAGCCGCCGTATTGGTAAAGTGCGGCACCGCGGTTCCAAACGGCGTGCGAGCGCTGGAGTGCGAAAATCCGCATCTAGCCTTTGCGATCTTAAGTGCGCATTTTGCTAAGCCGCTCATTCGCAGCGGCGCGCCCGCAAAGATCGCCGCCAGCGCGCAGATCGGGCAGGGCGTGCATATCGGCGTAAATTCCACGATCGGCGAGAACTGCGTCATTTTAAGCGGCGCGTATATCGGCGATGACGTGCATATTGGAAGCGGCTGCGTGATCCACGCAAACGCCGTCATCTACAACGACACGATCATTGGCGAGCGCTGCGTGATCCACGCAAACGCCGTCATCGGAAGCGACGGCTTCGGCTACGCGCACACCAAAACGGGCGAGCACGTTAAAATTTATCACAACGGCAACGTCGTGCTGCAAGACGAGGTCGAGATCGGCGCGTGCACGACGATCGATCGCGCGGTATTCGGCTCGACGATCGTTAAGCGGGGCAGCAAGATCGACAATCTCGTTCAGATCGGGCACAACTGCGAGCTCGGGCAAAACTGCCTCATCGTCTCTCAAGTTGGGCTTGCGGGCTCGACGACGCTTGGACGCAACGTCGTGATGGGCGGACAGAGCGGCAGCGGCGGGCACGTAAGCGTGGGCGATTTCGCTCAGATCGCGGCGCGCGGCGGCATAAGCAAGGATCTAGCGGGCGGCAAAAACTACGCAGGGCATCCGATAATGGAGCTTAGCGAGTGGTTCAAGCTACAGGCTAAGATCGTTAGATTTTTTAAAGATAAAAAGCACTAGCCGTTTTGCCTTGGCTAACTTGCCTTGATCGGTTCGGTCGATCGGCTTGATTTGATCGTTTTGATCGTTCGCTCTGATCGACTCCTCTAGCCAGCTCGATTTAATCGGTTCGCGTCGTTTTAGTGAAGTTCGAAACCGTCAGGCAGTTGGTGATTGTGGAGTGGTTTGCGTTGCCGTTTTGGCTTTGGTGTATTTTGTAATCGCTGCGGCGATAAATTTTGCCCTTTTATCGGCGAAATTCCGCTCACGCTATTTTTTATCGTGCGCTTGCTTTGTGGGCGCGGTAGAATTTACTCTGCTAGTTTGGGTCGCATTGCTCGCAGTCATTGCGGCCAAGCTTTACGAGCGCTTTTAAATCAGTGAAAATTTTTAATTAAAGGAAAAACGATGATAGAGATGTTTTTATGCTCCTATTTTGCGGGCGCAGCGACGCTTTTTGAGGATTTCGCCGAGCAAAATATCCGCGCTAAGGAGGTGCTTTTCATCCCGACCGCCGCAAACGTAGAGGAGTACCGAGACTACGTGGACGAGGCGAAAGAGGCGTTTGCCAAAATGGGCTTTGAGATTCAAATTTTAGACGTTTCCAAAGCTAGCGAGGCCGAAGCGAAGGCAAAGATCGGCGCGGCGCAGGTGCTTTACGTAAGCGGCGGTAACACATTTTATCTTTTGCGCGAGCTTAAAAAGAAAGATCTAGTAGCCCTTATCGCTAGTCGCGTCCGAAGCGGCGAGCTCGTGTACGTGGGCGAGTCAGCGGGCGCGATGATCGCAGCACCCAGCGTGGACTATGCGAGCGTGATGGACAATGCGAGTGGTAGTGAATCAGTAGCAGCGCAAACCGGGCTAGATCTTGTTAAATTCTATCCAGTAGTACACTACGGCGAGGAGCCCTTCGTGCAAAGCACGGCTGAAATTTTAAAAATCTACGGCGGCAAGCTAAATTTGGCGCCGATAAATAATGCCGAAGCGATCGCAGTGCACGGCGATAAATTTGAAATTTTAGGGCGGTAAACTCCATCGTAAAAGTAAAATTTAGTAATTAAACGCTTCGTAAAATTTACGCTTATATTTTCGCATAGGGCTGCGAGGTGAAATTTTAACTTAGGTGCAGCGAGTCGCTAACGAATAAATTTAATCAAAGGATCAAAATGAAAATATTACTTATCAACGGCGGAGCGCCGTTTAACGGCAAAGGTGGCAAGCTAAGCAAGACGCTGCACGAGCTAGCCAAAAAGACGCTACAAGCCCTAGGGCACGAAACGCGCGAAACTACGATACATGAGGGCTACGATATAGAGGGCGAGGTAGAAAAATTTCTATGGATGGACGCCGTGATCTGGCAGATGCCCGCGTGGTGGATGGGCGAGCCTTGGCTAGTCAAAAAGTACGTGGACGAGGTGTTTATGGGCGGCATAGGCAAGATAGTGGCAAACGACGGGCGGCACAGTGCAAGCCCAAACGATGGCTACGGCACAGGCGGGCTGATAAAGGGCAAATCGCACATGCTAAGCGTTACTTGGAATGCGCCGCTTCAGGCGTTTGAGAAGCCGGGCGATTTTTTCGAGGGCGTGGGCGTGGACGGCGTTTATCTGCATTTTCATAAGGCAAACGAGTTTTTAGGCACGAAAAGGCTGCCTACTTTTATGTGTAACGACGTCGTTAAAAATCCTGATGTAGAGCGTTTTATGAGAGATTACGAAGCGCATCTAAAAAGGGTTTTCGGCTAGCCTTGACGGACTCAAACGAGTTTATCTACTCGCAATACAGCGCTAGATGAGCTAAAGCGGATTTATAAGATCGCTTCTTAAGTTCGGATATTACGTCGTTTGTGAAATTTTAAAATAATGCCAAGCAGTACCTGTTCGAGCGCGGCTTGCGACGCGCGAGGTTTTCGCAAACGAGATTCGAGCTTTGCTCGGCTGACTGACACTGCGTGATGTGCGGGAGGTGTGAAATTTGAAGTCTTGCGGCGCGCGATTTATGCAGTCACTATATAAAATTTCATATGGCTGTCGCAGTTTCTAAGTCTGTGCGAAATAAAACTTGCGAAACGATGTGGCATTTTGCGATCGTTTTAAATTTTGCAAATGCGCTGTATTTTAGCTCGGCGCGAGATAAAATTTTACGCGGCGCACTTTTATGTGATGTACGCGTCTGGCTTGCCGTTGCTCGTTAGTGCCATGTCAGCGAATGCCTAAGCATGGATGAGCGCGATGGCTGGCTCGTGTAACTATTACCGTGTCGTTCAGTGCTGCTAGTGGCTTTAAGAGGCGCGATGTGTGTTTACAGGGGAAGAGATGTTAAAAATCGATATGCTTAAATTCTTTCGCTCGGGCGAGTTTGCGGGCGTAAGAAGAGGCTTGAGCTGCGCGCAGATCGTCGTGATGTTTGGCCCTGCGGACGCGAGCTTTAAGAGCGCGGGGGCTGAAATTTTAAGATACGGCGCCTTTGAGTTTCACTTTTTTCGAGACAAAATTTTTATGATTTTTTCGGATCATTTCAGAAGCGAGCCTTTAGATTTCGGCGGCGCAAGGGCGCGGCAAATCGAAATAGAGCCTTGGATATTATCGGGCTGTCCTGCTCCTATCGATCTTGCGACCGTAAAAAGCGCTTTAAATCGCGAGCGGATCGAGTATCGCGAGCTCGCAACGAATGAGGGGTTGGAGCTAAGCTTAAACAGCGGCGTTACGCTTGCGTTTGAAAGCCTGAGCGGGTTGGGCGAGCCCCGCAGCTACGAGTTTACCGCATTTTGGATAAAATTTTAGTGGAATTTAAAAAGAGAAATATTTCTTTCGCGCGCTTTTTAAATTTAGCTTTTAAATTTACTCTTCGTCGAATAAAAATGAATGAAAATCCAAGCTAAATTTTGGCAGAAGTAGCGCATTGTATCGTGCACGGCGACGGAAAAACCGAGCCGCATTAATTGCAAAGGTACGATTTTAAAGATCGCGAAAGTTTGGAGCGACGCAGCTCTACTTTTCTGCCACTACGGTGCGCCAGGATAAAGCGCCGAAATAAAATTTAAACAAAAGAGGTTTGATGTTTTTTGATACAAAATATGATGAAAAAAAAGATCGCTAGCTTTAATCAGATGAATACGCTTTTAAGATGCGTGCTGCTGTTTTTTATCCTTGGCGCGGGTGCGGCGCTGTATTGTCCTACACCGCGGTGCTACCGTCTAGCCCAGAGGATTTGCAGACCATAGAGGGCGCGTCATATATGTGCAAACGAATAAGAGCAGAGGGGCTAGTTACTATAGTTAAATTTAGTGGATAGCGCGCTTAAGCAGAGGCGTTTTTCTTTAGATGTTTACGGTACACAGATAGACGGATACAAGGCCGCGATATATGAGAAAGATGTAAAAATTTGGTACCAAAGGATCGGGGGTGATACCGACCTTGTACGGCAGATCGCCCTTAAAGACGGGCAAATGGTTTTAAAATACGATTATGCTTTTGCAGCCAGATTTTATTACAATACCATATCCGATTCCTATAGAATCACATATTTAAAATGGGGCGGCGGTGCGCTTGCGCTTTTGATCGTTCAGATCGTTTTTACTCGGATAGCGAGGAGAAAATACCGCGCCAAATGAGGCTACTATGAAAAACCTACGAATAAAATTTAAATCGGTCGTTGCCAAATAAATTTAGGCAAAATTTAACCCGGTAAAATTTCGGATCGGCTTGCGCGCTGATTAAATTTACGCGCTAATTGCGCCACAAAATTTAAATCTTAATTTATAGAGCGAAATCTGAAAAGTGAAATCGCGGTTTAAATTTTACTTTTTAAAATCGTTTTAAAAAAGGGCGGGTAGAGATCGGGGTTTTATCACGGAATTTTGTTTTTGGCAACTCTTGCGGGGAGCGACAGAAGCGCACGCTCTTTATTTTTTACTTGCGCGGTCAAGTCGGTGCTTTAAAATTTACTCGCCTTGGAATATCAATTTGACTGTCGATGTAAGCTTAGTCGCAAACTCATACTTTAAAATTTAGCTGTAGTGAAATGGCAGTGCAGCTTAAGCGTAAATTTTATCGTTGTGCCTAAGTTTTACTTCGACGTCATGCGCGATAAATTTATAAAATTTCACGCTGTGCAGCGCAAGAAAAATTGGTCTGTAAATTTCTCAAATAGGCGTAAAAATTTAGCCCAAAATTAGGGCCAAATTTCACGCGCTTTCTTAATTTTTCTCGATTAATTTTTTCTCTATAAATTTTAAAATTTCATCCGCGCTTACACTCTCGCGCTTTAAACCTGCGCGAGTGATGAACTCGACGCTTCCCTCCGCTAGGGCTTTGCCCGCAAGCACCGCGTACGGAAAGCCTATCAGCTCGAAGTCGTTCATTTTCACGCCGAAGCGCTCCGCGCGATCGTCCAGTAGTACGCGGATGCCGCGCTCGTGGCACTGCTCGTATAGTTTTTCGGCAAATTCTACCGCCGCCGCGTCTTTGTGATTTGAGATGATGATCTCAAGCTCGAAAGGCGCCAGCTCGCGCGGCCACACGCAGCCTCTCTCATCGTGGCTGCTTTCGATCGCCACGGCGATTAGGCGGCTTGCGCCGATGCCGTAGCAGCCCATGTAAAACGCACGAGCCTTGCCGTTTGCGTCCAAAAATCGCGCTCCCATCGGCTCCGAATATCGCGTGCCGAGCTGAAAGATATGGCCCACCTCGATGCCTTTTGTGATGCTAAGCTCGCTGCCGCAGCACGGACACGCATCGCCCGCGCCCACGGCGGCGAGATCCGCAAAGCGCGATTCGTTAAAATTTATCACGCTAGCGCCCACGTAGTGGTAATCCGGCTCGTTTGCGCCCGCGATCATCTCGCGCGCTCCTTTTAGCTCGGCATCGATATAAAATTTAGCTCCCTCGCCGAGCCCGAAAGGTCCGCAAAAGCCCGCCGTAAAGCCAGCTCGCGCGATCTCCTCCTCGCCGGCATCGACTAGCTCAAGCGCGCCGCAGGCGTTTTGCGCTTTAGTCTCTTGCAGCTCGTCGCAGCCGCGGATAAAAAACGCTACGATCTCGCTGCGATCCTCGTATAGCGCTTTTTTGATCACTGCCTTGATGGTGTAGAATTTATCCACTTTGAAAAATTCTGCCACCGCGTCGATCGTTTTCATCGCGGGGGTTTTAAATTTCATCATGCCGTCGGTCTCGGGCGCGGCGGCGTTCGTGGTTTTGGGCGCGCGGCGCGCAGCCTCGATATTTGCGGCATACTCGCAGCGCTTGCACACGACGATATCGTCCTCGCCGTTATCCGCTAGCACCATAAACTCTTTGCTGCCGCTGCCGCCGATCGCGCCGCTGTCCGCATCGACCGCGCGGAAATTTAACCCCAGTCGCGTAAAAATTCTCGAGTACGCCTGCCTCATCACCTCAAACTCGCGCTTCATATCCGCAGCGTCCGCGTGGAAGCTATAGGCGTCCTTCATCGTAAACTCGCGTCCGCGCAGAAGCCCAAATCGAGGGCGCGCCTCGTCGCGGAATTTCGTATTGATCTGATAGATATTTAGCGGCAGCTGCTTGTAGCTTGTGATCTTATCCGCTACCATCAAAACCGCTGCTTCCTCGTTGGTAGGGCTTAGCACGAAGTCGTTATCCTTGCGGTCTTTGAAGCGCAGCAGCTCCTTGCCGTATTTGGCGTAGCGGCCGCTTTTTTTCCACGCATCCGCGGACGTCACGACGCTAAAAGAAACCTCTTGCGCGCCCGCAGCGTCCATCTCCTGCCTGATGACGGCGCAGATCCGCTCTAGCACTATCTTTCCTAGCGGCAAAAAATTATAAAGCCCGCTGCCCAGCTGCTCGATAAATCCCGCGCGGATCAAAAGCGCGTGGCTAGGTAGTACCGCGTCTCTAGGGGCCTCTTTTAGGCTCGGAGCGAAAAGCTTGCTAAATTTCATTCTGTCTGTCCTTTTTCTCATTTTCTTGATTTAAAAATTTTTCGTAGTTTTCTTGCAGTTCAAAAATTTCGACCAGCGCATTTACCGTGCCGTCAGCATCGTCCGCTTCGCCAAGGTTTTTTAAATTTACCGTCGGAGCGTGCAAAAACGCTTTAAAAACCTGATGAATTAACTTGCGCGCCTCCTCTGCATCGCTGTGCTTTAGATAGCCCTTTTTAAGCGCCTTGGCTAGCTCTAGCTCGGCTACTTGTTTAGCGCTTTGGCGCAAAGCCTTGATGATCGGCGTGGATGCCGCCGCCCTCAGCCATTTGAAAAACTCGTTCGTGCATTTCGCCACGATCGAGTAAGCGATCTGCGCCTGCTCCTCGCGAAGCAGTAAATTTTTCTTTACGATCTCTTCCAGATCATCGACGCTATAAACCTCGACGTCCTCGCTTTGGCTAAGCTCCACGTCGCGTGGCACGGCTATATCGAAAAAATATCGCTTAAAGTTTTTGGGCTCAATCAAACTATCGGTAATGATCGGCTCCTGCGAGCCCGTAGCGCTGAAAAATAGGCTATTTACGTTAAGATATTTTTTGAGATTATCAAGACTATCGATTTTAATGCGGGATTGCGCCTGCGCGGAGGAATTCGCGAAGGCGGTGGAATTTTTATCGTCCTTGGGATTTTCGCCTGCTATGTGAGATTTATTGCCGTCTGCAAAAATCTCTTTATTAAAATTTACGCCGTCTTTGGAATTTTGTTTTTGCGCGATATTTTCGCCCGCGAAATTCGCGACATTTCCGGAATTTAAGCCGTCTGAATTATTTTCTGCGCCGGGATTTTCATCCGCGCAATCTTTCGCATCCAAGGAATTCTCCCCAAGCAACGAGGCGGCTAGCCTCTGCGCGCCGGCTAAATTTCGATTTAAGATCGTGATATTTGCGCCGTTTGCGAGCAGGTGTTTGCACGCTAGCTCGCTCATCTCCCCAGCGCCCACTACTACGGCGTTTACGCCTTGCAAGGAGCCCAGCCTGTCTTTTGCCATTGCCACGGCGACGCTTGAGACCGAGATTGGATTTTTTGAAATTTCGGTTTGGTTGCGGATGCGCGCCGCGCACTTTAGCGCTTCATCTATGGCTTTTGCGATTTGAGCGCCGGCGCGAGCGTTTTGCATCGCGAATTTATAGGCGTCTTTGAGCTGACCTACGATCTGTGTTTCGCCCACTACGAGGCTATCAAGAGATGCTGCGACGGCGAAAAGGTGGTGTATCGCGCCGCGATCCTCATATATGTCGGCTAGGTTTTGCAGCTCTTCAAAGCTCACGCCGCTAATGCGCGAAAGTGCCAAAAGCACGAATTTTTGCGCTTCGCCAAAGTCGTTTACGACGGTAAAAATTTCAACGCGGTTGCAGGTGCTAAGCACCAAACACTCCTCTATCGCGGAGTTTGAAGCTAAAAGGCGCAAAATTTCTTTCTTACGTACATCGTTTGAAAACGAAAGTTTCTCGCGCACCGTGATGTCCGTGTTTTTGTGGGTGAAGCTCACGCTCATATACGCCATCAAAACTCCCTATCTATCATATCTCGCACGATTTGCTCCAGCTTGTCGTTTTTAAATTCCGCCACGGCTTCAAGCGCCTTTTGCCCGTAGGCGCGAGCTTCGTTTATACAGCGCTCGATGATGCCGTGTTCGCTAAGCTTTGCCTTGATCCATGAAATTTCGCTCTGGCAAAGCTGCTTTTTAAAAAACGATTTTAGCTTTTGCCGCTGCGCATCATCTAAATTTTCGTATAAATAGATGTAGGGCAGGGTGGTTTTGCCCTCCGCAAAATCACTAAGGCTCGGCTTACCCAGCGCTTCTGAGCTTTGTGTCACGTCTAAAATATCGTCGATGATCTGAAACGCAAGCCCCAAATTTTTGCCGTATTCGCCGAATTTTGCGCTCGCGCTTGAAATTTTATCATGATCTTTCGCGGCGCTTGGAATTTCGACCTCGTTTTTTGCGCAGCTCATATATGAAATTTCGCCGCGATTTTCTGCGCCGCCGAATTTCAAAAAAGCCCCGCAGCGCGCGACTTCCTCTATGAGAGCCGAGGTTTTTAGATAGATCATCTGCAGATATTTGCTCGCATCGTCGTTGAAATCATTGCTTAAGCTCACGTCCATCAGCTCGCCCACTGCGAGCTTCGTGACGGCGCCCGAAAGCGCGGCAGCGATACGGCTTTCAAATTTAGAAAGCTCGAAGTATGCCTTGGAATAGAGTATGTCGCCCAGCATCACGGCGTTTTTGGAGCCGTAAGTGGCGTTGATCGAGGGTTTGCCGCGGCGCACAGAGCTTTCGTCGATGACGTCGTCGTGCAGCAGGCTTGCGGCTTGAATGAGCTCGATGATCGCGCACAGACGCAGCGATTTTTCATCCTTTTGCGCGATGTTTAGCAGCAGCTTGGAGCGCAGTTTTTTGCCTGGGCTTAGCTTATCAAACATCTCGCTAGCGGGCTCGTAGCCGCAGTCTGCGATGAAGTTTTTCATAATTAAATCGATTTGATCTTGCATTATTCGTTATTGCTTAGGATATTTCCGCTCATTTGCAAAAATTTGTCGTTTAGCTCGTCTTGTAGATCCTGCTGTGCGATGAAGCTTTCGATCTCGCGCTCGCTAATGCCGCGCGCTTCGCAGAGTCGCTCACAGGCGATTAGGCGGATTAGAGCTTCTTCGATTTCGTTTTGCACTAAAGTAGGGCTTGCAGCGGATAAAATTTCAAAAAATTTCTCTCTTGGGCTGCCTTCAAAAATATCCATTTACCTTCCTTAAAATTTCGCGATTATAGCAAATGTAAAATTTAATTTAGGTTAGGGCGCGGCAAACTATCGGGGCTTTTAAACAGGAGCGATTACGCAGATTTTGCGCTTGCGTGCGGTAAATTTTAAGCTTAAGCGCGGGATTTTGGGCTTTAGATTTCGCAATTTTAAAATTTTACTTGTTTGCGAGATAGGCAGAGCGAGCGGAATTTAAAAATTTAATCTTGGTCGCGTGGCGGATTAAACGCAAAGCTTTGCAGATAGGCGAAATTTTAAATTTTACAGATAAGCGGCTTGATTTTGCGGAAATTTTAAAATTTTGTGGCGCGAGTGAAATTTTAGATTTCGCGTGAGCGGATAGAATTCCGCTTTGTTTGAGCGATAAAATTCTTTAACTTCGCGCAGGATTTGAAATTTCATGGACGCGGTAGAATGCTAAAATCGCGTTTGCATTAAATTTTAAGTCTGGCTTTCGAGACAAATTTTAAATTAAGCCGCGAGAGGGCGTCTTTAAATTTTTAAAATTCCACCACCTTTTACAGATAGAATTTTATTTTTCGCGCAGATAAAATCGCGCACCACAAAAGCTACTTTTAAAATTTCAAATTCCACTCGCGCAGATGAAATCCCAGTTTCTCGTGCTAGCGGAATTTTCTGCGCAAGGATTATTTTTAAATTTAACCTCGCTTACGTTGTGCGCGAGGATGGAATTTGCTCCGTTTTAAGAGTTAAGCGTGATTTTCCTTGCTGCAATACTACTTTTAATTTAGCTATGCCTAAAAAGCCAGGCTGCTTTAAATTCCGCCGATGATTTCGCGCGCTTGCGCGATGCTTAGGGCATTGCGGCTTAGTTCGCTAGGCTCGCCAAATCCCCAGCATACCTGCAAATACTCAAGTTTTGCGCCTCTTAGATCTGCTAAGTTTGCCTGAAAGCATCGCGCCGCCGCAGCTTGTGCGCTTTCCGTCGCTTCTGCTTTTGCGGAAATTTTAGCGCCTTTAAAGCTTAGAGTTGCCGCCCCGCCAGCGTCCGAGTCGTTAGGGCGGAATTTTTCATCTGCGTTAAGATTTTCGCCGCAAGAGCTTAAGCTTCCGCTGCTGGCGCTGAAATTCTTTCTACTAGTGTCGCGGCTAGCATTTAAGCTCTCGCCGTTATTGCCGCCTTGAAATTCTAAATTTTGTAAAAATTCCGCGCCACGGAGTGCGGCTAGCTCATCCTTTTTGCTATCGCCTAAAAAAAATGCGTTTTTGTGCGGCGAGCGTGCGATTACGTGTAGCAACATCGCAGGGTTGGGCTTTGATGGCATCTGCTCGTCCGCGCCTACGACCAGATCAAATAGCCTGCGCACGCCCGTTTTTTCTAAGATCGCGCTTAGGGTGTAGGAAGGTGCATTGGAGGCGACTGCGAGAAAAAATCCTGCTTTTTTGCACGAGTGCAAAAGATCTTCGATACCCTCGTAAAGCACGGCAAAATCGCGGTAATTGCTTACGAATTCTTTCTCGAAAAAAGCAAGCTCTTCAGCGCTCGCTTCGGTTTTGCCGTAAAATTCCAAAAAGGCGTTTTTACTTGGATCGTTGATGGTGTGGACGATGAAATTCTTTTGCAGTGGCGCTAGGCCGTAGAGCTCGCGGCGAGTGTTATTGACGCTGATTTCGATCGCGCGCGAGGAGTCGAGTAGCGTGCCATCCATATCAAAAATCACGGTTTTCATCTAGTAATCCTTTAAAAAATCGATTTTATGCTTGTCTTTTTTGTAACTTTTATTGTTTTTGAGCTTTTGCAAGGCGTTTGCTTCATGCTGTAGCGCCGATCTAAACGCAGCATCGCTGATCTGCCCTGCCTCGCTAGCATCAAGGACGTTTTTGGCAAAGCTTTCAAGCGCCTTGGTGTAGGGGCTATCGAGATTCGTAGCGGCCGCTTTAGATAAAATTTCGTAGTTTTTAGCTATTCGCTTCGCAAAGAGCTCTGCGTCGAAATCCTCGCGCTTTAGCAGTGCTACGGCGGATTTTACGAAGCGTTCTAATGCGCGGATATATTTAACGCGCTCATCTTTTTCTTTGATTTGCATGATCTTTCCTTAATTAAAGCGCGCATTATAGCAAAATTCGAAATTTTGGCAAAATTACGCATATTGTAAAACTATATTTTAATAATATTTTTTTCTAGAAATCCCTTATTATAGTAATTTTAAAATCATATAAAAATACTTGACTTTATTTTAAAATTTCGCTATTATTCGCCAAATTTTTTACAAAGGACAAAAATGCAAAAAGAAACCCTCGCAACTCATTTTGGTTACGACTCCGTCGCCGGCTACGGCACGATGGCAGTTCCCATTTATCAAAGCACCGCGTTTAACTTCGGTTCTAGCAAAAAGGCCGCCGATCGCTTCGCGCTGCGTGATCTAGGGCCGATTTATGGGCGTTTGACAAATCCTACTACTGATGTTTTTGAGGCGCGACTTGCGGCGCTGGAAAACGGCAAAGCCGCAATCGCAGTCTCTAGCGGGCAGGCAGCGATATTTTTTGCGGTGGCAAATTTAGCCGCAGCGGGCGAAAATATCATTATCGCCGAGAAAATTTACGGCGGCGCGACCACGCTTTTGGCGCACACGATCAAGCGTTTCGGTATCGAAGCTAGGGTTTTTGACTCCGAAACGGCAGATAATCTGGAAGGTTTAATCGATGATAAAACTAGAGCGATCTTTTTTGAGACACTTTCAAATCCTCAAATTTCGGTTGCAAATACCGCTAAAATCGCTACAATCGCAAATAAGCACGGCGTAGTAACGATTGCGGATAACACGATCCCAAGCCCTGCGCTTTACAATCCGCTTGATGACGGCGCCGATGTCGTAATCCACAGCGCTAGCAAATACATAAGCGGGCAAGGTCTTAGCATCGCGGGTGCGATCGTTTCGGGCAAAGGATTAAATTCTAAACTCAAAGGCAATTCGCGTTACGCGCATTTTAACGAGCCTGATGAGAGCTACCACGGCTTAGTTTATGCGGATTTAGTAGATAATTTTGATATTTACACGCTTAGAATTCGCTTGTCCCTGCTTCGCGATATTGGTGCGACTCTATCGCCGTTTAACGCGTTTCAGCTCATACAGGGGCTTGAAACGCTGCCGCTTCGTATGCAAAAACACTCGCAAAACGCGCTAAAGATAGCAGAATTTTTACAAAATCATCCGAAGGTAAAGCAGGTCAATTATCCGGGGCTTGCAAGTTCGCCGTTTAATGCCGCGATCAAAGCGAAATTTAAAAACGGTTATGCAAGCAGTCTGATGAGCTTCATCGTAGATAGCGAAGAAACAGCGCTAAAAGCGGTTAGTAAGGTTAAAATTTTCTCCGTCGTAGCAAATATCGGCGATACGAAGTCGATCATCACTCATCCTGCGAGCACGACGCATTCGCAGCTAAATGAGGAGCAGCTAAACCGCGCTGGCGTGCCTGCGAGCTTAATCCGCCTAAGCGTGGGTATAGAGGACGCGAACGATTTGATTTCCGATCTTAGTGAGGCACTGAAATAATGGCACTTTTAAGCACAAAGGGCGTTTATGGGCTGGCTGCGATTTTGCAGATCGCCAAAGCTAGCGAAGTAGCGCCGATAAGTATCAAAGAGATCGCCGAGCGTACGGGAGTTTCTAAGAATTATTTGGAGCAAATTCTAAATACCCTTAGAAACGAAAAGCTAGTGTGTAGCATCAAAGGTAAAAACGGCGGTTATCACCTAGCCAGAGATGCTAGCGAGATTTCTTTCGGTGAAATTTTTACTGCTCTTGAAAAGGATCTGCGGATGACTAGCATTCAGATGAGCGATCCCGGACTGCGGGCGTTTTTTGAAAAATTCGACGTCAAGCTGGCAGAAATATTTAACGAGCCTCTAAGCAGCTACGAGGAGATGATGGCGCGAAGCGTCCAGTATTTAAATTTCAGCATTTAAAGGAAAAATATGAAAATAGCAAACGATGTTACGGAGCTCATCGGCAATACTCCGTTAGTTAGAATTAATACGTTTGGCAAAAATGCCCTCATCCTAGCCAAGGCGGAATTTTTAAACCCAAGCCACTCGGTCAAGGATCGCATCGCGTGGCAGATCGTAAAAGACGCGCTAAGCTCGGGCAAAATCGACAAAAATAGCGTTTTGATAGAGCCTACCAGCGGAAATACGGGCGTGGGGCTTGCGATGATCGCGGCAAAGCTCGGTATGAAGCTAATTTTAACGATGCCAAGCTCGATGAGTATCGAGCGCCAAAAGCTCATAGCCGCATTCGGGGCTAAAATCGAGCTGACTGATCCGAAATTTGGAATGAAAGGCGCGGTGGATAGGGCAAATGAGCTGGCTGCGAACACTCCAAATAGCTTCATCCCGAGCCAGTTTGATAACCCGAGCAATCCAAAGGCGCATTTTCAAAGCACTGGACCTGAAATTTGGGAGCAAAGCGGCGGTAAGGTAGATATTTTAGTCGCGGGATTTGGCACAGGTGGCACGCTTAGCGGCACGGCGAAATTTTTAAAATCTAAAAATCCAAACCTAAAAGCCTACGGCGTGGAGCCCGCTAGCTCGCCGCTTCTTACGTGCGGCACCGCGGGCGGGCATAAGATCCAAGGCATCGGCGCGAATTTCATCCCCGAAAATCTCGATAGAAGCGTCATCGACGGCTTTTTGACGGTCGAAAACGACGACGCGTTCGCTGCTGCTAGACAGCTGGCGCAAAAAGAGGGCCTGCTCGTGGGCATTTCAAGCGGTGCGAACGTTTATGCTGCCGCGCAGATCGCCGCCAAGCCCGAGAACAAGGGCAAAGTGATCGTTACGATCCTCTGCGATACCGGCGAGAGGTATCTTTCTACCGAGCTTTTTAAATAGGCGGCGATTTTGCGTGGGTGCGGCGTTAGTACATAGATTGGCGCCGTGATTTTTACACGTTTACGTGGACACAGAACTCCACAATTGGTTTTACGCGGGCGCGCAGCTCGGCGCGATTAAATTTTACGCTGGCGCCGGAGTTGGCGCGATGAGTTTTGCGCGATCGCGCGACTATATTTTATATTTTTCGCGTTACGTAGGCGATAGAATTAATACGATAGTTTCTGCGCGAGCGAGGCGATAGTCGCGATGGTCGCGCGATGACTTTATGAGAGCGAGACGATTTTTAGCTTCGCCGATTTTGCGATTTATTGATTTGCTAATTTAGCGGCTCGCCGCGAGATAAAATTTAGTCCCAAAATAGGGCTAAATTTTAAAATTTCGCCTCGCTCACAGACAATAATTTTTGGGCGCACTATGTATAACGGCGCGACCGCGCAATACGCAAGGCATTAAATTTAAAGCGCCTAGTCCGCCAAATCTGCGAGATCCGTTCTTGCCGCAAAATTTTATATCGCCGTCCGCACGCACGCGGGATAAAATTTTAAAATCATAATCTGAAATTTTAAAGCTCGCTCGTGCGACGTAAATTCCAAGCTCTCACCGTACATAAATTTCAAACCCGCGCCGTATGTAAAATCTGGATCCCGCCTTTTAAATTTAGCCGAATTTCAAAATTTAATCATAAAAACGCTATCATCGGGGCAAAATTTTTAAGGTTGTAAAATGAGTTTGAGCTTGAAATTTCGCCCCAAAAGCTTAGAGCAGATCGTGGGGCAGGGCAAGATCGTAGCGGTTTTTAAAAAATTCGTCGCCGCAGGCAGCATCCCGCACAGTATATTTTTCGGCGCCGCAGGCAGCGGCAAAACGACGATGGCGCGCGTGATCGCAAGCGAGCTGAACTACGATTTTTACGAGCTTGACGCCACGAGCCTGAAAGTCGAGGATATCCGCAAAATTCTATCCTCGCACGCAGGCTCGCTCATCAAGCCACTCATTTTTATCGACGAGATCCACCGCCTCAGCAAGACGCAGCAGGAGGTGTTGCTAATCCCGATGGAGAACTACGCCGCGATCATCATCGGCGCGACGACGGAAAATCCGCAGTTCGTGCTAAGCAGCGGCATCCGCTCGCGCTCGATGATCTTTGAGTTTGAGCCGCTTAGCTACGAGGATTTGGAGGCGCTTTTGGCACGGGTGCAGGGCGAGATCGGCTTTGAGATGGACGAGGAGGCACGAAAATACCTGCTAAACTCCAGCAGTGGCGATGCGAGGAGTATGTTGAACCTGCTGGAATTTGCGCTTTTGGCAGACAGCGCCATTACGCTGGATACGCTTCGCACGCTGCGTGCAAATGCCGTCGCTGCGGGCGTTAGCAGCGATGACCTGCATTACGAGCTTGCTAGTGCGATGATCAAAAGCCTGCGCGGCAGCGACGCCGACGCCGCGCTGTATTATGTCGCGAGGCTGATAGATGCGGGCGAGAGCGCGGATTTTATCGCGCGCAGGATGGTGATCCTAGCTAGCGAGGATATCGGCAATGCCAATCCAAACGCCCTAAATATCGCCGCCAGCACGCTAACTGCCGTCAGCAAGATCGGCTACCCCGAAGCTCGCATTATTTTGGGGCAATGCGCGATCTATCTGGCGCACAGCCCCAAATCAAACGCCGCGTATTTGGGCATCAACGCCGCTTTGAAATTCGTCCGCTCTACCGCACCGCTGCCTACGCCGCGCTATCTCATCAACTCCGACAAGCAGATCGCAGACTACAAATACCCGCACGACTTCGGCGGCTGGGTCGAGCAGGCCTATATGAGCGAGGCGGCGAAATTTTACGAAAGCAAGGGGATCGGCTTTGAAAAGACGCTGGATGAGTGGCTGGCGCGATTGCGCAAAGAAAAGATCGTTATCAAGGAATGAGAATGAACTTCAGCAGCGTCCTAAAACTAATGAAGCAGCGCTATAGTGCGGACGGCGAGTATCTGTGGGATGAATATCCCAATTTTGCGGTTTTTCGTCACGCAGGAGGGAAGCGCAAGTGGTTTGCGCTTCTGATGCGCGGGCTTGCAAACGAAAAGCTCGGTCGCGCACTTCCTGGCTCAAGCGATGTGATAAATTTAAAGATAAAGCCCGATTTGGCGGCAATTTTGCGTGACGAAAAAGGAATTTTTGCAGCCTATCATATGAATAAAAAGCACTGGATCAGCGTCTGCCTTGATGCGGTGCCGCGCGAGCAGATCGAGGATCTAATCGAGCATAGCAGGGAGCTTACGAGGTAGAATTTTGCGCCTGAGCTCGGTTTAAATTTGCGTGCGAAAGAGGCTAAATTTGAACCGAGAGTGCAGATTTTAGCGGCTCGCGAGGCTTAAATTTAAAAATATCCGCAAGGAGCGCGGATGAATGAGCAAAATTTGAAATATATCACAAATTTAAAATGCAGGACGTGCCGTGGAGCAGACTCACGACCGCTTACGACAGGGCAAGCGGATTTGCTGAAATTTTTGAGAAACTCGCGCGGGCAATCGAAGCTTGTGATGCGGCGCGCAGTTCGGGCGACGAGCAAAATTTAGACAGAGTGTTAAATTTAACAACCGAGTCCAGCGCAGGGCAAAATTTAAAAAGTAAGCCCGGTTGCTGGCAAAATTCTACGGATGCGGCAAGATGCGGCGCGGCTCAAAATTCTGTAAATTTAGCGCAAAAGAGCGAGTCTAAATTTAAAAAGGCAGATAGCGAGGCGGAGAAATTTAAAAAGGGCGGAGAGACGGAGCTTAAAACGGATACGGCGAAGTGCGGAGAGGCGGAATTTAAGAGTGCCGATAGCGCGGCGATAAAATTTAAAGCGAGCCAGGCGAGTAAATTTAAAACGAGCACGGCGGATAAGAGCTCGAATGCGAGCGAGCGGGAGAAATTTGACGCCAAGGCCCTCCAGGACGTGCTTAGTAAGATTTTTAACGAGATAGAGCATCAAAGTACGCTTTGGCATGCAACCCCTTTTGCGCTGCTGTTTTTGGCGCGTATCTTTATGCAGGCGCGGGCGGCTACGGGCAAAAACGCGAATAAAAATAATCAAAACGCCGTTGCGGAGATAAACGAAAAAAACGAAAACGACGAAAACGAAGCGGCAGGCTTTATCGCGGCTCGGCTCGGCGGATTTTTTGCGTTTATGATTGAGATTTGCGATGATGCCGATAAGATCTCGCACGCAGCGCCGCTGTCGAACTTTTCGGATATGCTTGCGGAAAAATATCTGTGGCCGCAGAGCGATGAGAATGACGAGGAGCGCTGGGAGGAGTACTTTTACGACGATGAGCTATTTTACAGCCTTTATTTTTATTCGCGGGCGGTTTTGGATGCGACGGGAGTGGACTTTACGCAGTTTAAGCCTGGGCCAGGTGGCGTTTAAGGCTGCGCTATCTCGCCTTTTGATTCTAAATTTAGTGAGACGAGGTGCGCTTTGGCGACGCTTTGTTTAAATTTAGACTTCAAAAAATTTTAAAATTCTTTAAAAATTTACGGAATGCGGAATTTACAGATCGTCTTTTTAAATTTAAAATTCGCGCGATTTTTGATCGGCGGTGCGGTTAAGGCGCGGGTAGCGCTTTTAAATTTAGATCGCCACGAAGCTTCAAACCCGCTTACAGCGCAGCTTTTTATGTGGTTTTAAAAAGATACCAATTCGGCGCAATTTTTTCTATCATTATAAACTCGCTAGGACTCATTTGCGGCAGATCCGCCTCGTCTTGCACCCGCAAAAAGCCCACGGAGTTATCGGTGATCCCACCGATAAGCAGCATAAATTTTTTGCCCTCCGTCTCGGCGTGAGAGAGATGCAGGCTTTTGATCTCCGCCTTTGCGCGCTCGGGCTCGCCGCCGGCGTAAAGTTCATAAATTTTTTCAAATGCCGCTAGGTTTTGTTTCCCAAACTCCATAAGCTCTTTATCGGGCGCTAAGATTAGCTTTAAATTTACAATATCCGCATCGGTTCTTTGCTCAAACTCCCGTTTTTGCGCCTCGCTAAATTTTTCATATTCGCTTACGATGGCCTCAATAATAGCGGTTTGCGCTAAAACTCGCACGGCGTAGATCCCGTCATCCTTAGTATAGACGTAAAGATCGAAGTGCTTCTCTTTAGAGCCCAAAAATACGTGAAAAATCTCGCTAAATTCGCTGCTGCGTCCAAGCGGAGCAACCGTGATTTCGCTATAATTATCCGTCGCGTAGAATTTGCGCTTTAAATAGCTTCTCATCTCGCCTTTAAAATAAAGATTTTTATCGAAGTTTGCGTCGCTAAATAGCGAGCGGACGAGCTCTTCGTTAGAGCTCGCGTTTAGGCTTAGCGCGCAGCTTGCACAAAATATGAGCGAGGCAAAAATTTTTGAAAATCCTGCTGTTTTAAAAAATCTGAATAAGCTCAAAATTTAACCTTTGGAAATTTTATAAATTTAAAAAGTCCATAAATTCTGGAAATTTTAAAATTTTGCAAATTTTAAAACTCCGTAAATTTCGTTTTTATAGGCTCGCCATCTCTTCGGCGCGCGCGAGGAGCTGCTTTGCGCCCTTTTCGATAAAGCCGCGCGCAAGCTCTACGCCTACGCTTTGGTATTGCGATTTTTGCGCGACGATACTTTGGCGGATGCTTTCGCTGCCGTCGGGCAGGCCCACTATCGCGCTGATGTGGATGTTTTCGCCCTCAAGGCGCGCGTTGATGCCGATCGGCACCTGGCAGCCGCCCTCCAAAACCCTAACGAAATCCCGCTCCACGGTCGTTTCAATAATCGCGCGTTCATCTTTTAAAAATTCTATCGCGCGCAGGATTTGCGGCTCGTCCACTGCCTCGATGCCGAGCGCTCCTTGCCCCATCGCAGGGATCATCTGCGAGATTTCAAAGGGCGCTACGTGCTTTACCTCGGCGCGTAAATTTAATCGGTTGATACCCGCCATCGCTAAGATGATCGCGTCGAATTCCCCGTCTTTGAGCTTTCTCAAGCGAGTTTGGACGTTACCGCGCAAGGAGATTATCTCTAAATCAGGTCGCATGCTAAGCAGCTGCATCTTGCGGCGAAGGCTCGTGGTGCCGACTTTTGCGCCGCGGGGTAGCTCGTCAAATTTAGAGTATTTTTCGCTGATCATCGCATCGCGCGCGTCCTCGCGCGCGCAGATCGCTGCTAGCACGAGCCCCTGCGGAAACTCCACGGGCACGTCTTTTAGGCTATGCACGGCGATATGTGCTTCGCCGCGAAGCATGCTCTCTTCAAGCTCTTTCGTAAAAAGCCCCTTGCCGCCGATCTTTGCAAGCGGCGTGTCTAAAATTTTATCGCCTTTGGTTTTCATGCTTTTTAGCTGCGCTTGGATGCCGCTAGCTTCAAGCAGCGATGCGATATGTTTGCTCTGCCATAGCGCAAGCACGCTGCCGCGCGTAGCGATGATCAAATTTTTCATTTTTTCTCTCCTATGCTTTTTCGAATCTCGATTTCATTCTCTTCGATCACCTCAACGTCGATTACGTCGTCGCTTGCGCGGCTGCGTCGCCAGAATTTTTGCTCTCTTTTTTCAGAATTTTCGCTGCTAGCGTTAAATTTAGGCACGTCGCTGGTGACGCAGTAAAACGACGCAGTGATTATGCAAACGCCCAAAATATCGCCGAAAATGCCAGGTGCAATGAGAAAAACGCCGCCTACGACGAAGCCCACGCCGCTTAGAATTTCACGCGGCGAGATTTTCATTAGATTAAAAAAGCCCATCCACGAGCGGTTTGCTACGATGTAACCGCCTAAAATCGCGCTTATGACGATCTCTACCGCATACGCCGCAAATCCGTTTGCGCTTACGAAATAATAGGTCGTAAATGCCTCAATTATCAGATATGGAACGATCAAAAGCCTAAACATATTTTTCCTTGAATTATCGCTTTAAGCCGCGCCTCTTTAAAGACGCTAAAATTTAATCGCGGATTTTAGCAAATTCCGTCTGAATTTTTAATGTATCGCAGCAGCCCCTCGCAGCCACGCTTGATATCTGTGTAGCAGCGCTCAAAATCGCGCGTGTAGTAGGGATCGGCGATTTGTAGGTGTTCGGAGGCGGTTAAATTTGAACCGCCGCTCTTTAAATTTAAGCCGGTTTGTTTTGCTGAGCCTTTGGAATTTTGCGCAGCGCATATTTTCATCATCCACGCAAAGAATTAGATCGTAGCGCTCGTAGTCCGCGGGCGTGACCTGCACGGCGCGATGCGCTACGAGCGGCACCTTTTGCTCTTTTAGCACGCGCTGCGTTTCGTAGTAGGGCGGCGAGCCGATCTCGTCGGCATGCGTCGCCGCAGAATCCACGCTCACGCGCACACTTAGGCCGCTTTGATTAATAAAATTTTGCATCACGGATTGCGCTATCGGCGAGCGGCAGATGTTACCGTGACAGACAAAAAGTAGCCTCACGCGCGCCTACTGCGTGATGATGTCGTAGTTTTTGGGGATTGAAGGCTTAAAGATCGCCTCGTTTACCGGCGCGTTTTTGCGGACGTTACTTAGATTAATGACGACCTTATTGTCCATTTTGTCGGTATAGCTGATCTTGCTCGGCAGATCACCTTTTAGCTCGATTAGATATTTCACGTCGTCGAAGCTTGCCTCATAAACGCCGTTTTTATTGGGTTTTGCGTTCGCCAAGATCGCTGTTAAATTCGGCGTTTCTTTGATATTTGTGATGATAGCCTGCTCGAGTTCGGGCTCGATTACTACGACCTTTGTGAAGCTAAAAAATATATTTTTTATCGTAGGGGTCTTGTAATGCCATACGGCGTGCTCTTTCGTGGCGCTAAAATCGCCGCCGTAGCTGATTTTCGCATCGTCGCTCTGCACGGTTTGCGAAAAATTTGCACTTAGCGTGTTGAATTCTATCCCGCTTGCGAATGCAAAAATGCAGCTTGCCGCTAAAGAAATAAGAGTTTTTTTCATAAATTTTGCCTTTATTTTTGAAAATTTGCGCGTATTATAGCCGTTTTTCTAGGATTTAATTAAATAGAAACTAAAAATATGTTAATATGCGCGGTTAAAATTTAAAACTAAGGTTTGAGATGTTTAAAAAGGTCATCCATGGGATTTTCGGTACTAAAAACGATAGGATCGTCAAACAATACGCCAAGCGCGCAGCGCAGATCAGTGCGCTTGAAGAAAACTACGCGGCAATGGACGATGCGACGCTTAAGGCGGAATTCGAAGCGTTAAGAGCGCAAGTTCGCGCAGGCGAAAAGAGCACGGATGACGTGCTTAACGAAGTGTTTGCTATCGTGCGAGAGGCTGGCAAAAGGGTGCTAAATATGCGTCACTTCGACGTTCAGCTGATAGGCGGTTTGGTGCTAAACGACGGCGCGATTGCCGAGATGAAAACGGGCGAAGGAAAGACCCTCGTAGCGACTTTGGCGGTAGTGCTAAATGCGATGGAGGGCAAGGGCGTTCACGTCGTGACCGTAAACGACTACCTAGCTAAGCGCGATGCCGCGCAAATGGGCGAGCTATATGAATTTTTAGGGCTTAGCACCGGTGTGATCGTAGGCGGCGAATACGACGACGCCAAGCGCAAGGCTGCATACGCGTGCGACATCACCTACGGCACAAACAACGAGTTTGGCTTTGACTATCTGCGCGATAATATGAAATTTAGCGCGGATGAAAAGGTGCAGCGTGGGCATCATTTCGTAATCGTCGATGAAGTTGATAGTATTTTAATCGACGAAGCTAGGACGCCGCTAATCATCTCAGGTCCTACGAACCGCACTCTAGACGGCTACATCAAGGCAAATGAAGTAGCGCGCGCGATGATCCGCGGCGAGGCGCCAGCCGATCCGAAAGGCAAAGCTACGGGTGATTTTACCGTAGATGAGAAAAACCGCGCCGTTTTGATCACGGAGGCAGGAATTTCAAAAGCCGAGAAGCTTTTTGGCGTCGATAACCTCTATAGTCTCGAAAACGCCGTGCTTAGCCACTACCTTGATCAAGCGCTTAAGGCAAATTATCTATTTGAAAAGGACGTGCACTACGTCGTGCGCGACGGGCAGGTCATAATCGTGGATGAATTTACGGGTCGCCTTAGCGAGGGTCGCAGATTCAGCGAAGGCTTGCACCAGGCGCTTGAAGCCAAAGAGGGCGTGCAGATTCAAGAGGAGAGCCAAACTCTTGCCGACATTACCTTTCAAAACTACTTCCGCCTTTACGAGAAGCTCGCCGGTATGACGGGTACGGCACAGACGGAAGCAACGGAATTTTCTCAAATTTACAAACTCGAAGTAGTCTCTATCCCTACGAATGTGCCGGTAATCAGAAAGGATCAAAACGATCTTATCTACAAAACCGAGCGCGAGAAATTTGATGCCGTCATAAATGAGATCAAGCGGCTAAATTCCAAAGGCCAGCCCGTGCTAGTGGGTACGGCGTCGATCGAAAAGAGCGAGAAGCTGCACGGGCTTTTAGTCAAAGAAAACATCGCGCACTCCGTGCTAAACGCCAAAAATCACGAGCGTGAAGCGCAGATCATCAAAGACGCAGGCGTAAAGGGTGCCGTAACGATCGCTACGAATATGGCGGGACGCGGCGTGGATATCCGCATAGACGATGAAGTGCGCGCTTTGGGTGGGCTGTATATTCTAGGTACCGAGCGCCACGAAAGTCGCCGCATCGATAATCAGCTCCGCGGACGAAGCGGACGCCAAGGCGATCCGGGCGAGAGTAGATTTTTCTTAAGCTTGGAGGACAATCTGCTTAGAATTTTTGGCAGCGATAAGATTAAAAATATCATGGATCGCTTGGGTTTGAAAGACGGCGAGCATATCGAATCAGGCATGGTTTCGCGTGCAGTAGAGAACGCGCAGAAAAAGGTCGAGAGTTTGCATTTTGAAGCGCGTAAAAATATCCTAGAATACGACGACGTCGCAAACGAGCAGCGCAAGACGATCTATAAATATCGCAACGAGCTTTTGGACCCCGACTACGATCTGAAAGATAAAATCATTCAAAACCGCGAGGAGTATATCTCTAGCGTGCTCGAGGAGCTTGAAATTTTCGACGGCGCAAATATCAAAGAGGTCGATAAATTCCCGATCGTCGCCAAAATCGCTCAAGAAACGGGCGAGGTGCTCGAAAACAGCGAGCTTGAGAAGGTCGATGATTTTAAGGAGCTAAAGGAAAAAATCATCGGCGCGCTTGCCGTTTCGTATGAAAACAAGATGGCGCCGATCGATCCGCAGCAGCGTAAAAGTATCGAAAAGATGCTTTATCTGCAGATCGTCGATCGCGACTGGCGGGAGCATCTGTATCAGATGGATATCCTAAAAGCGGGCATCGGACTTCGCGGCTACAACCACAAAGACCCGCTTACGGAGTATAAAAAGGAGAGCTACAATCTCTTTATAGAGCTTGTAATGCGCCTCAAATCCGATAGCATCCGCTTGCTGCATTCGATCCAGTTTAAATCTAGGGAAGAGATCGAAGCCGAGCAGCGCGCGATGCAGGAGCGCATGGAGAGCTCAAACGCCAAAGAACTCGCCGCTGCAAGCACGAATGAGGCTCAGCTAAAGGGTCCCGATGAGTTCGGCGACAAAAAGCCTAAGCGAAACGATCCTTGCCCTTGCGGCAGCGGTAAAAAATACAAAGACTGCCACGGCAAGGGCGGTCCGAAAAAAGGCGGCTTTGCGAGGTAGGCGCGGCGCTCGGTCGTAAGTATCGCGCGATCGGCGCTTTTCGACCTTGCTTTGTTTTTGTATTTGGCGGATCGGTCGAGGACGAAAGGCGTCATAAAAATTTTAAAGGGGAGTTTGATCGCGAGGCGGCGCGGACAGAAATTTTAAAAGAGTTGATCGCGAGGCGGTGCGGACGGCGCGCAAAGCTTGCGCGATGAGGCGGAACTTTGGTTTTGAAATTTTAAAATTTCAAAGCGCATTCAATGTTTTGTCGTATATTTTTCATGGCGCTGTTTCGGTGCTCTGTGCGGCAAAAACGTAAGCCAATCAGTGCGTGATACTTAAATTTAGTGCATAGCTAGGATACTGCGCGACATTTGAAATTTTAAATTTATACGATTGCGGACGAGCTTACAAGCGAAATCAGCCTTAAATTTTAAGAATTTCAAAATTCTAAAGAGTTTTAAATTTCTAAAATTTTAAAGTTTCGAGGCATTTGAAATTTTAAAATTTAGAATTCGGGTTTAAAATTTCAAAGTTTTGGTAAAGAGGTCTGTTTGATTTGCCGTATCGGATATCTTGGGGCGAATTTCATTGCGTATAAATAGATTTCGGTGCGATTTTAAATTTTTAAAACTCGCTGCGGTTTGAAACCGGCTAGCAATCAAGCAAAGTGCAAGAAACAATAGAGTAGAATTCTATCCCGTTGGGAGTTAAAGCTCATTTTCCACTATCTTTAAATTTAACTTCAATTTTGTCCCGTTGGGATTTGAAACATTTCAAGAGTATTTAAAATTATAGTTCATACCTAGGTAAAATTCTATTTAGTTAAAACTTAGTATCCCAAGGCGTGGAACCTGTTTTTGGAATTTTAAAATTCCAAAATACTTAAAATTTCACATAGAATTTAACGCTAAATTTTATGTGAAATTTTACAAGGACGGCTTTTTGGTAAAGTATTTATTATTCAAATATCTCAGATTCGATCGCTCTCAGCCCTTCATTACGCTTTCGGCGCTGCTTGCGTTCTTAGGCGTCGGCGTGGGGCTTACGGTGCTCATCGTCGCAATGGCGATAATGAACGGCTTTGATAAAGAATTCGAGCGCAAGCTCTTTACGATGAACTACCCGATCACGATCCACAGCCACTTTCGCGGCGGCATTTCAAAAGACGACGTGGAGGGACTGCGGGCGGACTTCCCCGATCTGATCTTTAGCCCGTATATTAGCTCGCAAGTCATCGCCAAAAGCGGCGAAAAGCTCGAGGGCGGGCTGATTTTCGGCGTAAATTTAAACGACGAAAAGCGCATCAACTCCGTCGTCGTAGCAGGCGCCAGAGACGCCAATCTAACGGACTACGGCATTATGATAGGGCGCGGGATCAAGGACGAGTTTATGCTGGATGAGGGCAGCAAGATCACGATGATCTTTACGAAGAGCGATCCGGGCGGCTTTGCGCTAATCCCCAAGATGAAGCGTTTTGACGTACGCGCGGATTTCAGCTCGGGGTTGATCGCCTACGACAAGGCGTATTCCTACGCAGACGCAAGCGATCTAGCCAAAATTTTGGGCTACGACGAGGGAACATTCGACGGCGTGCATGTTTTTTCAAACGATCCGTTTAAAGATTTGGAGCGCATCAAAAAAAGCCTCCCCGGCGGTGCTAGCGCCGTGGGCTGGTGGCAGCAAAACGGCAATTTTTTCAGCGCCCTTGCGCTTGAAAAGCGCGCGCTTTTCATCGTGCTGATGCTAATAATCCTAGTCGCGAGCCTAAATATCGTAAGCTCGCTTCTGATGACCGTGATGAACCGCCGCCAAGAGATCGCGCTTTTACTTAGCCTGGGAGCTAGTAAAAAGGAGGTTAAAAGGACCTTTTTCGCGCTGGGAGCCACTATCGGCGGCGGCGGCATCATATTCGGGCTCATTTTGGGCTTATTCGGCGTGTGGCTGCTCGGAAGCTTCGACATCGTAAATCTACCGGCCGATGTTTACGGAAGCTCGAAGCTGCCGATGGAGCTCTCGCTAGGCGATTTGGCGATGATTTTAATTGGCGCGGTGCTTATCGTGGCGCTTTCGTCATGGTACCCGGCCAAAAAAGCCACACAGATCGACGTGCTGCAAACACTGCGCAACGAGTAAATTTAAACGCGGCGCTTTAAAATTCGGCGAAATTTTAAAATTCCAAAGCGGCGCGACTGTGTTTGGAGCGGTATTTTTCGGCGCGCAGGCGGAGACTGCGCGATCTTGCACGGCGCGCATCGCATAAAATTGCACTAAATACGATTTGCATCGCCAGAATTTTGATTTTTTCGCGAGATTATAAGCTGCGCGAAGTCTAAATTTTGACGTAATTTGTGTCTTTGGAATTCGCCAAAATTTTAAATTCCAAAGTGGAGCAAATTTTTAGAGCGCTTTTCTAAATTTTGTAAAATTTCAAAACCACTCAAAGATAAAATCATAAAGATTTTGAAAGGATCTATGGTGCAAAAGATCGTTTTATTTCTGTGTGCGGCGCTGTTTATATGCGGCTACTCTAGGAGCGGACCGCAAGATGTCCCAAAGCCAGAGCAAAATAAGGCACCGAGCCACCATTATACAGGCTACTATTACGCATAGCGTATATTGCGCAGCGGGCGGCGATACGGAGCGTTTAACGGCGAGAAAATGGAAACATTGTAGTTCTTGCTCAAACAAGGCTTCAATTCAGCAATACAGCCTTAGCAGCGTTTCAGCTTGAATGTAGCGGCGCCAAGGCGTGTCCATCCGTCTATAATGACGATAAAATTTAAGGCTTATTTGAGCAGGCATAAATTCAGGACGAAATTCTTTTTTAAATTCTTTCAAATTCCCATAAAATCCCGCTGAATAAATCTAAATTTTATAAATTTTAGGGTAACATTCCCTATTTCTCAAAAAGGCTTTAAATGACTTTAATCGACGGCAAAAGCATAAGCGCGAAGGTAAAAGAGGAGATCAAATCGGTCGCTTCAAACCTTGCCGCAAAGGGCGTAGAGCCCGCGCTCGCAGTGATTTTGGTAGGCGAGGACGCGGCTAGCAAGACCTATGTCGCGAGCAAGGAAAAAGCCTGCGCCGCCTGTGGGATCCGCTCTGTAGCGCACCGCTTGAGCTCCGACGTGAGCGAGGCGGCGCTTTTAGAACTGATAGAAAATTTAAACGAGGACGAAAGTATCGACGGCATCTTGGTGCAGTTGCCGCTTCCAAAGCACATTGATACGAATAAAATTTTAGAAAAAATAAGCCCGCAAAAGGACGTGGACGGATTTAGTGCGATAAACGTAGGCAAGCTTACTAGCGGGCTTTCGGACGGTTTTGTGCCTTGCACTCCGCTTGGCGTGATGCGCCTGCTTGAGGAATACGGCGTGCAGATCGCGGGCAAAAATGCCGTCGTGCTGGGTCGTAGCAACATCGTCGGAAAGCCGATGGCGAGCCTGCTGTTAAATGCCGACGCCACCGTCACTATCGCTCATAGCAAGACGAAAGGTTTAAAGCGGCTTTGCGCAGACGCCGACATTTTGATCGCGGCGGTCGGCAAGGCGCATTTTGTGAGCGCCGATATGGTAAAACAAGGCGCGGTGGTGATCGACGTGGGGATCAATCGCGGCGAGGACGGCAAACTAAGAGGCGACGTCGATTTTGACGCGGTAGCGCCAAAATGCTCGTTCACCACGCCCGTGCCCGGAGGCGTGGGACCGATGACGATTGCGATGCTTTTGAGCAATACGATAAAATCGGCGAAAAATCGCTTAAGACAAAGAGCCTAAATGAAAATACTAAGCAAAATTTACAAATTTTTATCAAGTTGGACGGGGACGGTCATCGTCGTTTTATTCGTCATTCTTTTTGTGGCGCAAGCCTTCGTGATCCCCAGCGGATCGATGCGCACTACGCTTTTAGAGGGCGATTTTTTATTCGTTAAAAAATTTAGCTACGGCATCCCGACCCCGCATATTCCATTTGTAGAGTGGCAGGTAGCTCCTGATAGCGACGGAGATGGACATATCATCCGCGGCGAGGGTCCGAAGCGCGGCGACATCGTGGTTTTCCGCTACCCGCTTAATGAAAAAATGCACTTTGTAAAGCGAAATTTTGCCGTAGGCGGCGACGAGGTGATATTTGATCTGAATAATTTTTACCTTCGTCCGCATGAAGGCGACGAGTTCATTGCCGCAAACTATGATGCTCGCGATATTGTGATTTTAGGTGGCGAAAAATATGTCAAAGAGCCGTATAAATTTAAGGGCATTCACTACGACCCTAATGCTAGAAACTCAATGCTAACAAATGTCAAAATCGCACTTGAGAAGGGTGAGCTTTCTATGAAGCCCATTAGTCTAAGCGAAATTCCTCACAGCTTCGAAGCTGCAGGGATAAGCTTCAATGCCTTTTACATCAAAGTGCCGCAGGATGAGTATTTTATGATAGGCGATAATCGAAATAATTCCGCCGATAGCCGCTTCTGGGGTCCGGTACCTTATCGTCTGATCGTCGGCAAGCCGTGGTTTACATATTTTAGTATCGATGCCGATCGCAAGATCCGCTGGGAGCGAATCGGGCGTTTCGTCGATACCTTGCAAAACGACGAGAGTCTAATCTATGAGCAAAAATAAGGAGCGGCAATGCAAATAAGTAAAATTTTCATAGCGAGCGATCATGCGGGCTTTCGCGCCAAAGAGCAAGCCAAAAAAGCGCTCGCCGCTTTAGGTTACGAAGCGGTCGACCTTGGCACGTATAGTGCCGAAGCGAGCGTGGACTATCCCGATTTTGCGGGCACGTTGGCGGATAAAATTTTAGCCGAATGTGAAGCCTGCGCGCGAAGTGGAAATTTTAAAGAAAGTAGCAGCAAAAATTCCGCTGCAGCCGCGGAAAATTCCGAAGCAGGCGGTAACGAAAATTTTGTCGCAAGTATAAACGGCTGTGGAAATTTTAACGACGCTGTGCAATGTAGCGGGAAAAATAAAAATTTTAACGCTGCCAAAAACACTAGTCGTCAAAATTTTAACGCTAGCGAAAGTATGACTATCAGCGTAAACGCAGCCGTAAGCTCTAATGTGAGCAAAGATAAAATTTTAAATTCCACCGACTACGGCATTTACGGTGTTTTGATTTGCGGTACGGGCATCGGTATCAGCATCGCTGCAAACCGCCACGCTCACATCCGCTGCGCGCTGTGTCATGACGCGACGAGCGCTAGACTAGCCAGAGAGCACAACGACGCCAACGTCCTAGCCTTCGGCGAGCGATTAATGGGCGCGCTGGTGATCGAAGATATGATTAGAGCGTTTTTTAGTACCGATTTCGCGGGCGGTAGGCACATTAAGCGCGTCGCAAAGCTAGGTGCTTGCGGCAGTGCGAATTGTGTGCATGGATTTGACGAAGCGAATTCCATGCAGAATTCCGCTCGAAATTTTGCGGAACAAAGCTGTGACGCTAATTTAAATGGGCGGAATTCTAAATCAAGCTTCGCCGGCAAAAGCCCTTCTAGCAAAAATCCTATCGACACGGATTCCGCATTAAATTGTGCACGGAGCTTTAACGATAAAAATTCCTTATTTACCGACAAGAATCCCTTGATAGGCTTTTGCGGTGCACGTCATATAAATTTAGATTCGACGCACTCAAAGATAATCTTTAATGAGAAAAATCCGCTAGATAAAAATTCCACTAGCACAAATTCTACGTTAAATTTTACGCGTGAAAATGTTTGTGAGAAAAATTTTGCTCAAAAAGCTAGCCGCAAAGATTTTGTCGGTTTGAACCCAGCAATTATAAATTTCAAGGCTACAAATTCCGTTTGCATGAGCGTTAAGCCAAAAAGCGTAAATTGCGCCAGTACGGGTTTAACAGATGCGAATTTTGCTATTACGAGCATAAATTTAAAGGGAGCAAATCTTTCTAGTCCGTATTTTAGGAGCATAAATTCTGTCTATTTTAGCGCAACCTCCGCTACTATGCGCTTTGTAAATCAAAATGAAGGAGGCGAGCAATGAGCGTAGTATTAGGCGTTTTAGCGCTATTTTTTGCAGCGCTACTTATCCTTTCGATCCGAAAAAATTCTAAAATTTACGCCTTACTTCGCAAGAGTGAAGAAAGAATTTCAAAGCTTAAAAGCGATAACGAAAAGCTCAAAACTGCCCTTCGCTTCGGCATCGAGGCTCTGCAAAACGAGGAGAGCGAAAACTGCAGCTTAAAAATCCAAAACGCAAGATTGAAAAGAGGTAAGCTATGAAAAGCCTAAGCAGCGAGCAAAAGAGCTATTTATTTCGCTCGATCCGCACCGTGCGTGACTTCCCAAAGCCCGGTATTTTGTTTTACGATATCACGACGCTCGTAGGCGATCGCGAGGCGTTTAATTTCCTGCTTGATCATCTAGCCGAGCGCTACGCCGATTACGGACTTGATTATATAGTAGGCATAGAAAGTCGCGGATTTATTTTTGCAGCGGCACTTGCTGCGAGGTTGAGGGTAGCTTTCGTGCCGATTAGAAAGCCAAAGAAGCTTCCTTATATCACGATTTCACAAAAATACAGCCTTGAATACGGCTTCGATCAGGTCGAAATGCATGTGGATGCATTCTCCGGCGTGCAGGATGCCAAGGTGCTGCTAATCGACGATCTTATCGCCACCGGAGGCACCGCACGGGCGGCATTAGATCTCATCGCGCAGACGCAGGCTAAGTGCGTCGAGGCGTGCTTTTTATTAAATTTGCGCGAGTTAAACGATCTAGGCGAGTTTTCGCGTCGCACAAACGTTTATTGCGTTTTAGAGGCGTGATTTTGGAAGAGCTACTTAAAAATTTATTACAAGAATACCGCCAATACGCCTATATCGTGCTTTTTGTTTGGTGCATTTTAGAAGGCGAAATTGCTCTGATTTTAGGCGGCATAATGGCGCACGAGGGGCACATAAATTTGCCGCTAGGTATCTTTGTCGCGGGGCTTGGGGCATTTTGCGGCGATCAGTTTTATTTTTATATCGGTCGCTACAACAAAAAATATATCAGTAAAAAGCTCGCGGCGCAGCGCCGAAAATTTGCGATTGCGCACCTGCTTTTGCAACGCTACGGCTGGCCGATAATTTTAATGCAGCGCTATATGTATGGCTTTCGCGTCATCATCCCGATGAGTATCGGCATCACTCGCTACAGCGCAAAGAAATTTGCAATTATCAATCTTTTTAGTGCTTGGTGCTGGTCGGGTGTGACGATGGTTTTGGCGTGGTATTTTGGCGAGGAGATCTGGAGCGGGCTGCGGCTAATCGAGCAACACTGGTATTTTGCGATACCTATCATAGGCGGAATTTTATATCTATTTTTTAGGCTATTTAAACGTATGGAAAATCACTTTATGAACTCACGAAAGGAACGAGATGAAAGTAAAACTGCTAGATCGTAAAATTAACGAGATAGAGGCGGATTTTGAAGTTATTTTAGTTGTGGATAAAAATTTAAATCACGAATTTATTAAAGACACGGATAAGTTTGCGCTTTTTAATTACAAAGGCGAGGGCAATCTACTCCTTGCCGAGAGCGGGCGGCTGTACATCGGCGTCAAGGCGCTAGAATATGACCGCGTCCGCACAGCACTTGCAAGCGCATACAACGCGCTTAAGGGCTACGCAATTAAAAATTTTAAAATCGCCTTTTACAAATGCGGCTGCGACCGCAGAAGCACGATGGCGATGGTCGAGGGTGTGCTTTTGGGCGGCTATGAGTTTAATAAATACAAAAGCGAGAAAAAAAGCTCCAGTTTGAATGAAATTTTAATCTCTACGCAGGAGTACGGCGGCGGTAGCCCCGATGTGCAAAAGATGAACTACGGCGTGCAGCAGGGCATCGTGATGGCGAGCGCCGCAAATTTTGCGCGCGATGGCGTCAATGAGATACCTGAAATTTATACGCCTGAAAAGATGGCGAGCGAGGCTGAAATTTTGGCGTCTAACTACGACGACGTGAGCGTTAAAATTTACGACGAGGACTTTTTGCGCGAGCAGAATATGAATGCGTTTTTGGCGGTCAATCGCTCCAGCGCTCATCCGCCGCGCCTCATCCATCTGATCTATAAGCCGCAGCGCTGCCTAAAGCGCGTCGTTTTCGTCGGCAAAGGGCTTACTTACGACAGCGGTGGGCTAAGTCTGAAGCCGAGCGATTATATGCTTACGATGAAAAGCGACAAAAGCGGCGCGCTTGCTGCGATGGGTATCATCAAGGGCGCTGCCGAGCTTGAGCTGCCGTTTGAGATACATGCGGTTATCGGCGCTACTGAAAATATGATCGGCGGCGATTCATATAAACCCGACGACGTGCTGCTTAGCCGCAGCGGCGTAAGCATCGAGGTGCGAAATACCGACGCGGAGGGCAGGCTCGTGCTGGCCGACTGCCTAAGCTACGCGCAGGATCTTGAGCCAGGTCTGCTAATCGATATGGCGACGCTTACCGGCGCTTGCGTCGTGGGCCTAGGCGAATACACGAGCGGCATCATGGGAAACAGCGAGGAGCTAAAGCGTAAATTTAAAGATCTTAGCGGCTGCAGCGGCGAGCTATTTAGCATTTTGGAATTTAACGATTATCTGCGCGAGCTAATTAAAAGCAGTATCGCAGACGTCTCCAACTGCGCTTCCAGCAGATACGGCGGCGCGATAACCGCGGGGCTGTTTTTGGATAAATTTATAAAAGACGAGTATAAAGACAGGTGGCTGCACCTTGATATCGCAGGGCCTGCGTATCTGGAAAAGGCGTGGGGCTATTACGCAGCGGGCGCGACTGGCGCGGGCGTGAGAGCTAGCCTATACTTCTTGCAGGCTCTAGCCAAAGAGTTGAAGGACGCGTAGATGGGGCTTTCAGTAGGGATCGTAGGGCTTCCGAACGTCGGTAAATCCACCACCTTTAACGCACTTAGCGGCGCGCAAAACGCACAGGCACAGAACTATCCGTTCTGCACGATCGAACCCAATAAAGCGGTCGTGCCCGTGCCCGATGCCAGGCTAGGCAAACTTGCGGAGATCGTTAAGCCCGGTCGCATCGTACATTCGACCATCGAGTTCGTCGATATCGCAGGCCTCGTGCGCGGAGCTAGCAAAGGCGAGGGGCTGGGGAATAAATTTCTTTCAAATATCCGCGAGTGCGAGATCATCCTTCATATCGTGCGCTGCTTCGAAAGCGGCGACATAACCCACGTCGAAGGCTGCGTCAATCCTATCCGCGACATCGAGATCATCGAAACCGAGCTTATTTTAGCGGACATCGAGCAGCTTGGACGCAAGATCGAGCGTCTCGGCAAGGAAGCCAAAGCAAATCAAAAGGGCGCTAAAGAGGCGCTAGCCGTGGCAAACGAGCTTTTAGCGCATTTAAATGGTGGCAAGCCCGCTTCAAATTTTGCGCTCAAAGAGGACGAAAGCTACATCGCTTTAAATCGCGAGCTGCGCCTGCTTAGCGCCAAGGACGTAATCTACGGCGCCAATGTTGACGAAGACGGCATCGCGCAGGATAACGAATATGTCGCGCGCGTAAGAGAATACGCAAATGCCCGCGGAGCGGAGGTGATCAAGCTCTGCGCCAAGATTGAAGAGGAGCTCATAGGCTTAAGCGACGAGGAGACGCACGAGATGCTGCAAAGCCTAGGTACTCAACAAAGCGGGCTGGAGCTCATCATTAAACGCTCCTTTGCGAAGCTCAGCCTCATCAGCTACTTTACCGCAGGCGAGATGGAGGTGCGCGCGTGGACGATCACGAAGGGCTGGAAGGCTCCAAAGGCCGCGAGCGTGATTCACAATGACTTTGAGCGCGGATTTATCAGAGCCGAGGTGATCGGATTTGATGATTTTATCGCGTGCGGCGGCGAGAGTAGGGCGAAAGAAGCAGGCAAAATGCGCCTTGAGGGCAAGGACTACGTCGTGCAAGACGGCGACGTGATGCACTTTAGATTTAATGTTTAAAATTTGGTTTTAGGCGCATTGAAATTTGGTCTGCGCTAGCTTTAAAATTTGATAAATTTTGGCTCAAACGCGAGCTTAGCGAAATTTTGATTTTGCGCGTAGCGGCTTTTGGCTGAAATTCGTATCGCTAGAACAAAACGAGACTTGTGCGCTAAAGCCTCGTTAAATTTCGCAGTAAATTTAAGAGGGTTTTGCTTGCGCTAAAATTTTACGCAAGCGAAGCTACACCGCGCTGGATTTGCGCTTAAAACTGCTTAGCAAAATATGTCTAAGAAATACTTCCGAAATAATGCGCCAAAATTTATACGCGGCGAAAACTGCGCGTAAATTTAAAGGGCAAATTTTACTAAAGATCTCAATAGCTCGTATCTGCGCGTGATAGAATTTTAACTCTATATTTAAATTTACGGCTTACAAATTTGACATTCGGCGATTTTTAAATTTTATGATCTTAAATTTAAACACGTTTGTTTAGTGCGCGGTGTGAACCACGCTCGTAAAGCTAACTGTATTAAATTTGCCGCCGA
>NZ_CALJPG010000035.1 GCF_937980635.1 uncultured Campylobacter sp.
CGGCGGAATTCGCTCTTTATGAATTCCGCTAAATTTCGCTACAATACGGGCGAAATTTTTATCAAGGATAGATATGTCGCCTGCTCTGCAAGATGTCGTTTCGCAGACTTTAACCGAACAAAAAGCGTGCGCTAGAGTTTTTAATAGATACCGCTACCTCAGTATAGCCGCTTTTCTTGCGATCCTGTTCGTAGCAATGTATCTAGACGGCGTCAAAGCGGATACTCCTTTGATAAAAATTGCCGAAATTTTAGGTACCTTAATTTTTCTTCAGATCTTTTGGATATTTCTTCTGCATTGTGCCGGTCAAGAAACTGAAGCGGAAATTCGCTACTACAAATTTTATAAAGAGATATTCGTCCGCGCCGTAATAAACGATATAGATGCCGGTTTAAAATACGATCCATATACCGGCATGCAAGAAGAGGAATTTCAAAAATTTAAAATTTATAGGAAATCTAGGATCAAAAGCGAGGATCGGATTACGGGTGTGTACTGTGGGATTAAATTTAGCCTCAGCGAGGTACATAGTAATGGTAGGTTTTACATGAAAACGGATAATCCGCTCATAGCGGCGATTATGTTGATCAAAGTATTCTACGATAACTATATGGACTTTGACGGCAACGTACTGATCTGCGAGCTCGCGAAAAAAACCTCGGGTAAAACGATAGTGGTAAGCAGGGAGCTAAACGCCAAGATCTTCGGCGAAAAAGAGATGATGGACGATGTGGATTTTATGCGCGATTTTCGCGTGTTTGCGGATGACAAAGTAGAAGCGCGCTATTTGCTAACGCCCGCGTTCATGGAGAGCCTGCGCGAAATAAATCGCGAAACGAGCGGCGAGTTTAGCTTGAGCGCGGTATTTATGGATGAGCGTTTATATCTATTTTTAAACGGTGCACCCGATCTTTTCGAAACTACACTTTTTGGTAGGCTCGCTAGCATAGAACTCGCGCGCGAATACCAAACGCAGATCCGAAAAATTTTAAGCCTAATCGAAACACTGGGGCCACAAATTAGCAGGACGCATTGCGGCTGAAATTTTGTATCAACTAAATTTAGGTCGGGGGGAATTTTTAACGAAGCGTAGTTTCGACAAAAACATAAAATTTAATCAGCGGCACAATCGCTCGGCGGCTGTTCAAAATTTAAACGAGTGATACGATTAGAGAGATGAAGCGCCTGCCGCGAATAAATTTAAAGCAAAAGCGCCCGTGTCTCGTAAATAAATTTAACCGCGCCTTGTATCGCGACACAATGCTTTGAGCGCCAAACTCGCATAGCGGCAAATTGAATCGGTAGCGCCCGCGATGATGAAATTTAAAAGTAGATCCGCAAGGACGAAATTTAAATTTAAAAGTAAGTCCGCGACAAGAGTTAAATTTAGAGCGCGCACGGCGTTTGCAAAAGCCGCACGCTAAAAGGTATCTGCCCTAACGCATGTCGCAATGTATCAATCACAAAGTGCCGGCTCTGCACGTATTGTCAAGTTCCACTAAAATTTCCGCTAAAATCCTCGCCACGCGTTCCTGCATCGTCTCATAAAACACCATCGTAAGCTGGATTGTAAATTTAAATTATTAAAGAATTCGAGAGAGGCGAAATTTAAAATTCCGCCCCCTAAGCGGGAAAATATTAAAGCGCCGCGTAGCGCACCATTAGGCAGGTTTGAAGCGCCGCCAGCTTATCTAGCGTACTTTTTTGCACTTCGGAATCGACCAGAATGACCGCCAAAGCGTCCCCCTCCTCGCCTCTGCCTAGGCGAAAATCCGCGATATTAATGTTTTCGTCGGCTAGGATCGTGCTTATGGATTTGATAACGCCCGGCACGTCGGTGTTTTTGAAGATTATCATCTTGCCTTTCGGCTTAAAATCGGTCTTAAATCCGCCGATATTTACGATACGCTCCTCGCTTCCGTCAAAGACGGTACCCGCGACGTTTGAGATTGCTTTATTGGTCGTAACCTTGACCGCGATCTCGCTTTTATAAATACTATTTGTAAGCTCGCCAAAGCTCGTCTCGATGCCCTTTTCATACGCGAGAAATTTTGTATTGACGTAATTTAGCGAGTCGCCCAAAGAGTCGCGAAGCGCGCCGACGATGGCAAAAACGAGCATCGATTTTAGATACTGCACCACCTCGCCGCTACCCTCGATGCGAATCGATTTGATCGGGCCTTTGTTGATCTGTGCCGCAAGATAGGCCATTTTGGAGACCAAATTTATATACGGCTCAATTCCGCGCGGCAGATCCTCGAGCTTAAGCGGCAAATTTAAAGCGTTTGGATAGTTTAAGCCGCGTGCGGCGCTGATAGCCTGCTCTGCGGCTTCCCGGGCGATATTGCTTTGAGATTCGAGCGTATTTGCGCCAAGATGCGGAGTCGCGCTTAAATTTTCGATATCCAAAAGCTCGTGATCGGTCGCAGGCTCTTTATCAAAAACGTCAATGCCGAGATACGCGATCTTGCCGCTGCGTAGATTGTTTGCGAGCGCTTTTTCATTATACAGCCCGCCTCTGGCGCAGTTTATTAGGCGCACGCCATCTTTCATCTTCGCTATTTGCGGCTCGCCTACCATATTTATCGTCTCTTGATTTTTCGGCGTATGGATAGTGATGAAGTCGCAAGATAAAATTTCGTCGAAATTTTTCGTATATTTTACTCCGAGCTTCGTGGCCTTTTCGGGCTCGATATAGGGATCATAGGCGATGACGTTCATCCCAAACGCAAGCGCGCGAACCCCCACGCGCGAACCGATATTTCCAAAGCCGATGATGCCGAGGCTCTTTTTATAAAGCTCGGTACCATACCATTTCTCGCGCTTCCAAATTCTATTAATTTTAAGATCGTTGCAGGAATTTACATATTTGCGCGCCGCATTTAGCAAGTGGCACATAGTCATTTCGACCGCGGCGATGGTATTTGCCGTAGGTACGTTCATCAAAATAATGCCGCGCTTGGAGCAGCCGTCGATGTCGCAGTTATCTACGCCGACGCCCGCACGCACGATCGCTTTTAGCTTGGTGCCTGCGCCAAGGAATTTCTCATCCACCGCCGTAGAGCTTCTGGTGATCGCAACATCCGCATCGCCTAAAATTCCATAAAGCTCGCTCTTGGGCACGCTCGTGGCGTCGATTACTTTAACATCCGATTCTTGCTTAAGCAGATCAAAACCGATTTTGTGGATTGCGTCGCAGACTATGATAGTTTTCATTAAATTTAACCTTTTGAAGTAGGTCCGCAAGGCGGGGATGCCTTGCGGAAAGAGTTTTATTTATTTAGTTGATCTTTGATTAGATCCCCTAGGCTTTGCTTCTCGTCGTCGTTGCTATTGATCTCATTTAGCGCCTCGCGCTCCTTCTGATGAGCCAGCCTACGCACGCTTAGGCGAATTCTGTTTTTCTTCTCGTCGATGAAAGCGATCGCAGCCTCGATCTCGTCGCCCACTTTTAGGCTATCTACGCTTACGTTGCCAAGATCTTCCTTGCGGATAAGCGCGTCGATACCGCCTCCCAGCTCGACAAAAATTCCGAACTCTTTAATATCGCGGATCTTGCCTTTTACGACATCGCCTTGATTGTGGCTCTTGGCGTAATCGCTAATAGGGCTATCGCCGAGCTCTTTGTGGTTTAGAGAAATTTTTTGAGTATCTTTGTCGATCTTGATGATCTTAACCTCGATCTCGTCGCCTACTTTGAATAAATTTTTGCACTTCTCGCCGCGATCCCACGAAGCGTCTTCGTTATGCAAAAGCCCCTCTACGCCGTCGATCCTCACAAACGCGCCGAAGTTTGTAATCGTAGTGACGCTGCCTTTTAGCACGTCGCCCACTTTATGCTTAGCGACAAACTCGTCAAAAGGCTTGGTGAGTAAATTTTTAAGGCTCACGCGTAATCTACGCTCACTAGGGTTGATCTCTACGACCTCGACGTCAAGCTCCTCACCCTCGCTGATGAAATCTTTCGGATTTTTGATATTTTTATCCCACGAAATTTCACTAATATGCAAAAAACCCTCGATGTCATTGCCGAGATCGACAAACGCGCCATAAGGCTCGATATTACTTACTTTTACGCGGATAGTATCGCCCACTTCCAGGCTATCTTTGATCTCGTTCCAAGGATCGGGCATCGCCTCTTTGATCGAAAGAGAGAGATGTTTTTTATCGTTGTCGTATTTGATAACTTTAACTGGAACCTTATCGCCCTCTTTGTAGAGCGAGCTTGGATTTACAGGACCTTTGTATGAAATTTCGCTGTAGTGCACGAGTCCGTCCACGCCGCCTACGTCTACAAACATACCGTAGGTGGTGATTTTTTTGACGACGCCTTCGATGATGCCCTCAGTGGCGATTACTTTTTCGATCGCCTCTTTGCTTGCTTTGCGATCCTCATCAAGTAGCTTCTTGCGCGATACTACGATGCTTTGTTCGTCTCTATCAACTTTAATGATCTTTACCTTGAAATTTTTACCGACAGCGCCATTTGGGTTTTTAAGCGCGCTTTGCGAGCGCGGTATAAAAAATTCCACATCATCTGAGTTAGCACAAACGAAACCGCCCTTATTAAACGATAGAATTTTAACGTCATAGACATTCTCTGCGTTTTCATCATAGGAGTCGATGAACGCCTTTACTTTTTCCTTCTTTAGAGCCTTTTTATACGATACGACCGGGCGACCGCCTCTGCTTCCGATAATAGCGACTTTGATGTCATCTCCTACATTAACCTGCGGGTTTCCTTGATCGTCGCTAACCTCGGCGGCATCTAAAATACCCTCCGACTTCCTGCCTACGTCTATGAAAACCTCGCCGTCCTTAAGGGCGATAACCTTACCTGTGACGACCTCGTCGCGAGACTTCCCGGCGTCATACTCCTCTAACAATGTCGCAAAATCTTCCTCTGCGTGGTTTTGAACCTTCTCGTTCACCTCAGCCATATGCTTCCTTTAAATTTATTTGTGCTTTTTTTGAAAAGAACTAAAATACGCGATTTTAGCTAAAATTTGCTTTCGATTTGATAAATTTCTAAGAGTAAATTTTGATAAGAGGGCTTATAAATTCTGCGTTAGATTTTCGATTCGCGCTACTACTTTTTTGATGATCCAATCGGGCGTACTGGCTCCTGCGGAGATGCCGCAGAGGCTTTTGTTTTCAAACCACGAGCGTTCAAGCTCGCTTTCGTTTTCTATGAGATAGCTATCTTTGCAAAAATTTTGCGAAATTAAAAAAAGCTGCTTGGTGTTGGAGGAATTTTTCCCGCCTACGATTATCATCACGTCGGCCTTTTGTGATAGGCTTTTCACGGCTTCTTGATTTTCCAGCGTCGCATTGCAAATCGTATTAAAAATTCTCAGCTCCCTCGCGCGCTGCATCAAAAAATCCGCGATTTTAGTAAAGCTTTCTATCTTTTTCGTAGTCTGCGAAACGAGCGCGACGCGAGGTCCAAGCTTAACGTCTTGCAGTTCCTTCGTATCCATAATCACGAATACGCGCGATTTTGCGTAGGATTTCACGCCCTTTACCTCGGGATGATTTTTATCGCCGAAGATCACGATGTCGTAACCCTCCGCGCTCATCTTTTCTACGATCTGCTGCGGCTTGGTCACGAAGGGGCAGGTAGCGTCGATGAGCTCCTTATTTTGCGCCTTTAATCTTTGCAGATCGTCCTTTTGGATGCCATGGGTGCGGATGATGAGCTTTTGCTCATCGGTGATCTCGCCAACGCCCTCCAGGGTTTTGACGCCGAAATTTTGCTTTAAACGGTTAATCTCTTCGGCGTTATGTATCAGTTCGCCTATCGTAGCAGCCTCGCCGGCGCTTTCTGCGATCTTGATCGCGCGCTTGACGCCGAAGCAAAAGCCGTAGCTTTTGGCCATCTCAATCTTCAACGCCGGCTCCGATCTGTCTTAAAATCGAGGCAAAATTCGGAAACGACGTCGCGATACAATCGCTATCTTCGATGATCATCCCCGATCTTAAACCCAAAATCGCAAAACTCATCGCGATACGGTGATCGCCGCACGGCGTGATGATCGCCGCGTTCGCCTCGCCACCTTCGATCTGCCAGCCGTCCTGCAGCTCGCGCGCCTTAATACCGCAGGCACGAAGCCCTTCGCAGGTTACCTTTATGCGGTCGCACTCCTTCACGCGCAGCTCGGCGGCATTTTTGAGCACGCTACTTCCCTGCGCGCAAGCAAAGGCGATAGCAAGCGCAGGCGCTTCGTCTATCAGCCACGAGATATTTTCGCTAACCTCCACGGCGTGAAGCGGCGCGTAAACGATCTCTATATCGCCGATCTGCTCGTAAATTTCGCTCGTTTTATTAAATTTAACCTCGGCGCCCATACGTTTTAAAATTTCATACGCCTCTATGCGGGTTTTGTTTAACAGCATATTTTTTAGCACTATGCGCGAGCCCGGGGTTATCGCTGCGGCGACTGCGAAGAAAAACGCCGAGCTTGGATCGTTTGGGATAAAAATTTCAAGCGGTTTAAGCGACGAGCTAAGCGACGCGACTTCGATCGCAAGTCCGTTTCGCGAAATTTGCGCGCCCATCGCTTTTAGCATCCGCTCGCTGTGATCGCGGCTAAGCTCGGGCTCGCTAAATTTACATCCGCTGCCGCTCAAGGCTGCTAAAATAAGAGCAGTCTTAACCTGCGCGGACGCAATTTTACTCGCGTATTCAAAATACCCAAGCTTTTGCCCCAGCACCGCGATAGGCGCCTTTTCGCCGCCTGCTCGTCCGTAAATTTTAGCGCCTACTTTGCAAAGCGGGTCCGCAACGCGCCTCATCGGGCGCTCGCTTAGATACCGATCGCCGCATAGCACGAAAAAGCCCTCGCGTCCCGCCAAAAAGCCCATAAATAGCCGCATTGCAGTGCCAGAGTTGCCGCAATCAAGCGGGACGTTAGGCTCTTTGATAACCTCCGGCGGAGTGATTAAAATTTCGCTAGCGTCGCGCTGCACGCAAGCACCCAAAAGCTCCACTATTTTTAGCGTATTTAGCGTATCCTCGGCGGCTAGATAGTTTGAAATTTTACTCGTCCCCTCCGCTAGCAGCGAAAAGATCGCCGCACGATGCGAGATCGATTTATCCGCGGCAATGTTTGAAATCTCCGCTCGCAAAGGGCCCGCTTGCGCAAAAATTCTCATCGCAGTCCAAGTCCTAGCTCGCTGCTAAGCGCGGCTAAAATTTTATCGGTAAAGCCCGCCACTTCCTCGTCGCAGAGGGTTTTTTGAAGGTCTTGAAATACAAGCCTGATCGTCAGGCTCTTTGAATCGCCCAGGCTTTCGTCGCTATAAAGATCGCTCGGGATAAATTCCTTTAGCGCCTCGATTTTAAGGGCGTCTATGCACTGCTTGATCTGCTCGAAACGCATTCCGCTCGGCACCAAAATACTTAGATCGCGCGATACGCTAGGGAATTTCGAATAAACGTCCGCTACGATATTTTTAAATTTAAGCTTGGAAAAATCGATCTCGCACAGATAGCTTTTATCCAGATCGCGCCCTGCTTCTACGGCGTAATCCACGCGCCCGATAAAGCCCACTATTTCGCCGCCTTGCTCAATCTGCGCCTGCTCGAATTCGCTTAAAAATTTCAAATTTTCGCCAGGCAGCCTGACTTTAAATTTACCGATGACGCTTTGGATTAAATTTGCAAAATACAAAAAATCGACTGCGGTGGGTTTTGCGCCGGCCGCGATAGAGGGCTCCGCCTTTAGTCCGCTAGCGATAAAGCCCAGTCTTAGGCTCTGCGCGCCGTCCGCATCAAACACCTCTCCTAGCTCAAAAAGCTTGACGCTTCTGCGAGAATTCTTTAAATTTCGCTCAGCAGATTCCAGCAGATGATTAATCAGCGTCGGTCTTAGCGCGTCCAGTTCTCCGTTTATCGGATTTAAAATTTTAACCTTGCACGGCGCAAAGCCTAAGCTTTCTAGCGCCTTGCCGTCGTCAAATACATAATGTACGCACTCGAAAAATCCCACTGCTGCCGCCTTGCTGCGAAGCTTGCGCCCGTTTTGTAAATTTATGTAGGTATCGTTTAGGCGGTTTTTTTCGTAGAAGCTTAGCGGCGCGGCGGCGATATTATCTATGCCTACGATACGCACGATCTCCTCGCACACGTCGTGGGAATTTACGATATCGTGGCGGAAAGGCGGCACCTTGGCGGTAATGAGATCGGCTTCGACGCCCACATCAAAGCCCAGCCTTTTTAAAATTTTTACGATCTTATCACGCGGAATTTGCGCGCCGATCATTGAGTTTATCTCTTTTTCGCTAAAGCCCACTATAAGCGGCTCCAAAGCGTTTGAAATCTTTTGTGTGCCCGCATATAGGCTAACGGCTTTATTTTTAAGTAGCAATCTAAATAGCAGATCTAGCCCCAGCCTAAGCTTTGGCTCGCTGCCTCTACTTGAGCGATACACATGCTCGTCGCCTTTTAGGCTTTTGTTTTCGTTTACTGCTTTAGCAATGATTAGTGGCGCGGTGTAGTTTGCCTCTAATAGCACCACTTTGCTACTGCAACACGCCTTTAGCTCCGCGTCTTGGCAAATCCCTGCTACGCTAAGCAGTCTCTTGCCCGCATAAACGCCGAACTCACCGTTTGGCATAGGCTTTATGTCAAGCGCTACCTTGCCATCTGTGGAAGCGATCTTTTCAAAATCATAAGCGCGCAGCAATACTCCGGTAGAATGAGTAGAGTAGTTGATGAAATTTTGCACCGCGCAGCTTTGCAAAATACCAACGCTTGCAAGACGCAAGGTCTGCTTTAAATTTAACTTCAGCTCGCCTTTGATCTCGTAAGCTCGAAAAGCAAATTTAGCGCTTACCTCATCGCTTGCACGCACGCTTAAAATTCTACCGATACCAGGTGCTCCGTCGGCATCTTCAAATTCGTGCTTTTCCTTTAGCGGCAGATCAAGCGCTGCGCCTAGATCGCGCGCTATACCTAAGATGCTAAGGCAGTCGCCGCGATTAGCGGTAAGCTCAATCTCGATAAGATCATCATTAAAAATTTCATACTCGCGCAGCTCCTTGCCGAGCACGAGCTCGCCGATGCTGCTATCAAGCACCATAATGCCGTCATTCGTCTTAGCAAGTCCAAGCTCGGTTGCCGAACAGATCATGCCAAAGCTCTCCACTCCGCGAAGTTTGGCGGGCTTTATCTCAAGTCCGCTCGGCAGCATGGTACCGATCAGGCTAACTGCGACATATTGTCCTGCCTCGACGTTTTTCGCGCCGCAGACGATCTGCAGACTCTGCTTACCGACATCAACCTCGCAGACATTTAGATGATCAGAATTCTCGTGACGACGCTTGCTTTTTACGAGTCCTACGACGACGCCTTTAGGAAGTGAAATTTTATCGTGAGCGTCAACCTCAAGACCGATGGAATTTAGCGTAGAAAGCAGCCTTTCGCTTGAAATTTCGCTTATATCAATCCACTCCTGCAACCAATTTCTCGTTATTATCATTTGAACTGCTCCAATAATCTAATATCGCCTTCAAATAGTGAGCGCAGATCGGGGATACCGTGCAGCAGCATCGCAAATCTCTCCACGCCGAGCCCGAATGCGTATCCGCTGACGTTTTTCCAACCCACCGCTTTAAAGACGTTGGGATCGACCACACCGCTGCCTAGCACCTCGAGCCAGCCCGTCTGTTTACAGACGCGGCATCCCTCGCCGTGGCAGAAAATACAGCTGATATCAACCTCCGTACTCGGCTCCGTAAACGGAAAGAAGCTCGGACGGAAGCGCACCTGCACGCTACCGAACATATAACGCAAAAATTCCTCCAAAACGTATTTTAAATTCGCAAAGCTCACGCGGTCTCCCTGCTCGACTACGAGACCTTCCACTTGATGAAACATCGGCGTGTGGGTTAGATCCATATCGCGGCGAAAGACCGCGCCCGGGGCGATCATACGCACCGGCGGAGCTTTAAATTTCTCCATCGTGCGGATCTGAACGCCGCTGGTATGCGTGCGTAGCAGCCGCCCGTCGCCGAGATAAAACGTATCTTGCATGTCGCGCGCCGGGTGGTATTTTGGTAAATTTAGCGCCTCGAAATTATGGAAGTCGTCCTCGATGAGCGGGCCGCTTTCGACACTGAAATTTTGCGCGATGAAGTAGTCTATGATCTTATCCATCGTCTCCATCACCGGATGCAGCGCTCCGCAGTTTACGTTTTCGTTAAAAAGCGTGACGTCGATTGCTTCATTTTTCATCGCCTCTTTTTGCTCCGCCGCTTCCAGGCTAGCCCTTTTTGCGGCGATGAGCTCGCTGAAATAATCGCGCTTTTCATTCGCGCTTACGGCAAGCTCTTTTTTCTGCTCGGGCGCTGCGGATTTGAGCTCGGAAAAAAGCGCCGTTATGATGCCTTTTTTGCCGAAAAGCTCCAAGCGCACGGCTTCCAGCTCGCTTAGGCTTGCCGCAGCGTCGATTCTTGCTTTAATCTCTTGCAAATTCTATCCTTGTGGTTAAATTTAATGGCGCGATTGTAGTTAAAATTTGATAAAAGCTAGGTAAATTTGCGTGTTTGGATTTTTTGGCTATAATCGCGGCTAAATTTCAACCTCATAAAAGGATCTAAAATGAACGTCTTCGAAAAGATCGTAAACGGCGAAATCCCGTGCAACAAAGTGTTGGAGAACGATGAATTTTTGGCATTCCACGACATCAACCCAAAAGCGCCGATCCATATCCTGGCGATCCCTAAAAAATGCTACGAAAACTTCCAAGTAACGCCACCCGAAGTGATGAGTAAAATGAGCGCTTTCATCCAAGAAGTAACTCGCAAAATGGGGCTTGATAAGAGCGGATACCGTCTTGTTTGCAACTGCGGCGAAAACGGCGGTCAAGAAGTAATGCATCTGCACTTTCATATTCTGGGCGGAATGAAGCTACCGTGGGACCGCGTAAGCGACCGCAATACCGAAGAGAATTTTTAAGGCTCGAACTCAAATTCTATTAAAATCAAAATTCCGTGAAATTACAAAATTTTACGGAATTTGCGAAATTCTCTGAGATTTTTAAAATTCTGCTTCCTTTATAAGCACCGAGGTTTTAAAAATAATCAAAATAGTAAAACTACAAGCCAAAATTTATCATCAGACGCTAAAAAGCAATATAAATTTATCACAAGCGAGCTCTTAGCAAATGCCATTCTTGAGCTGCAAAGCCTTAGTTCTTAGAATTTTTACAGCTATAAAATTTGAAATCGGCAAGGGAATTTTAACGACGCGGCAAAATTTTAAATGAAACCGAGCTTTATAAAAAGAGTTATACTTTTACATGGCGAATGAGTTAAATTTCGATGATATGAAATTTAAAGCATACATGAATTTTACTTTGAATGAGCGATTTAGCTTCAGTTTTCAAGGATAATTTAAAATTTTAGCGTGAAATTATAATCTTAGAATTTTAAAATTTTTTGAAATTTCAATATTAACTTTAATGGATTTTAGGGGCATATGCCCCTAAAAATTTTGAAAGGATTTGCGAGGATTATTTGCTTAGCATTGAGCTTAGCATCCATAGGCGTTTTTCATAATCGCCGTAGTGATCCTGTGCAATATTTGAAGTCGTATCGTCGCCCTCTTCCTCAGCAATCTCTTGAAGCTTTTTAAATTCTTTTACCAAATACTCGTAGGCTTTTTTAACATCCTCAAGTACCTCAGATACGCTATAGCTGTCTTTTACGCTAATCGGAGCGTCTTTTGAAAGCTCAATTAGATCCTTAGCCTTAGTTACGGCCTTGCCACCTATTTGAAGCGCGCGTTCAGCCATATCGTCGAAAAGCTCGCCCATCTCGTCGTATGCTTTCTCGGTGTAAGCGTGAACCTGCGCGAATTGTAAGCCCTTAACATTCCAGTGATAATCGTGGAATGCAACAAAGAACGCATGAGCGTCCGCCTGAAGTTTGTTTAGTTGTTTTACTGTTTTTGACATTGCGTCTCCTTTATTTAAAATTGCTGTAATTATAGCAAGATTTGCTTAAATTATAATTATACTAAGTAATAAATTTTATCTTTTAGTGAAATTTTGAAATTAAATGGCTTTTAAATTTATCTACAATTTTTTTGAAATTTCAGCTATGCTGCATTATAATGCCACGTTATGAAAAACAAATTTATGATAACTATAACCGACCTTAACGGCTCTAGGAATTTTTTGCTTTCGCAAATCATCAAAAAGATCGCGTTATATTTGGTACTATTTGTTTTTACCGTTTTCGTCACAGGTGCGCTATATATCAGGTATCTGGGCTCTAAAATCGACAGCCTTTCGCGAACCAAAACCGAACTTAACGAGCTAAATCAAAAACTTCGCGACGGTATCGCGGCAAGTCAGATGGAATTTGAAGCCATCGAGGGTAAAATTTCGGATTTGGAGCATCAGTTTGGGCTCGATCCTGAGGAGGATGAGCGCGCGATCGACCGCCTATCTCACATCAAGCCTACTTCCGAACAAGAGATTAAAGAGCGCGCGCAAAAGATCATCAACGAAAAATTCTCCGACGCGCTGATAAAAGAAATTTTTATGCAGATCCCAAACGGCAGGGTCATGCGCACTCATCAACTCAGCGAGAAATTCGGCTGGCGCAACCATCCCATCTTAAAGCGCAAGCAGTTTCACCCGGGCGTTGATCTACGTACGCCGCCTAAAACGCCTATCTACGCGCCTGCAGACGGTATCATCCAATACAGCGGCGCGGGCGCTACTGGCTATGGCAATCTAGTCGAGATCCGCCATAATTACGGCTTTACGACACGATATGCGCATTTGGATTCAAATTTAACTCGCAAAGTAGGCGAGTTTGTAAACAAAGGCGATCTTATCGCTTTTAGCGGTAATACCGGACTTAGCACTGGACCTCATCTGCACTACGAGATTAGATTTTTGCAGCTGCCGTTAGATCCGCTAAATTTCATCAACTGGAACGAAAAAAATTACAAAGAAATTTTTACTAAGGAGGAAGATGTCCCATGGCAATCTTTAATAAAGGCGATGCAAACACCGCTCAAACAACAATAATCTCGTCAGGTACGCTCATCAAAGGAGAGCTGCACCTGTCGTGCATTTTGCATATCGATGGTAATGTCGAAGGCGACGTGATCTCCGATAACACCGTCGTCATCGGTAAAAACGGTACCGCGCGCGGCTCGATTAGGGCCAAACATATCGTAATCAGCGGCAAATTTTTCGGCAATATCGAAGCCGAGCTCGTCGAGCTGTTAGGCGGCGGTGTGCTCGTAGGCGACGTGCTATCGCAAAGCTTCGGCATCGAAGTGGGAGCAAAATTTAACGGAAAAAGCGCTGTAAGTGGCGGCGATCAAGCCCTAGTCATCGACGGCAGCGCAAGCGAAGACGTCAAGCTTATCGATAAAGCTCTAGGCGAATAAATCGCGCGTACTTGGAATTCTTGGGATTTTAAAGGCTTTGAAGCTCGCAGAATTTCGGAATTTAAAAGCCTAAAAAATTCCCATACTTTGAAATTTTTGAATTTGAAATTTTAAAAATTCTGAATATTTTAAAATTTTCTAAATATGGAATTTATACAAAATTTACTGCAAAAAAACGCAGATTTTAAAATTAAATTTAAAGCGTAACGAGATTGTTTACAATTTTAGCCTCATCGTCGCGCCCGCTTTAAAAATTTGGCGACGTTATTTTTTAGAATCTTTCGAGTTAATCATAAATTTATCAATCAAAATAGCTAGCACTACAAATATAATCACGAATGCGATTACGTAGGTAATTTTAAGTTGATCTACTCCTTTCTCAAAAGCGAGAAAATCTACAACAAAAGATGGATTATAAAAATTTCCAAACAAGGAGGCTAGCGTATCGATGCTATTCATATAAAAACCAGCTCCAAAAAAAGCAGCCACAAGTGCAATAATAATGCCCATCAACCTTTTAGCGTTAGACGACACAGTAAATCCTTTTAAAAAATGTGTTTGAAGAGTATACCCCCCCCCCCATTAATCTTAGCTTAAATTTCGTGCGATGACAGAGGTAGAAAATTTAAGGATCGGAATTTATATGTAGAATTTACGCCAGATTTTACCGGACCACCATAAATTTAAAGGGAATTTTAACGTAAAATTTATAGTAAACTTTGGAATTAAGCTTCAAAAATTTTAGAATTTGCAAGGCGAGCGAATTTTATACTTAAAATTTTACTATGATAAATATGAATTCTTTTCATAGCGTCTTTTGACTCATTATAGTTCTTTGTGCCGCCAGCTCAAATATCCGCGCGGCGATAAATTCTGCGAGCTGGGCTAATTTAAGCCCATTATTAGATTAGTTATGTATAATGCGATTTCTTTTTGTGGACAGATGGGTGAGTGGCCGAAACCACACCCCTGCTAAGGGTGCAGCTTCTAACCGGGGCTCGAGGGTTCAAATCCCTCTCTGTCCGCCACTATTTTAAAATTTAAATCAATAAAATTTCACTTCCGTGATTCAATCGATTTTAGCCGTCTAGGATACTGCCTAAAAGTAGCACTGGCATCATTAGCGGCATTACAATGAGCCCTTGTATGTCGGTATCCATTTTCGCATCGCGCTCGCTTTTGATACCGCTATCGACCGCTATACGTGCAGGGTACTCGATCGGCACGCCTAGGCGGTGCGATCTGCGCAGCTCGTCGTGATCTTTTAGGCGCTTAAAATATTTGCCTTCGATCAGATAAGAGTAACGAAACGTAGAACTATACGCGGGCTCCAGCTGCTCTGGATCATCCATCAGCTTAGCCTGCACGGATAGCGGCAGATCGTATTTTACGAGCTCGATTTCGTGCTGGATATACGCAGCATCGCTGCCCTCGTTATATCTGTCGATCGTAAGCATGCTTACGTTGCGCCTTATCGCGTCTTTATTCAGCGACGCCAGACTCGCGACCTTGGCGCGCACGGCGCTGAGATTCGCATCAAATACGTAATCGTAAATCTCACCGCTCATACGCAACTGACCGCCGGATTCCGCGCTCATAGCGATGATATGCTCGCGCCCTTGCATGTAGCCCGGCAAATTCTTACTCGCACATCCGCTAAAAATCCCACAGCATAGCGCCAAAACCGCGCCGCAAATCCAAAATTTCATAAACTTCCTTCGTAAAATTTAAAGACGGATTGTATTAAATTTTGCCTTAAGAGAGTGGAATTTTACGGTGCGGCAAAATAGAATTCTGCGGCGGAATTCTATGGCGGCGACGCGTAGAATTTCGCGCGGACTTCCATAAAATTCCGATGAAATTTCGCAAGAATTGAAGCCAGAACGCACGTAAAAGGCAAAATAAGCGCAATGGCACTGCCAAGATTTTAAAATTTTAAAATCTCGAGGAAATTTCGCGAAAGGAAGCGAGCCATTTGCACGTCAAAATTTAACTATCATCGCGAGCTTGCTTTTAAATTTTAAAATTTTACGGCAGGCTTTGGAATTTTAAATTTCAAAGCCCTTTTTGATATGTGGCGCGCTACTTTCTATTTGCGTTGGCAAGCATCAGCTTTATGCGGTTTTCTTGATTTACCGCGCTTGCGCCCGGATCGTAGTCGATAGCAGCAATGTTTGCCTGCGGGTAGTTCTGCTTGATCTTTCGGATCATTCCGCGCGCGATGATGTGGTTAGGCAGGCAGCCGAAGGGCTGCGCGCACACGACGTTTTGTATGCCGTGGCGCATAAACTCAACCATCTCCGCCGTCAGTAGCCAGCCCTCGCCCATCTTCACGCCGTGACCGATGTAGCCGTCGGCGGCGGCGCGAACCTCGCTAAATGGGCTCGGCGCGCGAAAGCCGAAGCACTTCATCTGCTTAATCATCATGCGCTGGAAAAATTCCACTACTTTAGCAACCGCAAGCGAGCCGTAATACGCCACGCCGCCCTTGCCGTAGAGCTGCTTATCGTAGACCGCATCGTAGATGCAGGTAAGCACGAAGTCCATCAGCCCCGTATTTACGGGCTCGGCGTTTTCGCGGATGAGATAGGCGTTTAGGCCGTTGTTGCCGATGGGCGAGTATTTGAGATAAATTTCGCCCACGATGCCTACTTTTACTCGCGGCTTATCGTCGCGCTCGATTTTAGCGAACTGTGAGAGGATAAATTTGAAATTTTTCTTGAGATTGAAAAACGATCTTTGATCGGTCAAATTTTTGATCCGCTCGGCGCATAGTTCGTAAATTTCATTCGTTTGATTTTTGATCTTTTCGTAGGGCTTGCACTGATTATACAGCCCCATCATCAAATCGCCGTAAAATATTGCGGCGAAAAGCTTTAGAAGCGATTTTTTGCCGAGGCTAAATTCATTCTCATCTAGCGAGCCGAAATTTAACGAGATCGCGGGGACGTAGCTAAAACCGCTGTCCTCAAGCGCTTTGCGAAGCAAATTTATATAGTTGCTCGCTCTGCAGCCGCCGCCCGTTTGGCTGATGAGAAGCGCCACCTTGTGCGTATCGAACTCGCCGCTTTTTAGCGCGTCGATAAACTGCCCGATGACGAGCAGCGCGGGGTAGCACATGTCGTTATGTACGCTGCGAAGCCCTTCCTCGACGATATTTTGACGATTTTCGCCGAGCAAGACGCTCTTGTAGCCCTCGTCGCGCAGCACGCCTTGCATAAAGCGAAAATGCGGATCGATCATCGTGGGGATCAATATCGTGTGGGTCTCTTTCATATCTTTCGTAAATTTAGCAAACATTAGCGCGCATCCTTTCTTGCTTCTTGTTGCGCGCCTTGCCTTTCGCGCTCTATCATAGTCGCTTTTAGGCTACGCAGGCGGATCTTGACCGCACCTAGGTTCGTAACCTCGTCGATTTTAAGTTGAGTGTAAATTTTACCGTTTTGGCGCAGTATGTCGCGCACCTCGTCGCCCGTGATCGCATCTATCCCGCAGCCGAAGCTGACTAACTGCACCAGCTGCATGCGCGGATATTTACAGATGAACCGCGCCGCGCTATAAAGCCTGGCGTGGTAGGTCCATTGATTAAGGCTTTTCGTCTGCACCCTGCTAAGCGGCAGCGCGTCCTCGCTAAGCACTATAAAGCCCAAGGAATTTAGATAGCGATCAATGCCGTGGTTGATCGTCTTGTCGATATGATACGGACGACCCGCTAGCACGACGGCGGGCGTGCCGCTGCTTTGTATCTCTTTTAGAGTCTCCTCGCCTTTTATTAAAACGGTATTTTTATAGCTTTGCAGCTCCTTAAGGCCCTGCAAGACGGCGTTTTTCACAGCGTCAGAGTGAAATTTATACCCGGCGTCCGCGAGCTCAGCTTGCATCGTTTTGCAAAACGAATCTTGCATGTTAAGATCCACGTGCGGGTAGAGGAATTTTTTCTCCTCCAGCGCGCCTACGTTCGCGCGTATCAGCTCGGGATAGTATGCGACTACGGGGCAGTTGTAGCAGTTCTCGCTGATATTTTCATCGAGGCTGTAGCTCATACACGGATAAAAGATAAAATCGATGCTCTTATTTAGCAGATCGTAGATGTGGCCGTGCACGCTTTTGGCCGGGTAGCAGACGGTATCGCTCGGGATGCTCTGGCTTGCCAAAAACAGCGTCTCTTTTCGCGGCTTTTGCGATAGCACGACGCTCATGCCTAAATTTTCAAAAAATGCGCTCCAAAACGGGATCATCTCGAACATATTCAAAACAAACGGAATTCCGACCCGCGGTGCGTCTTGCTTCGGCGGCTTGCGATATTTTCGCAAAAGCTCGTTTTTAAACTCAAATAAATTCGTAATGTCGTGGCGGATCTCCTTGCCCGCGCCGCGCTCGCATTTATTGCCCGAGACAAATTTAGTATCGCCGAAGTAGCTGATCGTAAGTGGGCATTTGTTCGTACAGAGCTTGCAAACGCTAAATTCGCTGCGATGAGTGAAATTTTCAAGTTCTGCACGACTGATCATATCGGTACGCTCGTTTGCGTTATTTTTAGCAAAAAGTGCCGCGCCGTATGCACCCATAAGCTCGCTTATATCTAGACGGATCACGTCCTTGCCGAGCTCTTTTTCAAACGCGCGCAGCACGGCGTTGTTTAAAAATGTCCCGCCCTGCACTACGATGTTTTGACCCAAATCGTCGGCATTTCGCACGCGGATAACCTTGTAAATCGCATTTTTTATGACGCTAATAGCAAGTCCAGCGCTGATATCCTCGATCGTAGCGCCGTCCTTTTGAGCCTGCTTGACCGAAGAGTTCATAAAGACCGTGCAGCGGCTACCAAGCTTGGCGGGATGGGTCGCAAAAAGGGCTAAATTCGCAAAATCTTTGATGTCGTAACCTAAAGAATTTGAAAAGGTCTGTAAAAACGAGCCGCAGCCCGAGCTACACGCTTCATTTAGCACGATAGAATCAATATTGCCATCTTTAATAGAGAAACACTTGATGTCCTGCCCGCCGATGTCGATGATGAAATCGACCTTTGGATTGAAGTGGCGCGCGGCGCTATAATGCGCGATCGTCTCGACGATACCGTAATCGAAGCGAAAGGCGGTTTTAATGAGATCCTCGCCATATCCGGTAACGCCGCTGCCCTTGATCTTGATGTGACCCTTGCAAAGATCGTATAGCTCCTTAAGACGCGGTAGCAGGATATCGACTGGATCGCCCTTATTGGAGGAGTAAAATTTATACAATAGTTCGTGGTTTTCGCCTATCAGCACGACTTTGATCGTAGTACTGCCGCAATCCACGCCCAAATACGCATCTCCGCTGTAGGTGTGGATATCCACCTTAGGCACACTCGCGCGGGCGTGGCGAGCGATGAACTCATCAAATTCCGCTCTGTCTTTAAAAAGTGGCGGCTCGGCTTCCAGAGCGGTCCTGTCGGGCTCCTTTTTTAAAAGCGCGATCGTCTCATCTAAATTTAATGTCTCGCCCGTATCTTTTGCATACAGCGCGCTGCCGTAAGCCACGAAGTAAGGCGCGATGTCGGGAAAGGTCGCAGTTTCGTCGGTGAGCTTTAGCACCTCTTTAAAGCGCGCCTGAAGGCCTTTTAGGAAAAACAACGGACCGCCCAGAAACAGGATATTGCCCTTAACTTCGCGACCCTGCGCGAGTCCAGAAATCGTCTGCTCGACGACCGCAGCGTAGATACTAGCGCAAATATCCTCTTTTCTAACGCCCTGATTTAGTAGCGGCTGAATGTCGCTTTTAGCAAACACACCGCAGCGTGAAGCGATTGGATAAATTTTATTTGCCGCAAAGCTTAGGCGATCAAGCTCCGTGATATCAAGATGTAAAAGATTGGTCATCTGATCGATAAATGCACCGGTGCCGCCCGCACACGAGCCATTCATCCGCTCCTCAAGTCCGCCCGTGAGAAATAAAATTTTAGCATCTTCGCCGCCCAGCTCAATTACGACATCGGTCTTTGGAAACATCCGCTTGACACCGAGCGAGGTAGCGAAAACCTCCTGGACGAACGGAATTTTGCAATTTTTGGCGATACCCATGCCCGCCGAACCCGCTATGGCGACGCTAAATTGCTCGCCTGCGTAGGTTTTTTGGATTTGCAAAATTTTATCCAGCACCAGCTCTTTGGGCTTTGCCAAATGCCGCTCGTAGCTCTTGCTTAAAATTTCATATTTTTCGTTTAAAACTACCGTTTTAACAGTGGTTGATCCTACGTCAATGCCTAAAAAAATCACATCTCGCTCTTTACTGAATAAATTTTACTCGGCCGAATCCTCGAATTTAGCGCGAGCTTTCTAAATTAAAATTTGCATTTTATAGTAATATTTTTAAATGCAAATAAAATCAGGATATATTTTATCTTTTTCTATAGAAAAAGACGATTTTCAGGCAGTTTAAAATTAAAAATTTTAATGGAAAAGTTACAAAATTTTAGATTCAATGCGAGTAGGTTTTACGCGAAATTTTTTAAAATCTCGCGCATTATAAAAAGAGCTTCCCTTTGAATTGGAAAGCATAAATTTAAAGGATTATTTTCGAAGCTCTTTGATTTTAGCCGCTTTACCGCGTCTGTCGCGTAAGTAAAATAGCTTCGCGCGGCGAACGCGTCCTTTTCTTAGAACCTCGATGCTTTCTATGCTCTCGCTATAGATCGGGAAAATTCTCTCTACGCCGACGCTATTTGCGCCGATCTTGCGGATGATAAAAGTCTCGCTGACGCCGTTTCCGCGGCGCGCAATGCAAGTGCCTTCAAAATTTTGAATTCTGCTCTTATCACCCTCTTTGATCCTGATGGCTACCTTTAAGGTGTCGCCGGCACGGAAATCAGGCACACTTTTGCTTGTGATCTGAGCGTCCTCAAACGCTTGGATATACTTGTTTTTCATAAATTTCCTTTATTTTTGGCGATCTTTCGGTACATATCCGGGCGGAAGAACCTCGTTTTACATAGCGCCATTTGGTTTTTTAAATCGCGCATTTTAGCGTGATTACCCTTTAAAAACTCTGAAACTATAGGTAAATTTTTAAAAACATCAGGCTTTGCGAACGCGGGCGCCTCTAAAATTCCGCCTTCAAAGCTTTCTTCGACGAGCGAGCTTTCGTTGCCCAAAACGCCCTTTATGTTGCGGCTTATCGCATCGCACATACAAAGCGCGCCGAGCTCGCCGCCGGTAAGGACGAAATCGCCGATACAAAAAATTTCATCTACATATCTTTCAACTATGCGCTCATCGATCCCCTCGTAGCGCCCACAGATAAAGCATAAGCTCTCTTCGCCGCTTAGGCGCTTGGCGTCGTTTTGGTTAAATTTTTTACCGGCGGGCGAGAGGTAGATAAACTTGGCGTTTTTAAATTTAGCTCTTACCTGCTCGATCGTCCCGGCAAGTGGCTCCGTGCCGATCAAAAGCCCCGCGCCGCCGCCGATCATATAATCATCTACCTTTTTATACCGATTTGTCGTGAAATTTCGCGGGTTAAAAAAATGCGTCGAGATTATTTTCTTATCGACCGCGCGCTTTAAAATCGAGTCTTCAAAATACGGCGCGATGAGATTTTCAAACAGCGAGATGAAGATAAAATTCATGAGTTTTCCAAAATTGCGCGCGCATTTTGCGTAAAAATTTTACGCTCGCTAAGCGAAATTTCTTTCACATAGGCATCCACGTAGGGGATGAAAAATTCTTTCGGCAAAGCCTGCGAGATTAGGCTTTCATCCGTTTCTACCTCGAAAAGATAGCCACTTCCGATCTGCGATATGTCCCTTACGCGCCCTAAAACCGTGCCGTCTTCATGAATTTCAAGCCCGATAATATCGAAGTAAAAGAACTCGCCCTTTTGCAATTTGCAAAATTTCCGCGTGTCCTCTTTGCTTCGGTAAAGGATTTGGTTGGTTAAATTTGCCGCCGCTTCTACGCTTTCATAATTTTTAAAAATAGCGCTAGAATTTGCGCCGCTAAAGGATAGAATTTCTAAAATTTCGCCGTTTCGTAGATAAAATTTGGCGCCTTTTTTAAACTGGGAGGGAAAGTCACTGCGATCGAAAATTTTAACCGCGCCCTTTAGGCCGATAGTCCGACCGAGCTTTGCGACCTCTAAAAGATCATCAGGCATCTTTGGCTTTGACGGTAATTTTATAATTGATCGGATCCTTTGCTTTATAGCCAATGATGACGGTCTTTATGGCGTTTATCATTTTGCCGTCCTTGCCGATAAGTTTGCCGGTGTCGGCCTTGTCGGCATAGACGATGATCTCGGTAAAGTTTTCACCGACCCGCTTTTGCGTAGAGACGGACTGCGGATAGTCGGCGATCAACTTTGCGTATTCTTTTATAAAATTTTCTACCATTTTATTTGCTTGTGATTTGAGCGACTCTATCGCTTAACTTCGCGCCTACGCTCTTCCAGTATGCCAAACGCTCCGCGTCGAATTTGATATTATCGCTCTCTTTTAACGGGTTATAAAAGCCGATCGTCTCGATGAAGCCGCCGTCGCGCCTTTTCCTGCTATCCGTTACCACGATGCGGTAAAAAGGCTGCTTCTTTCTTCCGATTCTTGTAAGCCTAACAACTGTTGCCATTTTTTCTCCTTAAATTTTTGTAAGTTTTAGAACTTGCAGATGGCTAAAACTTAAACATCTGCAAACTCTACCGAGAGGCTATCTCGGTAAATTTTGCCTTTGAGCAATTGAAGCAAGCCCCTGCATGCCGCCCTTGCCCGAAAATTTCTTCGCAAGCTTCGAAGCGCCCGCGAACTGCTTCAAAAAGCGGTTCACCTCCACCTGCGAAAGCCCAGCGCCAGCAGCAAGTCTGCGCTTACGCGAATTATTTAGCAGATCCGGATTTTCGCGCTCTTTCGGCGTCATAGAATTGATCATCGCTTTGATATGAAGTATCTCTTTGGAGTTTTCCAAATCGATATCTTTTATCTTATTCGCCATTCCGGAAAGCCCGGGGATCATGCCGATTAAATTTTTCATATTGCCGAGCTTTTTCACGCTTTCGAGCTGATTTACGAAGTCGTTGAAATTAAACTCGCCCTTTTTGATCTTTTTGTTTAGAGCCTTGGCTTCTCTTTCGTCGAAAACGGCGCTTGTTTTCTCGGCTAACGTCGCCAAATCGCCTTCGCCCATAATGCGACCTGTAATTCTATCGGGTATAAAGCCCTCCAGATCGGCCACCTTCTCGCCGGTTCCGATAAAGCGAAGCGGGATGCCAAGCTGCTGAGCGATACCAAGAGCTACGCCGCCTTTGGTATCGGCGTCAAATTTGCTTAAGATCACACCCGTAAGGCCTAAAATTTCATCAAATTTAGCGGCCGTTTTAATTCCGTCTTGGCCGCTCATAGCATCCGCTACGTAAAAAATTTCATGCGGATTTAGAGCTTTTTTCATCTCCGCAAGCTGTTCCATAAGCGCCTCGTCTATCGCAAGACGTCCTGCCGTATCTACGAGCAGTACGTCATAAAGCCCACTCTTAGCCTTGCTTAGCGCCTTCTGCGCAACCTTTAGCGGATCGCTCTCGCCCTCGATGAAAAATAGCTCGATCTCGTTTGCTTCGCACAGCTGGCGGAGCTGTTCGACCGCGGCTAGACGCTGCAAGTCGCACGCTGCAACCAAGACCTTTTTTTTACGAAGTTTCAGATAATTCGCGAGTTTTATCGTGCTTGTGGATTTTCCGCTTCCTTGAAGTCCCGTCATCAAAGCTACCGTAGGAGGCGTGCTAGCAAATACAAACCCCTGGCTGCTGCCTCTAGGCACCGTTAAAATTTTAGTCAAATTTGTCTTGATGGACTGCAAAAACGGCTTCTGTCCTATCGTGCCGATACGAAGATCGGCTTCGACAAGCGCCAAAAAATCCTTTACGACTTTGTGGTGTACGTCAGCCTTTAAAAGCGCCTTTTTTAGCGTTTCCAAGGCGTTTTTTAAAGCTTTTTCGTCATCGATTGTTTTTAATTTATTGACCGCGTTTTTAAACGACTCGCTTATGATCTCAAACACTTTGATCCCTTATAAAATTTTTAAACCTGCGATGTTACCTAAAATTAACTTAAAAGCCATTGAATATCAGAGATCCTTAGGAATTTCAAAGCCGAATTCGTTGAAGCTTTTATCAAGCGGAGCTTTAAATTTTAGCCCCAAAATTTCGGTCTCATACGAGTGCAGAAACATCCGCTTCGCGCGGCTTTTGGCGTATTTTTCATCGCCTATTACGCCGAATCCCGCATTTGCCAGATGCACGCGGATCTGATGCGTCCTACCCGTCTCGATCCGCACTTTTACGAGCGATTTTTTGCCGCTTACCATAAGCGGATAAACCTCGCTAAATGCGCTCTTGCCGTTTGGCGAAATTTTAGAAAATGCGCCGCTTCGGGTCTTTATCGTCAAAATCGGCTCGTCAAATTTCATCTCTTCGCTCACGATCCCTTTAACGATTGCGATATAGCTTTTTTTCACGCGCAAATTTTTAAATTCCGCAATCGCCGCTTCGCGAAATTCTTCGTTCTTATATAGCATCACGACGCCGCTAGTCTCCTTATCCAGGCGGTTTAGAAGCCCGAATTTATAGATTTTTTCCAAATTTTCGCTGCTCATAAAGGGCGGCTTATTGACCGCCAAAACGTTCTCATCCTCGTAAATGATTGTAGGTTTTGCGGGCTTCATCACGCTAAATTTAGTATTTTCGCCGAGCATCTCGCGCGCTAGAGCGATCTTTGCGCCGCGCGCGCTTACAAGCCCCGCGTCGATGAGGGCTTTGGCTTCGTTGTGCGAGATGTTTTCCTGCGCCGCCAGCAGTTTGTAGGCTTTTTCTTGCATTAAATTCTTTCCTTGATTACATTTTCTATCTCTTGCAGATCGCAAATTTTATCTATCCGCGTGCCCTTTAGCGGCTCTTTTAAAGCGTTTGGAATTTCGTTCGCGCCGCACAGAGCGATATTTTGTACGAGCGCGTACAGCGCCTTTTGATTATGAAAAAATCGTCCGCTGATGATCGGCACGCCGAAGCTCGCCGCCTCGATCGGGCTATGTCCGCCGATATTGCGCAAAAAGCTGCCGCCCAAGATCACGACGTTTGAAATTTTATAAAAGTTCGCTAGCTCCCCGAAGGCATCGAGGAAGATAAAATCGCTCCCAAGCCCCGCGCCGTCGCTAAATCGTTCGAAGCTAAGCCCATGCTCGCGCGCCCAAATCTCACAAATTTCACGTACCTTTTCAAAGCGCTCCGGATGTCTGGGCGCCAGGATGATTTTTAGCTTTTGCGGCGCAGCAGTCGAGGCCCCTGTATTCGGTGCGGTAGAATTTAAAGACGCGCCGTTTAGAGGCGCCGTATTCGGCACGGCGGACGAAGCGTCGCTTGAGCTCGCCGTATCCAAAGAAGCTGCGTTTAAATTTACAATCTCGGGCGAGCCCGCCTCGCCGTGAAGCTCAGCCTCAGGCAAGCTCCTATCGCCATGAGAGCCCGTTGCGCGCGGGTATTTTTCGAGAGCACTCTGCGAGCTGCGAAATTTTATAAAATCATTTAAATTTGATAAAACAAGCTCCTCTTCGCCCTCGTGAGTGTTTGAGATCGTAAGCACGAAGCTATTTGCGGACGCGGCGGAATAGTCTTTTGTCGCAACGGCGATATTCGCGCTTTTCACGTTACCCGCGACCTTTATATTTTTTGCGCCGAGCTCCCGTAGCCGAGCCGCATCAAGCTCGCTTTGCGCAAGCACCAGATCTATATTTTCAAACACCTTGCGATAATAAAACTTAAAGCGCAGATAACTCGCGTACGAGCGGTCGCTAATGCGCGCATTTAGTAGGATCACGTAGCTTCCGCGCGCCTTGGCGGAACGGATCAAATTTAGCCACAACTCCGCTTCAAAGATCACCAGCACGCGGCTGCCCGTAAGCCAAAACGGAAGCCAGTTTTCAAACGGCAGGTAGCGAGAGTTCGACGTGAGCGCGCGCGCCGCATCAAAGCCCGTCTGCGTGGTCGTGCTAAGCGCGACGCTCTCAAATTTAGAAATTAACGGCACAAGAGCGTTTACCTCGCCCAGGCTGCAAGCGTGAAAGTGCACCGCAGCGGGGCTAAATTTAGGGTTTTTGTATAGAAAAAATCGCGCCTTCAGGCTCGTGCGGTATTTTTTTTTAAAGCTTAGGATAAAAATAAAAGGCGCAGCGACGAGCCACGCCAAAAACGCCAAGGCGGTGTAGATCACTCGGCTTCTTTATATAAAATTCTGCCGCAATACGGGCAGGTTACGATGTCGTCGCTTTTGATGACCGCAGAATAGGTCTTGTCGCTTATGCGCATAAAGCAGCCGTAGCAGGCCTGTTTGCGCACCGGCGAGACCGCCGTATTGCCCGCCCACTTGCGGATCTTTTCGTAGAATGAGACGGTTTTTGGATTCATCGCCTGCATTAGCTTATCGCGCTTGGCATAGATCGCGCCGCGAGCGACCTCAACCTCGCCCATCTCGGCGCTTACCTGCTCCTGCAAGCTTTTTAGCTCGGCTTCAAACGCCTCTTGCTTTTCGCTCTGCTCTTTTACGAGCGCCTCTTTTGCGGCTACGATCTTTTCTAGCCTTTCGATCTCCTCGTTTGTGGCTTCGAGCTGCTCTTTTGCGATATCCTCTTCGACACTAAGAGCTTTGATCTCCTTTTCGGTTTTTGCCGCACTGCTTTTTTTGCCCGTGCTTTTTAGCTTGGACGAAAAGGCGCTCAGCTGCGCGTTTGCTTGTAAAATTTGAGATTTTAGCTCAGCGATCTCCGCATTTAGAGTTTCGATCTGTTCTTTTGCGCCGTTTATTTCAGTGCTTTTTTTACTCAGCTTCTCCTGTGCGGCCTCGATTTTAGGCTTAAATCCGTCCAGCTGCTTATCGAATTCGCAAAGCTCTACCAATTGGCTTAAATATTTGTTCATCTTTTTCCTTTAATAATACGTAAATGGATTTTTTTGCTCGCTTATTATAACTTCAATTTCGCTTTTTTGCAAGAAAGGTGCGAGCGCGCGCCCAAAATAGCGCTCACTTTCAAAATGATTTATGTCGATCAAACTCACGCCGTTTTCTAAATTTTGAAGCGCCGTGTGATATTTTATATCGCCCGTAATGAAACAATCCACGCCCAAGCTTTGATTTAGTTCGCTTCCGCTGCCGGTGCAAAGCGCAATATTTCGGATAAAATTTTTCGTCTTTACCGCGCGTAGATGCTCGATGCCAAGCTTGCGCTTTATCTCCGCACACAGCTGATCAAAGCTCAAATCCGCGCGCATGAAAACCAAAAATTCCCGCTCATCCGTAATTTCAAATTTTAAAATTTCGCGCGCTACGAACCCGTTTAAAACGTGCTTGTCAAAGTTCGTATGCATCGCGATGAGCGAGATGTTTTTGCGGATCATCTCATAGATCAAATTTGCAGGATAGAGCCGCGGATCAAGCGATTTTAGCGGGCTAAAAATCAGCGGGTGGTGTACCACGAAAAGCGAGCCCGCCTCCGCCTCGCGCACCAGCTCGCTAGTAACGTCGAGGCTTAGATAGATTTTTGAAATTTCATCATCCAAGTTTCCGAGCATTAGCCCGCTATTATCCCACGCCTCCGCGTCGCAAAAGGGCGCGGAGGCGTTTAAAATTTCATAAATTTCGCCCGTTTTCATAAATCTTACTTTGCGCTTTTATCTGTTTTATTTGCGGAATTTTGCTTGCCGTGGGCGTTTTTTAAATTTGCGCCTGCGGAGTTTGCGTTTGCCGCGCCACCTTCTTTGCCGCTTTTTTTATCGCTGCACGCCACGGCGTCCAGCTCGGCGACATATTTTTGCGGATCTGCATAGCAAAGCGCGCAGTTTTTGGCAAGATCGCGGATCTTTAAAATATAATCCTGCCTCTGCGTGACCGAGATCGCTCCGCGTGCGTCAAGGACGTTGAACGTGTGCGCTGCGAGCATGCAATAATCATACGCAGGAAGCGCCAGGCCATGCTTTAGGATACTTTTGCACTCGCCGAAGCAGTTTTCAAACTGATTAAAAAGCATCGCGGTGTCCGCAAGCTCGAAGTTGTATTTGCTAAACTCGAACTCGCCCCTTTTATGCACGTCGCCGTAGGTTACTAGCCCCGCCTTGTCGTCCCAGACGATGTCGTAAACGTCGTCTTTGTTTTGCAGATACATCGCCAAGCGCTCAAGCCCGTAGGTGATCTCGCCGCTAATTAGCTCGCACGTGATGCCGCCTAGCTGCTGAAAATATGTAAACTGCGTCACCTCCATGCCGTCTAGCCAGACCTCCCAGCCAAGCCCCCAGGCCCCGAGCGTCGGGCTCTCCCAGTTATCTTCTACGAAGCGGATATCGTGGCTTTTAAGATCTAGCCCCAGCTTCTCTAGGCTTTTTAGATAGAGCTCTTGGATATTATCCGGGCTCGGCTTTAAGATCACCTGAAACTGATAATACGCGCCCAAGCGGTTTGGGTTTTCGCCATAGCGCCCGTCTGTGGGGCGGCGCGAGGGGGCGACGTATGCCGCGCGCCAAGGTTTGCTTCCTAGACTGCGCAAAAAGGTAGCCTGATGATAGGTGCCTGCGCCCGCGGGCATATCGTAGGGCTGAACGAGCAAGCAGCCCTGCTCGTGCCAGTAGTTTTGAAGCGTCAAAATAATCTGTGAAAACGTCATTTCTGTCCTTTTATCGATATGTAAATTTAAATTTTATCTTCCAAAGAGCTTTTCAAAGTCCGTTTTAAAGGCTCTTTAAAGCTTCGAACTTTCAAAAAAATTCCAAATTTCAGCCCAGTATTCGCCAGCTCTCGTAGGCTCGTTCGCAAAATCAAAAACCGCGCAATCGCCTGCTTCGATACGTAATTTATCGCCGGTTTCATCGCGCTCATTTTTGCAGCACTGCTTCGCGGATTTGCAAGCTTCGTTGTGGCTTTCTTTATGGTGCTGTTCTTTCGAGCAAGTGCCTATTAGCACGGAGTATTCGCCCTGTGCGCCGTTTTCGTAGTCGTAATACGTAGCATAAATTTCATTTTTCTCGGCGCTGCTTCCGCTAGCGTTAAATTTTAAAAACTCACCCCACAAATTTGCGATCACCCCTCGCCCGCTCATCTCATCTGCGTTATTCGTGCGAGTCTTTAAGCCGCAAATTTCAAAGCCTTCGCGCAATTTTAAAATTTTCATAGATTAATCTTCAAGCAGCACTTCGATCTGCTCGGAGTCCTTTTTCAGCGCCTCCGCTTTTGCGGCGCGATCCGCCTTTAGCTTCGAGCTTAGCACCTCGTCGCTTAGAGCCAAAATTTGCACCGCCAGATACGCCGCGTTTTTCGCGCCCGCCTTTCCGATCGCAAGCGTCGCGACGGGGATGCCCGCAGGCATCTGCACGGTCGAATACAGCGCATCTACGCCGCTAAGCGCGCTGCCGCCGAGCGGGACGCCCAGCACCGGCTTGGTCGTATTCGCGGCGACCGCGCCCGCAAGATGCGCCGCCATACCCGCCGCGCAGATGAAAACCTGCGCGCCCTTTTTCTCGGCGTCCGCGACGTATTTAGCCGTACGGGCGGGGCTTCGGTGTGCGGAGGAAACGATCATCTCGTACGCTACGCCGAATTCGTTTAAAATTTTAGCCGCCTCGTAAACGACCTCGTAATCGCTCTTTGAGCCCATTATTATAGAAACAAATTTCATTCTATCTCCTTTCTTAAAAAGCAAAACTCCGCGAGCTTCGCAGGCAACTTAATCTCATTTAGATTGCCGCTGTGAATCTCGCTAAATTCCTTACCGCTGCGGCTTTGCAGCTTCTTAAATTTTAAATACGGCTTGCCGCTAAGCTCGTAAATTTCGCCAATTTCATTATCGCAAGCGCAAATTTTAAAGCCGCGCGGAGCAAAAATTTCATACGAAACGCCTGGCAAAATTTTATCCTTGACGCTTATAAACTCGCCGTCTTCGCTGATCGCACAGACCTGATGCGTGCCAAGCTCGATGCTGCGGTCTAAATTTTGCGTATCCTCTCGCTCGTACGGGCGCTTTATCAAATATCCGTCGCTAAAGCCGCGGTTTTTAAGCGTCGCGATCTCACGCTCGTAAACACGGGCCTCAAATTTATCGCTCGCGGCATCGTCGATCGCCGCGCGATAAGCATTCGTGGCGCACGCGACGTAGTATTCGCTCTTGGTGCGCCCTTCGATTTTGAAGCTGTCAATCGCGCCCGTTTGCATGATCTTTTGCACGTACGAAATGAGGCTAAGATCCTTCGCGTTCATTACGAAAGTGCCCTCCCCTTCGCGCTCTTGCAAGCGGAAAAGCGCGCTGGTTTCGGGATTTTTCGCGTAAAGCTCGTAGTTAAATCTGCAGTCGTTCGCACAGCTTCCGCGGTTGCTGAAGCGCCCGCTTTGCACCGCGCTAACAAGACAGCGCCCGCTGTATGCGAAACACATCGAGCCGTGCACGAAAATTTCGATCTCGAGGCTCGGAATTTTATCTTTAATCTCCACGGCGTCTTTGAGCGTCATCTCCCGCGCTGCGACGATGCGAACGGCGCCCAGCTCAGCCCAAACCTGCGCGTCGAGATAGTTTAGCACGTTAGCTTGGGTAGAGACGTGAATCGGAATTTCTGGAGCTACGGCTCGCGCGAGGCTTGCGACGCCTAAAGTGGCGATTAAAATTCCATCCACGCGCAGGTCGCGAAGAAATTCCAAATGCCTTTCGATGTTTCCTAGCTGGCCGTTGGTCGCAAAGCCGTTCACGGTCGCGTAGAGCTTCTTGCCGCGCTCGTGCGCGTACGCGACGCCCTGCGCGAAGCTTTCCTTGCTAAATTCCTTTGCGCTTCGCTGGCGTAGCGAAAATGAGCCCGTGCTTGCATACACGGCATCCGCGCCGTAAGCCAGGGCGATTTTTAGTTTCGTTAAATTCCCCGCAGGAGCTAAGAGTTCGGGTTTTTTCAAATACATTCCTAGTGATTTTTTAAGCGCGATTTTACTACAATTTAGCCAAAATTTTATTTAAGGAGCAGTTGATGCGAGCCGATCTACACAACCACACCTATCTTTGCAACCACGCTAGCGGCGAGCCGCGACAGTATTTGGAAGCGGCGATCGCACGAGGCATAGAAATTTTCGGCTTTGCGGATCACGCGCCGATGAACTTCGATCAAAAATACCGAATGAGCTTCGAGCAGATGGAGCTTTACGAGCGGATGATTAGGGAACTGCGAGATGAGTTTAGCGGGCGGATCGACGTGCGGCTGGGATATGAGGTCGATTTTATGACGAAAAAAGAGCTAATGGATGAGCGGATTTTCGCGCGCGAGGTAGATTATCTCATCGGTTCGGTGCATTTTTTAAACAACTGGGGCTTTGATAACGAGGAATTTTTAGATCAATGGAGCGGGCGCGAGATAGACGACGTTTATCGCGAATACTTTGCGCTGATCTGCGCGCTGTGCAGAAGCGGCAAATTCGACATTTTAGGGCATATGGATCTGATTAAAATTTTTAAATTTACTCCAAAAAAAGATATCAGAGTTTTAGCAGGCGGTGCGATAAACGCGATCAAAAAAAGCGGCATCGTCGTGGAGCTAAACTCCGCGGGGCTCCGCAAGCCCGCGAATGAAATTTATCCAAGCGACGCGCTTTTGCAGATGCTCGCGGATGCGGACGTGCCGATCACGCTTAGCTCGGACGCGCACTCGGTAGCTCAAGTAGCGCTAAACTACGATAAAATTTACGCCAAAGCGCGCGAGTTCGGCTACGAGCGGATCGCCGTTTTCAAAAATCGCGAGCGTGAGTTTGTAAAGCTAGCGTAAATTTTAACGGCAGCCGCTTTTAAATTTCAAAAGGCGCGGACGGCGCAAAATTTTAAAATTTCAAAATCTTCGGCGGCGCAAAATTTTAAAAATCGCGGCGCGCAAAACGGCGCAGATAAAGTCGAATTTCAACTAAATAATGTTAAAATCCGCCGTTAAATTTAGCCCGAATACGGGCGGAAAAAGGAAAAAATATGGGAAAATTTGTTAATGACGTGAAGGAATTTTTTAAATTTTGCGATGAAAACGAGGTCGAGTTCGTGGATTTTAGATTTACCGATCTAAAAGGCACCTGGCACCACGTCGCTTACAACTACAAGCGCCTGCCGAAGGACTTCGCCGACGGAATTCCATTTGACGCAAGCTCGGTAGCGGCATGGCAGCCAATCGATAAATCCGATATGATGCTAAAGCCCGACGTGCAAACGGCATTTTTGGATCCGTTCACCGCGGACGTTACGATCATCGTCATCTGCGACGTTTACGATATCTACAAAAACGAGCTTTACGAAAAATGCCCGCGCTCGATCGCTAAAAAAGCCGAGCAGTTTCTACAAACCACGGGTCTTGGAGATACCTGCTATTTCGGGCCGGAGAATGAATTTTTCGTTTTCGACGATGTAAAGATCATCGACGATATGAACTGCGCGATGTTTAAGGTAGATACCGAAGAGGGGCATTGGAACAGCGGCAAAAACTACAAAGACGGCTTTAATAGCGGCCACCGCCCGGGCGTAAAGGGCGGCTACTTTCCCGTCCAGCCCGTCGATTCGATGGTCGATCTGCGCGCCGAGATGCTAAAAGTGCTAGAACAGATCGGGCTTGAGACCTTCATCTGCCACCACGAAGTAGCGCAAGGACAAGGCGAGATCGGCGTCAAATACGGCACTCTCGTCGAGGCCGCCGACAACGTGCAAAAATACAAATACGTCGTAAAGATGGTCGCGCACCTAAACGGCAAGACCGCGACCTTTATGCCAAAGCCGCTCTACGGCGATAACGGCAGCGGAATGCATGTACACCAATCAATCTGGAAAAAGGGCAAAAACACCTTTTACAAAAAGGGCAACTATGCAAATTTAAGCGACGCGGCGAGGTGGTATATCGGCGGCGTGCTAAAGCATGCGCGCAGCGTCGCGGCGTTTACGAATCCTAGTACCAACAGCTATAAGCGCCTAATCCCGGGCTTTGAGGCGCCATCCATTCTAACTTATTCTAGCCAAAACCGCTCCGCTTCGATCCGCATCCCTTACGGCAGCGGCGAGCACTCGGTGCGCGCGGAAATGCGCTTTCCTGATAGCACGGCGTGCCCGTATTTGGCGTTCGCGGCGATGCTGATGGCTGGAATCGACGGTATCAAAAACAAAACCGAGCCGGTGGGGCCGATGGATGAAAATTTATTCAAGCTGCACCTTGACGAAATCCGCGAGCGCGGCATAGAGCAGCTTCCGCACACGCTTCGCGGCAGTCTAGAGGCAGTGATCCGCGATAACGAGTATCTGCGCCCGATAATGAGCGAGCTTTTTATCGAGACCTATCAGCATTTTAAATTTGAAACTCAGGTTTGGCCTTACGAGGCGCGCCCTACGCCGTTTGAGTTTGCGACGAATTATTCGTGCTAAGACGGGCTTGTTTTATGTCGCGCCGCCCGGTTTTTACGAGACGGCACGGCTACAGAGCCTTGGAATTTTAAAATTTCGCCGCGCAAGAGTTTTTAAAATTCTACTGCATGCGCGAACTTAAATACCGTCCGTGAAGCTTCAACTCTTTTACTCTAAACGCGAAATTTTATACTTTCTGCTGCTTTTGCTTGGAATTTTATCGATAAACTTAGGCGTGAAATTTTATGAATTCAAAGAATTTCGCGCGAAAAACTACGCCTTTTACGACGCGCAAATTTTAAACGCCTACGCCAAAACGAACGAACGCGGTCGCACCTACACGGTGCTAAAGCTCAAAACGGCGGATTTTACCCTCTACACGACCGCCGGGCTCGGGCGGGAATTTCACCGCTTCGCGCGCGTAAATATCGGCATCGTAACGAAAAACGTAAAATTTTTAGATTTTTTAAAGCAGCGCTTTTACGCGCCAAATTTTAAAATTTCAGCCGAAACCGCGCCCTCTGGGGCAAAATGGCGCGCGATAAGCTTTGTTCGCGCTCAGCACGAAGATGATATGACGGCGGATCTTTACTCCGCGCTGTATTTTGCGACCGAAATTTCAAAACCGCTGCGCGCTAGCGTGACGAACTGGGGCATAGCGCACATCATCTCGATCAGCGGCTTTCATCTGGGCATTATCTTTAGCACGGTCTTTCTGCTTGCAATGCCGATCTACCGCTATTTTCAAGATCGCTACTTTCCGTACCGCAGCGCGAGGCGCGATCTTAGCGTATTCGTGATCGTGCTGATGAGCGGGTATCTCTTCGTGCTCGATTTTACGCCGAGCTTTCTGCGCTCGCTTGCGATGTGTTGCGTAGGGTTTTACCTCGCGATGCGAAATTTCTACGTACTTAAATTTACAAACCTCTTCCTAACGATCGCGCTTCTGCTTGCGTTTTTCCCGCACTTAGCCTTTTCAATCGGATTTTATTTCTCCTGCCTGGGCGTGCTGTATATTTTCCTCTACCTGCACCACTTCGCACCCAAATTTAAGCTCTGGCAGAACGTCATACTTTTTAACCTCTACGTTTGGCTTAGCATGAACGTGGCGGTCTATTATTTCTTCCCGACCGCTTCGCTGCAGCAGCTTAGCGTAATGCCGCTGGGATACGTATTCGTGATCTTTTATCCGCTGAGCATCTTTTTGCATCTATTCGGACTCGGCGGCGCGCTCGATACGCCGCTGCTTGCGTTTTTAAATTTTACTTTGCCGAGCTTTCAGGCGCAAATTCCGCCGCTTCTTTTCGCGCTTGCAAACATCTGCGCGCTTGCTGCGATAAAGCTTCGCTACGCAGCGCTTGGTTGCGCGATAATCGGAATTTCGCCGATATTTTTTATAACGTAGCGCGCGAAAATTCCAGCAGGAATTTTATCCGTTGGAATTTTATGCTAAAATCGCGCTTCAAATCTCATAAAGGATCAAAATGTTTATTGCAAACCTCACCTACGTTAAAGAAATTAGCGAAGTCGATCGCTTCATCAACGAGCACAACGCGTTTTTAGACCGATTTTATGCGGCAGATAAATTTATCTGCTCGGGGCGCAAAGTCCCTCGCACGGGCGGTATCATCTTAATCAATGCCAAAGACCGCGCGGAGCTTGATGAGATCATCGCGCAAGATCCGTTCTTTCAAAACGGCGTCGCAAAATACGAGATCATAGAATTTGCGCCGACGAAATTTGCGCCCGAGTTTTGGAGGCTTTTCGGCGAATAAAAGATGCGGGTTAAATTTTAAAATTTACGCGCTCAAACACGCCTCTGAAATTTAGCCGTTTTGCGCGCGAGATGAAATTTTAACCCGAATTAAAAACCAAAACGCGGCGGCAAATTTAGATAAGTTTAAAACCGAAATTATGCAAAAACGGCTAAATTTAAAGGAGATCGGGTGCTGATAAAACTGCGGCTCGCAACGCCGCAAGATGCGGATGCGCTACTTGAAATTTACGCGCCCTACGTAAAGCAAACGGCGATCAGCTTCGAATACGACGTGCCCAGCACTGCGGAATTTGCGGAGCGCATCGAGCAGACGCTGCAAAGATACCCCTATCTGCTCGCCTACGTAAGCGACGAGGCGGTATGCGCGGACGATGAACGGAATGAAAATTTTAAAATTTCTGCGAGCGCGGCAGGCGCAGGGAATGAAATTTTGCCCGCAGACGAGGCGCGAAATTGCGCAAGCGGTGCGGCAAAACAAAATAGCGCAAATTTAATCGCCTTGACAAAACAAAGCGGCGTAAATTTAAAACCGGGCCAAATCCTCGGCTACGCCTACGCTTCGGCTTTCAAAGAGCGCGCGGCATACGATTGGTCGGCGGAGAGCTCGGTTTATGTATCGCAAAACGTGCGCGCTCTTGGTATCGGCAGGCTACTCTACGAAGCGCTACAGCGCGCGCTCAGGGCTCAAAACATCGCAAACATGAACGCTTGCATCGCTTGCGGGGATGACGAATATCTAAACGACGCGAGCGTACGATTTCACGAGCGCATGGGCTTTCGCTTCGTCGGCAGATTTCAGCGCTGCGCCTATAAATTCGGCCGCTGGTACGATATGGCGTGGATGCAAAAGCCGATCGGCGAGCATCTGCAAAATCAACCTGCGATGAGATCTTTCGCGTGCTTTAGAGATGAAATTTGCGCAAGCGCGGGCATTGAAATTTAATTTAAAGGAAAAACTTTGACCCATTTTATCATTGACGACGAAAATATCGACGTAGATAATATCTTCGACGTCGTAAATCTCAAAGAGGGTGATGAGCTAAATATAGTCTCCAACACCGCCAAAAAGATCGGCGCCTTGACCCTTGCGCGCCTATCGAAGATGGGCGTTAGCATAGGCGAGGTCTTTACTATCGGCAAGCAAAGAAAGGACTTCGCCGATAAGATCATCGTGTTTTTGATGGGCAAACTCTGCGGGCAGGAGGGCAAGATCGGCATCGTCAGCAACGACAAATTTTACGACGACGTGATAGAATTTTTTAATAATCTAAACTACCGCAAAAATCCGAAATTTGAAAAGATCAGCCTAGCCTCGCATGCCGCAGGAGCGGGTACAAAACAAAGCAAAACAAGTAGCGCGGCAGAGAAAAAAACCCAAAAAGCGGAGCCGAAAGCTACAAAGCAGGAGCCAAAGGCCCAAAAACAAGGGGTAAAAACCGCAAAACAAGAGCCTAAAACCGCGAAGCAGGAGCCGAAGGCTGCACAACAGGAACAAAAGGCTGCAAATTCCAAAATCGCCAAAGCGGACATTGCCGCGGCAGAGGCGCTGATACCCCAGTGCGTGAGCCTGCAAGCCCTCTATGCCGCGTGCGTCGCAAAGCTCGGCAGAGCCAAAGGCTGCGAAGCCTACCGTGAGATCAAGGACGGCGCGCGAGCGCAATACGCGAGCATCGCCTACGATAGCGACCTAAAAGACGGCGCTGTAAGGCGAAACGCGATCAAGCTCTACCGCGAAAGCGGCGGCGATATGGCGGAATTTCACAATAAGCTGACGAGCGAATACAAACACGCGGGGCCTGAAATTTATAAAGAATTTAAAGAAAAACTCGTCGGAAAGATGATCTAGGCATTTCGGCACAAGGGTTTGAGGCGCAGCGATAGTATGCGTCGCGACGTAACGGCAAAGCATAGGGTCGAACGGCGTTAGATTGAGTTACAGCGTGAGGTATGATACGGCGCGGCATAAATGCGCCCGAAATGAAACTATTTGCTTGCGCGGAGTCGGTTTTATTTTTGCCGCATAAAGCCAAGCAATGTCCAGCGCTTAGACATAGTAGCAAAGTAAAGATATATACGACAAATTTCATTCTGCTAGGTCTAATCCGGGTTTAATCATAGTCGAAGTTGTCCAAATCGTAGCCGAAAATATGTAAAGTTTTTAAAGCTAATTCTCTAACCTCTATCCAGGATTTGTTCTGATAGACTAAATAATCGTAGGTATCTCCTTCCAGCAGGCTTTGATCTTTAAAGTATTTATAAATAAGTTCTGCAAGCTCTTTTAAGATCTCTCTTTCATAGGGTAAGAAGCAGAATTCAGATTTTTCGTCAAGGGCTCGCCAGCATTCATCACATAGTAGTTCTGCCATTTCTGACGGGTCTTCGTAGTATTCAGCCGTAGCATGCACTAAATAATTGACTTGATATTCCAAAGAAGCCATTCGACTTAGATGACACATAAGAGCACCTTTCTCAAATATCTCTTTTCCGTTAATTCGCATTTGGGTTTCCTTTTATTGGGATGTGGGTTTGCCCGCATTATATCGTAATATATTTTTAAAATTCTCGCAGAAATTATCATTTTATAAAACTACTATTTTAAAAGTATAATTTGTTTTAAGGTCTTTTTTGCACACCCCCTTAAATCCTCTTCGCTTAATGAATCACCTACCGTATCATCACCCCTCAACTCTTCGTCAGGTTCGAATTCATCGATATCGGTAAGAAGCCTGTTCAGCGGCTCATAATATTCATCGGGAAAATTTTTATCATTCATAAATTTATCCCAATATATCTTTTCGAATTCAAATACATCGATTCTATTTTGCAAAAAATCCTCTATTATTTTTATATATTCCTCTATCATTGACCCTCTTTCGGTATATTTTTAATCGCCCGCCGCTTTAATACTTAGAACCAACCATAAATTACTATCAACATTCACGCCTTCGCATAAATTTTTTATAATTGTTAAGTCGTTAGAAGAAATTTTTATATTATATTCATACATTTGAACCAAAAAATCTTCCAGCGCTATACCGTATTCGCCAGCCTTAACCAGTTCTTCCAAATAAATTACAAAGTCGCGCCGACCGACTCCGGCAAATTCATCTTCGTAATTACGGAATAAATTTAAAAATATCAAATCGTTGTATCTCATTCGCTGCTTTCCTTAAATTTATTTCTCATCGCTACTTCATAATCTTCTAGCCTCGAATTTCTATTTGAATATCAAGCAAGTCATCGTGATCTGGGTATTTGGCGGTCTCCGAGAGCGTAAATTTTATCACGTCTAGCAACTGCCTAGCCAGATCGCTGTATTTTTTCTTGAATGCATTAAAATTTAAGAAAATTAGCTTTAAATCGTCTCGAACACCTTGCTTATTTTTTAAACCGTATCGTGAGTTTTCCTCTTTTTCCTCGATATATTTGCTATAGCTTTCCCACTCGTCTTTATCTTTATATTGCTCCCACTCTTCCTCGCTATAGTCTTTCCATTCTTTAAATCGCAGAAACCAAAAGAAATCTGCGAATGCATCAGGGCCGATACGTAGCGGTAAAGACAGCTTTTCGGATAAATATGAGTATAACTTATGCTCTATTTCTTTGGGACAATAATCATGCCACTCATCAATATATCTTCTGTCTTTTTGCAACTCATCAAAGTCAATCACTACTTCCGTCATTTTTCCTCGCTTTAACTATGCTAACGTATATTTTCTTTAAATTCTAAAAATCAAATAAGCGTAAATTAACGCAAACTCGCCTTTATTAAATTTTAGTATAAATCAGACCAAAAAGGCACATACGGGCATTTTCTGACCGGCTCAAGAGGATTTTTACCAAATTCCCTCAAAAAGTAGTCATATAAATTTTTCCCATAATAAATGACATCGGTATAGTGTATAGATAAGACCGGCGGATCCGGCAATTTAAGACACGGCATATATCTATGAGAATATATAGGTATAATCTTAGGTGCAATTTTGGCTGCTTCTAGTACAACGGCTCGCTTGCGAGATCCGTCTTCGGGTATCGGACCCCATTTTTGCGTATTCCAATAGCCCTCGTTTGGAAAAATTTCATCAATAGGATCGTTTTTTAAGTGCTCAAAGACGTAGTTCATAGCCTGCTTTATCTCCTTTATGTTTTCATCGCTAAAGTCTCTCCAATTATAAAATTCTACTGAAATAGGCAATGTATATGACAAAAAATCTCTTAGGCTTTTTGGAAATTTAAACTCATAAATTTGCTCTATTTTGTCTATTTCGCTCTCTTTCAAACCATCGCTCAATTCTATGCCGCTCTTTTCTAGCAGCTCTTTTATTTGCTTGTACATATTCTATCTTTCCTTACAAAGCTTTTAGTCGTAGTTGAGGTTATCCAAATCATACCCAAAAATTTGGATTGTTTTTAGAGCTAACTCGCGCAATCCGCAAAAGGTGCTATTGTGGTAAATAAAATCTTCATAGTCTGTCATAGAAGCCTTTTCCTCTTCCTCTCAAAATTTTGAATCACACTCCGTAAATTTATCTAGCATTTTGGCTATCGCTTTACGTTCCTCTATACTGAAATAAATTTTGTTTGATTCCGCTAGGGCTATTTTACAAGCACTCTCACAATCTTATATTAAATCTATGCACAATAAATACTTATCCTTTGTGGGGTTGAGCATATATTTTTCTTGGCATTTTAATGAAGCAAGGCAGCATAATTCTCTTAATAATCTTTCTTTTATTGCCATTTTATTCTCCCTCTCCTTCCCTCTCTTTCTTCCTCTCTTCCTCTGTCTGTCTCTCCCTCTTCCTCTCTTATTGCCATTTTATTCTCCTAAATTTTATATTCCGTACTACTTCGTTACATTTCCTTCTTTGTCGGTATCAACCTCTATGTGTTCGTATTTGTTGCAGAGACTCGGAATCAAAATTTCATCATAATATTTTTTGCCATATTCTGCGATAAATATATACATATTATGGTGGCACCACCGATTCGGCTCTTCCCAAAAGGCACCGTCTGCGCGAGTATAATTTTTTAGAGGTTCGTATGGGCGGGCTATAAATTTATCTAAATTATAAAAGAAATTATCTCTTAAAATTTTCCATTCTTCAAATTTTCTCATATTTAAATTTATATTGGCGCTATTTTTATATTTTATGTCGGTATCTATGAAATTATTTAGATAGAACTGCCCAAATAGCATCATTAAAATATCTCTTACATTCTCATCGCATAAATTAAAATTATGAATTAATGTGCCTGCAATAGAATCAGTTTCATGGACTTCGGTGCTTTTCATTAGGCTAAACGCCTCGAGCTCATAAAAATCCAGCGATCTTTTCCCGCTTGCGGCTTGGAAATCTTTAAAAATCTTAAACCTAAAATCTTCCGCTTCGCTAAAGAAATAGACGTACGGGCTTAAATTTAGATCAAGCGCTTTTATTCTCATTTATGCCGTCCAAATTATTGTTTTCATATTTTAGCCCTGTTTTGCATAATAAGCTCTTCCTTGCTGCGTTTCGGTCACGCCAAAGTATTTGCTATTTACGCCGACCGGCTCATAATTTTTATCATCTCTTAAAATATTTAAAATTTCAGATTTATCACATATCTCTTTCATTTCTGTATCATAACCCCAATTTGAACTAAACAATCTTATATAACCTTGCTCGTATAAGAACAATAAAATTTCTTTCGCCACTTTAAGCGAATTGGCAACGTTAATAGAATTTAATTCCCAAACGATTTCCCATAAAGAGACATAATCGCCATCTTCGATTATTACCGATAAAATAATTAAAAACGCCTTTTTATTCATTTAAAACTGCATTTCCAAATCAAGTCTAATTGAAGTCATAGCTAAAGTCATCTAAATCGTATCCGAAAATTTGGATTGTTTTTAGAGCTAGCTCTCTGACCTCTATCCAAGATTTATTGTGATAGACTAAATATTCATAATCATCTACGTATAATGATCTATCGTCCTTAAAGTTTTTAAGAATAAGAGACCTAAGCTCTCTTAGCGCATCCCTTTCGTATGGCAAGAAGCAAAATTCAAATTCCTCCAATAGGGCATTAGCGCAGGAATCACATAAAAAATATACCATCTCCTTAGGATTTTCGCAATCTTCATCTGTAGCGTGCACAAGATATCTATCTTGATATTCTAAAGAAGCCATTACGCATAGTTTGTACAGAAGCACGCCCTTGCGAAATATATGTTTTCCATCAATTTGCATTTGGGTTTCCTTTTATTGGGATATGAGTTTCATCTAGCATTCTAAACTCGCATATTTTAATAAAATTTTTGGTCTTATATACAGTTCTATCTGCACCATTCTGTCCATAGCAAAATTTTGTCCTATCTCTATAAATTCGCCATCTTTATTTCTTCTGATTTTTAAGGATTCGATACATTCGGCGGTAAATTCCACAGCTGTCTCCTCGCCTGCTTTTATAGTAATTTCCACCCATCCCTCGACTATGCAATATGTAAATATTAACCCGTTTATTCCGAACGTATATTTTCCAATATCGCTATCTATTTCATCTGGGTAAAAATCCAAAAAATCACTCATCTCTACCGTATCGGGGTATGTTTTTATATATGTCATTTTATACCTTCCTTTGGGATGATAGTTATAAATTTTTATACTTTAATCATGCCGAGAAAATAAATTTCATACAATTACATACACCGAGCTTTGATTAAATTTAGCCTCTGAAAAATCTACGATCTTTTCATTATCTCTTAGAGTATAAAGCTCGAAATCTGCGCTCAGTCCATCGATATTATAGAAATCCAAACATAACGCAAATCTGTTGTTCTCAATAGCCATATTTTCGATCTTTTCCTTTACCAATTTCAAAAATAAAAGGCATTCTTTAATAAAATCATCTTCCTTTAAATTTGGATTTTTGATCTCCACTTGATTGATCGACCACTCAAAATCGCTTAAGCCTTGATATATTGAAGAATTAATTAAAATGTTCTCTGTTGTGGCTATTCTTTCCCTTTTAAGATTCTTGATAAAAAATATTCCTGTGTCAAGATAGATCAAGCCTTCGCGCAATAGCTGTTTTAATTGCGATATTTTCAGATCTTTGATTGAGCCGCTAAGGGCAATAAATTTAATTAAATTTGGATCGGCATACAAAGTTCCTCTTTTTATCTCTCTTACTTCTTGCACTCTGGAAAATAGCTCTTCATTATTTTTAGGCAGAAGAAAAACCGCTTTGTTCAAATTAACCTCTTTTTTATCTATCGTCACTTTTGCCTTGCTGTTTTTCTCGCAAAATTTTAAAAAATTGATTCCATATTTAATCTCGTCGTTTAGCCCTATACAGCCAAAACCCTTGCTATCATGCGGATAGATGGCTAAATTTAAACTCGGAAAAACTATAAAACACCATTCGTTTATCGAATAATCATAGCACATTAAAAATTTAGCCAGCTCTTTTATGTCGTCCCATTTCAGAATGTCCATTCTTATGCACATAGCGGGCAGCGGATATTCTTTATCTCTAGCCAGAGAAAAATACTCATTTTGTTCTTGCAAAATTCCAAGATCTTTAAATTTATCGTATAACGGCTTTACCTGCGAGATTGCTTTATATCTTTTGTATACTTTATCATCACGCATTAGAGCACTTACGATAAATACTTCATCGCTATATTTTCTAAAAAAGTTATCGAATAATTTTATCGCTAAGCTTACTCCGCTTAGCCAGCCCCTACTTTCGATCTCAAAGAAACCGATCCAGTTTTTAGAAGCGCTGAAGCTGCTAAAATTTATATCGCTCAGCCTTAAACCACTATTTGTCAAATTTAACAACTTTTTCATTTTTATCCACCGTAATTTTTGCATTTGCTAAATTATACACCTTATTTGCGAAGCAAAGATCATTTATATTACTTTTCATAGAAAAATTTGATTTTATAAAAATTTTCATCCCCTGACGCAACCGCTAATAATAAGCTTTTTATACGGCGAAATCTATCGAAAATATTCGGCTTTGTATCTTCTTGATATTTATACGTTTTAAAACATTCGCTTTTTGCGTCTATATCTACGTCGCGCCAACTTCCGTTTAGAAATATATCATTAGAGATAGAAATAATGCCTTGCATTATTCCTGGGTCCAACTCTTTGTTTTTATAATGCTGCAAAATCTTTTTTAAATCGGCTTCTAATTTCCAATATTCATCATCGGACCATAGATTATTATCTAAAATCATACCTATGAACGAATTTGCATCATATCTATCATCAAATGCGGTATTTCTATAAAAATTTACAAGATTCATTGCATTAATCCTTTGGAACATACCAAAAACAGCTATTGCTAAGCTTTTCTTTGAATACGATGCTATTGCACAGAACATTTAATCTTTCAAATCTATCATATATGCTAGGCACTACGCCGTCGCTGTTTTTCGCACACAGCATATTGCTTACATAAATTTCCGATTTATCTTCCACGCCGATAACTTCATTAAATACCGCTAGTATTGCGACGAAAATTTCTCTTGGAAGCGTTTTATTATGATAAAAGTTCAAAATCTGCATTAAAGCTTTATCCAACTTCCAATAGTCGCAATCCGACCAAGTTTTTTGATATATAAATTTTCCGACAAACGAATTGATGCTGAATTTATCAGAATTTGTTGAATTTTGGTATAAAAGCTCTAAGTCCATTAATCACCTATCCTTTTTTTTCATTTCTTTATTAAATTTAGCCATCTTTATGGCAAATTTTCGTTTATAAAAATCGATTATTTTCTGCTTGGCAACTCTTTAGATAAAATTTCTGAATCGGGATACAATTTTTTCAAAAATTCTATCTCTTCTCGGTCTAGCTCATTTAAAACCTCTTCTGTCGGTCTTTCGCTTAAAATTTTTCCATAAACCAAACTCAATCGCTTATATGCGCGAGGGTTACCATTCTTGTCAAATTACCTTATTATAGCAATTCTGCACTCTTTTGTTATTTCAGTATCGCCCATAAAAAGATCTTTTATATCGCAAGAGGCGCTTTGCTCTTTATATAGATAAAATATCCACGCAAATAATATTATAGCAGCGGCAATAAAGTAAATTTTATTTTTCATGAAAGCTCTTATTCTTTTGGTTTTTTATCCGTGTAATATAGATGTATGACTTCATCCATGTTAATCTCTTTTTCCTTTCCGATCCGCTTGGTACACAATGTAAAATTTCCCTCTTTCAAAACGCACTTTTTTAATAAACCAACTATAAAATCGTTATTTGTGCATAGATCTAAATTTCCAGAATGAAATTTTTTAATAAAATTTAGCTCTTCTTTGTCTAATTCTTGCTGCGCCTTTTGATCTACACAATATCTATCTAAAAAATAAGATTCATAAAAATAGAAAAGTCGCCTATGCGCCCCACTGTTGCCATTATTAGCCCGTCGTATCAATTTTAATCTGCATTTTTGCTCCATACGACTGTAGTTTTGCCTCAACATATCGTTAATATCACAAGGTGAAAAACTTAGCACCGAAAGAACAATATAAATACAAAGAAATATACTAAGTATGATGAGAAAAAATTTCATTTTATATCCTTACTTATTTTGGGCTTTTTAGATATAAACGATCAATCATAGAATTTGCCGATTTGATTAGTGATAAAAGTGGTGTCCTGCGTTGAATTTATACAACCCACAGAATTCCCCCGAACACTCGATTACAGAATATCAGTATATAGTCTTTTAAAAAACTATATAAAAATATTTATCGTCTCTTAAGGAAACTTTAAATAATAAGCAAAAATGGGTTAAGAAGTTTCAAACCTAAGAAATTTAGCTTAAGCCTTGTAGCAGCTCAAGGTTTAAAATCTTAAGGAGGCCGCTTAATACATTTTCGCCAAATGCCTTAAGCGCCTATCTGTAAGATGTTTGTTCTTTAAGGCAGAGAACAAATAAAAACAGATAAAAGCTTAAAGCCTTCTTCGTCCTTATGAACAAGGGGATTATATTAGAAAGATCTTAAAAGCTTCTTAGCTCAAATTTATTAATCTCTTCTTTTGCTTTCATTTGCAGATAAAAAGTCTAAAGGCTTAGAGGCTTCTTTAAAAGTATAAAGGAAGCTATACTATTTTCTTATATAGTATTAAGATATCCAAAGGCTTTTAAAATATGGGGGAGCGATTAAAAAATGATGGGTTGCGGTTGCCTCCCTTAATACTTCAATATCTCTTCTATACCTAAATATCTTCAATATCTTTTCGATGCTCAAGCATTCTATTAGAGCAAAGCCCAAAATATCAAAAGCAAGGCTACACATAAAATATCCTTAAAAGGGATAGGCCAAGGGGTTGCTCTATTTATGATAAAAGAACTGCTTTGGCAAATAATATCCCCACAAGCGATAAAAATATATTAAGATCAATATTGTTTATAATATAGTACTAGGCAAAAAATACTCCTGAAAGAAATAAAACCATAAGAAGGAAGACTTACTTAGAAAATAATACCCCTACAAGGAATAATCGCAACGGCGGTAGTAGACGAGCAAATGCTCCGCTAGCGACGAGCGAGACAGCCCCGTAACCTTTAACGGAGGTGCTACCTCCACGCGGCTTTTCAGATAGCCCCCTTTTTAAATTTAATGCACTTAGGCAATAAATAAAACGAAAAAGGAGACTATCTAGGGAAAAAACTCTAGGGGCAAAAAGACGTTACATCTTTAGAATTTAGTTAAAACAGAAGCTTTTTAGATTAATGTGCGAAGCTATAACGCACCTCTGCGATTTTTCTTATTACCCCAAACCGCCAGCGGGGAACTAAAGATTAAGAATGCTTGATAAGCACTTGGGCTTATCAATAAAAACATTACCGATAACGTAACCCATCGAAAAACCGTAATATATAAACTTTAAAGGCTACTTCAAAAAGCCTAAAGGCTTTTTAATATATAAAACATTCTTTCTCCTTAGTAAAAACGTTATAAGATATTTCAAAAAATACCTTATGAAAACAATATAGCTGAAAAACAAAAAAAATAGTGTGAGTTGTTTTTTAAGACAGAGGTTGTTTTTTAGTAAGTCTAAGTATGGAGGCAATGAAGCGATATAGAGCAACCTGAGTAAACCTATGAAGGCAATAAAACAATATGGCAAACCTATGAGGGTAATCAAGCGGTCCAGTTAAACGATAAAAGCACTAAAGCAACCTAGCAAGCCGAGTATTACGAGTATTGAAAGGTGGAAAGCTATATATGCGTAATATACAAGAAATTCCTAATAAAAAGTGTAGAGTTAATAAGGAATGGGAGCGCTTCAGAATTTATATAATCTATCGCGATCATAGTCCACGCAGATACTCGCCTTGAGTATCAAAAAAAGGTAAGCGCTCCAAAAGAAAGCAATACGCTAAAATGAGGATGAGCGCTTAGGGAAGGAGTAGTGATGAAGTAATATATGGGAAGGGGAAGCAAGCAATTTTTAAAAGAGATTATAGGTGGCTCACGCGCTCTTATTTTATCGTCTCCAAGAACCCCGCTCTATCTAACTAACCGTACAAATCCACCTCCCATTTCTAAACTCATACTATGAATTTTCTACTCATAGCTTTTTAAAATTTCATGAAAGCTACGGCAGAATTCGGAATGATAAACTGCAGATAAGTTTCGCTTTAACTCTCTATCTCACCGTCTTTCCGCTTACCCGGAAAGTTCTAAATCACATAGGCATATAGACTTTAAGGTGCTATCCATAGTAAGAAACGCACCTGCCTTAAGTTTATTCTTGTGCTTAAAAACCAAGGATAAGGATAAAATTTAAGCTCTTTATGGAATTATAGTATTTATGGATTAAATGGACTTTCTGTCATCTTTAGAATAAGTCCTATAAACCAAACCATTAAAAACCTTTCTAGGGGCTGTCTCTTTATCTTACCTTTAAAATTTAAACCCCAACCCCTTTAAATAACCTAGCCACCATGTTAGAACCCTA
>NZ_CALJPG010000036.1 GCF_937980635.1 uncultured Campylobacter sp.
TTACTTTCTCGCGCAGTCCGTCCCAGTCGCAGCTGCTCTGCTCAAAAAGCCCGCCGCGCTTAACGAGCACTTTGGCGTTTTCGTTCGCTAAATCGATCGGGAAAATTCCTTCGCTCCACTTCGAGCCCGCAAAATCAGGGTATCTGCCCTTTTCTACGGCTAAATTTGAGCTTGCCTTGATCGCGTTAAAGCTCACGTTTTCCATTATCCTATCGATCAGCTCGAAGTGCTCGTAGCTGCCCCACTTCACGCCGCGCTCGGCAAGCATCTGCGCTTCGCCCATTACGCCGAGCCCTATCGCGCGGGTTTTTAGATTGGTGTATTTGACCTTGGCGTGCGGGTAAAAATTTAGATCGATGACGTTATCGAGCATCCTCACGGCGATCGGCATCACGCGAGCTATCTCCTCGCGGCTGTTGATTTTGCTTAAATTTACGCTTGCGAGGTTACAAACTGCCGTCGCGCCCTCGCTGCAGCCCTTTTCTACGATAAAAATTTCTTTGCCGCCCAGCGTGTCTAGCGCGGTGATCTTTTTCGCCTTTTTTACGATGCCCGCGTCGGTTCTTATATCCTCGTTTTCCTCAAACAGCCTCTCGCTGCCGTCGGCAAATACGACCTTAATTTTATAGTGGTTCGGCGCCGTGTTTTGAAAGATCTCCGTGCATAAATTTGAGCTCCTGATTAAGCCTTGATGCGCGTTTGGATTGATGCGGTTGGCGTTATCTTTGAAGCACAAAAAGGGCATGCCCGTCTCAAAATAGCTCGTTAAAATTTTCTTCCAAAGCTCCTTTGCCAGGATGGTGGATTTTGAAATTTTATCGTCGGCCTCGTATTGCTCGTAGCGCGCCTCAAATTCCGCACCATATAGATCGCTCAGATCGCTTACTTCGGCGGGATCGAAGAGCGTCCATTTGCCGCCGCTTTGAAGCCTTTTCATAAACAGATCGTTTATCCACAGCGCGGGGAAAATTTCATGCGCGCGACGCCTCTCTTCGCCCGAGTTTTTGCGCAGATCTAAAAAGTCGCTCACGTCCATATGCCACGGCTCGATATACACGGCGATAGCGCCCTTGCGCGTGCCCAGCTGATCGACGGCGACGGCGATGTCGTTCGTGATCTTTAAAAACGGGATGATGCCGCCCGCTGCGTTTTTATGCCCGTCGATACTGCCGCCCATCGCGCGCACCTTGCACCAGTCCCAGCCGATGCCGCCGCCGAATTTGCTCAGAAGCGCCATCTCTTTGTAACTATCGAAAATTCCTTCAATATTATCGGGCGTGCTTCCCACGTAGCAGCTGCTTAGCTGATGTCGCGTCGTGCGGGCGTTTGAGAGCGTCGGGGTAGCCAGCATGACTTCAAATTTAGATATAAGATCGTAAAATTTCTTCGCCCAGCTCTGGCAATCAAGCTCGTTTTGCGCAAGGAACATCGCGATCGCCATAAACATCTGCTGCGGAAGCTCGATCGGCGCGCCGCTTTTATCCTTGATGAGGTAGCGATCGTAAAGCGTTTTGATGCCGAGGTAATTAAACTGCAAATCGCGCTGCGGCTGCAAATAAGAATTTAGATCCTCTAGATCGTATTTTTCCTTTAAGCCGAGCATTATGCGACCCGACGCCTCGCCGCGAGCGAAGTAATCCCCCAGGCTATTGTAGCCGCTAAAGCCCGTTACTTTGTGATACAGATCGTATAAAAATAGCCGCGCGGCGACGAAGGTCCAGTTCGGGCGGTCCACGTCGATCTTTTCGACTGCGGTTTTGATGAGGGTTTGTTGGATCTCCTCCGTGGTGATCATATCGCGAAACTGGATCTTTGCGTCCACCTCAAGCTCGCTAAGGCTTACGTTTTCCAGACCCTCCACTGCCTCGCTCGTGTATTTTTTGATCTTACTTACGTCAAGTTCCTCGGTTCTGCCGTTGCGTTTGATTACTTTCATATCGTTCCTTGAAATTTAAAAATGCAAATTTAGCGTTAGTTTCCCAATATAAAATACGTCGTCAAAAGAGGTGGCGTAATAAATGCCGCTCATAATCCCGCCGTCTTTTAAATTTACGCTAGCTGCGCTGCAAAATCGCGCATTATAGCCAAAATTGCTTAAGCCTATCTGTCATTGTAGGTATGAGATTTTGGCTTGTAAGTTTTAAAATTTAACGAAGCGGGCGGAAACAATGCGGTAAAATTCGAGCGGAATTTTATGGTAGCGGTGCGAAATTATGCAGGTAAAAATTTACGCGAAGCTTTGCGAAATTCTGCGCCGAAAAAGTAGGAAATAAAAAGAGCTTTGCAGGCAGGTTTAAATTTTACCCGCAAAGCTTTAAAATTTAATTGTGCGGTAGTGGGATAGGCTTTCCGTTTAAGATCATAGAGTTGCTTGCCTTATCGAAGCTAAACTCCATCTTAACCCCATCTCCATCAGGCTTAAGAAACTGCGAGCCGTAAACTTCCGCCATCGGCGCAAAATCGCGCAAGCTGTCATAAGGCGATAAGAAGTCCGTGATGGTCGTATTTATCGTAGCTTTGCCATCCAAGCTCATACGCTTAAAAAGCTGCGTCTCGTCGATGTAGCCGCCTACTAGCGCGCTTGCATTAAAAGCAAATTTCTTGCCGAGGCTATTTTCAAACGAAAAATCATTCACGTTGATTTTCATATCATCTTTTAGCAGCTTCATAAAAAGCTCTTTATTTTCCGCTAATTTTTCGCCTTCTTGCGGATTTGAGATAACAGACAGATATTTTTCGAAAAGTGCTGCGCTAAAGCTGGTATCGACGCCCAAATGGATGTTTCGCACTAGCACATCGGCGATTTTTAGGCTTTGGGCTTTATCGCTTTCGTTGAAATTTAAAATTCCATCTTTTACGCGGTAGCTACCTTCTGTGCTCATATCCGTAACTACGACGAAGCGCTGCTTATCTACAGTTACGACGAGCTCTTTTGTGCTGCCTGCAAAATCTATGTCATTCAAAAAGAGCTTAGTTATATTATCGTCTAGATCTTGGATGCCGTTTTTAAAGTTTGCCTCATAGATAAGATCCTTCACATCAAGACCCGAATCCTTGCCGTCGTCTATAAAAATTTCACCGATTTTAAAGCCCAAGGCTTTTATCGTTTTACCGCTCATATCGCTCGTGCCGTTTAGGCTAAGGCCTGCAAGACGTCCCATTCCGCCATCTTCGAGCACATTTATATCGGCTAGCTTTGCGCTAAATTTAACCTCTGTAGGTCCGTAGTTTAGATGCGTGCTAAGCGGCGCGTCAGTCTTAAACAGCTTCTTGCAAGGTTCTGCGTAATATGGCGTCTTAATCGTTAAAATTCCGTCGCTCTCAAATCCATCCGCAGCGTTTTTTACGCTATGCTTGATAGTGTAGTCATAGCGAAAAGCAAAATCTTCCGGGAAAATTTTAGCAGGATCTGGCTCGTCCGTATCGTTGCTATCTTGCGCGCCTGCTTTTTCCTTTAGCTTGCTAAAGCCTTCAGCAAGGCTTTTTTGTAGTTTCTCTTTTTTTACTACGCCTTCGATAAAGCCGCTCGAGTTGCTATCTCCCGGATAAAATTTAGCGCTCTTAGTCTCGAAAATTTCGTTTCTAGCGATAAATTCCGCAATCTGCTGCTCAATTGCCGCGCTGGCACTCTTGCCGACCGCACCGTCAACCGTTTTGGTTATGCTATCGTTTACACTTTTAGCTACTCCCGTTTTAGCGTCCTTCGTCGCCACAAAAACGCCCACTATAAGCGCTACGATGACCACTAAAGCCGCGATGATCTTTTTCATCATCTCTCCTTTAAATTTAAAATTTATTTGGGTGCGTATTTTGCCGTAAATTTCTAAAATTTTCAAATTCTAGCTTAGTGTGCTTTAACCTAAAAGAAGTTATAATCGCGACATTAATATCAAAATTTAGGAAAACTTATGGCAAAACAAACGAAATATATTTTCGTCACCGGCGGAGTGCTGAGCTCGCTGGGTAAGGGCATTGCGGCGGCGTCGATCGCGACGCTTTTAAAGCACGCGGGGCTTAAAGTGCGCATCCTAAAGGCGGATCCTTATATCAACGTAGATCCCGGCACCATGAGTCCGCTGGAGCACGGAGAGGTTTTCGTCACCGACGACGGCGCGGAGACCGATCTGGATTTGGGGCACTACGAGCGGTTCTTGGATGAAAATTTAAGCCAAGACAACAACTTCACCACGGGCAAAGTTTACAGCTCCGTCATCGAAAAGGAGCGCAGAGGCGATTATTTGGGCAAGACGATACAGGTGATCCCTCACATCGTAGGCGAGATCGTACGCCGCATAAAAAAGGCGGGCGAGGGCAACGACGTGCTGATCGTCGAGATCGGAGGCACCGTGGGCGATATCGAGGGGCTACCGTTTTTAGAGGCGATCCGCGCGATGAGAGTGGAGCTGGGTAGGGTAAATACGATGAATATCCACCTCACGCTCGTGCCTTTCATCAAGGTAGCGGGCGAGCTCAAAACCAAGCCTACGCAGCATAGCGTAGGCGAGCTGCGCCGCATCGGTATCAGCCCCGATATGATAATCTGCCGCTCCGAAATGCCGCTAAATCGCGCGCTTAAAGATAAGATCGCGCTAAGCTGCGGCGTAGATAAAAACTGCGTCATCGAAAGCCCCGATAGCGCGAGCATCTATCAGATTCCGCTTGCGTTTTTGAAGCAGGATATTTTAACGCCGATCGCGGAGACTTTAAGCCTAAACAAGCTCGAAGTCGATATGAGCAACTGGGACAGCCTCGTTAAGCGCGTCATCGTGCCTACGAACGAAACCACAATCGCCTTCGTCGGCAAATATATCGATCTAAAAGAAAGCTACAAATCCCTCACCGAGGGGATCATCCACGCAGGCGCGACGCTTGATACGCGAATAAGCTTAAAGTGGGTAGATAGCGAAAAAATTGAAGCAAGCAATGTGGATGAAATTTTCCGCGACGTAAACGGAATTTTGGTCGCAGGAGGCTTTGGCTCGCGCGGGATAGAGGGTAAAATTTTAGCCATAAACTACGCACGGGTGCATAAGGTGCCGTTTTTGGGCATCTGCCTGGGGATGCAGCTTGCGATGGTGGAGTTTGCGCGCAATGTTTTAAAACTGAAAAATGCCAACTCCTCGGAATTTGACCCGCAGACCGAAGATCCGGTAATCTACCTCATCGACAGCTTCATCGACGCAAGCGGCAAAAAGCAGATCCGCACGCATAAATCCCCTATGGGCGGCACTATGCGGCTAGGCGGCTATGACTGCGACGTCAAAAAAGGCTCGCTTTTGGGTAAAATTTACGGCGAGCAAAAAACCATCCGCGAGCGCCACCGTCACCGATACGAAGCCAATCCGAAGTACCGCGCCGAGTTTGAAAAGCACGGTCTTATCGTCTGCGGCGAAAGCGACGGGCTTATCGAAGCGGTCGAGCTAAAAAACCATCCGTTTTTTCTGGGCGTGCAGTTTCACCCGGAATTTACCAGCCGTCTAGTGCGCCCAAATCCCGCTATTTTGGGCTTTATCGAAGCATCTATAAAAAATGCTAGGTAAAAATGAGATAAGGGAAATTCTAAAATCTAGATTTGCGAATGATCGGCATACTAAAATTTCTGAAATTCCCTTACCCTGCGATCTTAAGGATACCTATAAGGCGGCTTTGCGCATAAAAACTGCCATCGAAGAAAACCAGCGCATAGCCGTAGTCGGCGATTACGACGTCGACGGTATCGTAAGCACCGTCATAATGAGCGATTTTTTCAATCAAATAGGAGCGGAGTACGTCATTAAGATTCCTAACCGCTTCACCGACGGATACGGGCTAAACAGCGAGATTATAGGCGAGCTTGAGGATGTGGATCTCATCATCACCGTAGATAACGGTACCTCCGCGACGGAAGCCGCCGAAATTTGCGCTCAAAAGGGGATCGATCTCATCATCACCGATCATCACATGCCCCCGCCCGTGCTGCCGAGAGCTTACGCGATAATCAATCCGAAGCAGCCTGACTGCACCTTCCCAAATATCGAAATTTGCGGCGCGCAGGTAGCGTGGTATCTCGTAGGCGCGCTAAAAGAAACCCTCGGCGTGAACTACGATATGGCAAGCTCGATGGATATCCTCATCATCGCCATAATCGCCGATATGATGGAGCTGCGCGATATGAACCGCGCGCTGCTGCGCTTCGGCATCAAGCGGCTAAATAGCTCAAACCGCGCCTGCTTCAAGGCGATTAAGGAGCATTATTTTAAAAAGCACTTCGAATTCGACGATATCAGCTACACGATCGCGCCGCTAATCAATTGCACGGGGCGGATGGACGATGCGACGATGTCGTATAACTTCCTATGCGCCAAAAATATCAGAGAGGCAAACCACTACCTAGAGACGATAAATTCCATCAACAACTCGCGCAAAGAGGAGGAGAAAAGCCTCTACGACGAGATCGTAAAAAGCGTCGATCCGAACGACAACGTCATCGTCGTGTGGGGTCCGCAGTGGCACGAAGGGATCATCGGCATCGTCGCAAGCCGCCTAAGCAAGACCTACAAAAAGCCCGCGATCGTCTTTAGCGTAAACGACTCACGTGCCAAAGGGAGCGCACGTAGCATCGGCAAATTTGATATTTTAGAGCTGATCTCCTCGCAAAGCGAAATTTTAACGACCTTCGGCGGACACAAGGGCGCTGCAGGTGTGGGGATCGATCCTGCGCTACTTCAGGAGTTTAAGCGGCGCGTAAATGAGCGTATCACGCCCAAGGATCTGAGCGATTTTAGCGCGCAAGACGATCTGCTGGGCGAGCTGGACGCGTCGCAGATAGACTTTGAGCTGCTTGAAATTTTGGAATTTTACGAGCCCTACGGGCAGAAAAATCCGCGCCCGCTCTTTTGTATCAAAGGCGCGCGCGCCCGCAATATCAGGGAGATCGGCAAGGAGAGCAAGCATATCAAAATGGCGCTTGATAAAAACGGCAGCAGCGTCGAGGCGCTGTTTTTCAACTACGACTTTTTGCCGCGCGCGGGCGAGCGGGTCGACGTGATCTTTACGATTAGCAAAAACAACTTCCGCGGCACGATCACGCCCGAGCTCATTATCAAGGAGCTAACCCCGAGCGAAAGCTAAATTTTAAAATTTTAGACCGCCTTGCCGTGCATTTCGCGCCGGACACGGCCTTTAAATTTAACGCTCGATCTATGAGCTACACGCATTGCGCACTCGGCGGGTTTGCCCTACTACAGCGTCCATCTGCTCTAATCGCCCGATATGTATTGCACGCCTGGCGCGACTTTAAAATTTAACGCGCGAGCTATGGATCTGACTTGCATGGTTTGCAAAACAGACGAAATTTTTGGGCGCGGTAAAAGCAAAATTTAAACGTTTTTGAAATTTTAAAATTTTGCGAGGGCGAGCGGGAGCGGTCTGAAACAAACAGAACAACCCTACGAATGGAATTTCGGATAAAATTTTATGAAGCGGCGGGCGGGCTAAATTTAAAATTTGACCCGCCCTTAAGCTTAGAGGCTAAAAAACCACTACTAAAAACCACTTAAACGGCACCGGAGCGAAGATCGCGTGCGGCAAGCCCGCAGGCATGACGATGCTTTGTCCCGCTTTTACGCGGTGCTTCTGCCCGTCGATCGTGAAATCGCCCTCGCCCTCAAGCACGTAAACGAACGCGTCGCCGTCGGATTTGTGCGAGCTGATCTCCTCGCCGCCGTCGAAGGCAAAAAGCGTCATATTCAGCGCTGGATTTTGCGCGAGGGTGCGCGAAATCACCTTATGAGGGGATACTTCGACTAGCGAAGCAAGTTCTACGACCTTAGCGGCGTCGATATTTTTGATGTGTTGCATAAGTTCTCCTTGAAATGAAATTTGATCGATTTTAGCTAAAATTTGGCAAGCTCGCTTTGATGATTATCAATCCGGATCCGCGCTGAAAGGATTTTTCAGAAAGATCGGAACGAAGCTTATCAGATATAGCGCGACCGCGGCGATGAAAAGCGCCGAGGGGATCATCACGTATAAAACAAAGCTCTCGCCCGCAAAAACGGCTCTTAAAGCCCCCGCGAGTAGAGCCAAAACGAGCGCTGCGCGGCTTAGGCGCGGGAAGTTTAGCGGCGAAATTCCGCTGTGGCGCTGTCCGGCGATCATTCCTACGAAAAGTATCGCTCCGTAGATATAGCAGATCGCGATGACGTGCAGCGGCGCGGCAGAGTACCCTCCGCGGATCAGCGCCGCGCCCAGCCACAGGTATCCCACCGCGCACGCAGCCTGCAGCGCGTAGTAAAACGCCATATAGTGGCGGCTTAAAATTTCGGCGTAGTGCAGCTCGCGAAGCTTCGCCAAAAACAAAAACCCGATGCCAAGTGCGATAAATCCGCATACCGCCTCGCTTAAAAAGGGCGTCGCGAGCGCCAAAGCGAAGGCGAGGAAAGCGGCTAAATTTTTGTAAATAAAATTTGGAATAAAAACGGCATCGCTTAGCCCCGCCTCCCTTAATGCTTCGTTGCCGATGACGACGCTTATGCGGTAGCTTACGACGGCGATCGCCGCAACGTTGATATGCACGAAGCTAAGTAAAAATTTCTCATCTCCGCTCGCGCCGTAGGCGGCAGAGCAGGCGCAAAACGCCGCTAAGACTGCTAGGATGCTAAAATTATTCGAGTTTTTATCCAGCCACAAAAGCCATGCCGCAAAGATGAAAAATATCGCCCAAAACAGCGCCACAATCGCCGCCGCGAGCCGTAAATTTAAAAAGCTCGCGATAAAAGCTGCGATCAGGCAGGCGGCAAAGGCAAGCGAGACGGGCTTTAGCGAGCCCTCGAAGTTCGTCCAATCGGGCAGCGCGGTAAGCAAAAACGCCGCGTAGATGCACGAAGGCGCTAAAAACAGAAAGTAAAACTTATGAGCGGCGACATAATCGATCGCTAGCGCATCGGGCGCTAAAAAGCTAAGCGCGCCCAGCGCCGCAAAAAAGCAGGCGCAAAGAACGAAGGCGCGCATCGGATGGGAGAAAAAATTTCTCGCGCGCTCATCTTTAAATTTAGGCGCGTAAAAGCCTAGCTCTTGCTGCTGCACCCCGCACGGCTCCGGATTTTTGAGCTCCTGCGGCGAAACAGGCTCGGTTTGGTTTTGCGTGGAATTAGCTTTGGAATTCCGATCGGAATTTTTAATGCTCTGCGAGAAGCTCAGCTCGGAATTTGACTCAGCGCTTCTGCCGTTTTGTGAGAAATCCCACGCGAAATTTTGATTTTTAAAGCTTTGCGGGCGGGCGGGTTTGAAATTTTGACTTTGATCGGAATTTTTGATGCTTTGTAAGAAGCTTAGTGGGAAATTTCGTTCGGAATTTTTAATGTTCTGCGAGAAACTCGGTTTGGAATTTGGCTTGGCGCTTCTGCCGCTTTGCGAAAAACCCTGAGTGGAATTTTGATCGTAGCTTTTACCATTTTGTGAGAAGTCCTGCGCGAGGTTTTGATCTTTGAAGCTTTGCGCAGGCTCGGCTTCTCTATCACGAGCGGAATTTTTAAAATTTCGCGTAAAATTTAGATCGGAAATTTTGAAATTTTGCGCGGGTGCGGCTTCCAAGCTCCATGTAAAATTTTTAAAATTTTGTGCGGCTTCGCAACCTCCGTGCCGTAGGCCAGGTCCGCACGGTATGCTGAGTGCTGTCTCAAAGTAAAATCTACGCGGCGCGAGAATTTTACTTTCAGAGCCTAGTCTGCGCGGTGTGGGGGCTTCGCGCCCAAAACTCGTCAAATTGTGCGGCTCGGCGCTCTTATCAGCACCTTCACCGGCGCGGATTTGCTTTTTTAAATTTGCAAATTGCAGCGCGGTGGTAAGGTTAAATTTCTTCAAATTTACGGGGCTAAAATTCTTAAAATCGCGTGCGACATGTAAACTCAAAAAATTCTGCACCGCACAAAACGTGCCTAGAGCCGGATTTTGCTCGCTACCTAGCCTGTCTGCACCGCTAAGCGGCGAGCGGTAGGCGCTCAAAACGGTTTTTTGGGCGCTGAACTGCGCGCTAAATCCGTATGCATCAAAACCGCAACGCGAAAAGGCGTCTCGGTTCGCGCCAAATTTGTAGTACAAATGGACGCCCCGCTTCGTGCCAACGCGACGCAAGCAAATGTCTGCATTGAAATCGCGCTGCGAGCGGACGCTCATACTAGATTGCAAACGATCACTCGTGTTAGAGCTGCGTCGCAAACGAGCGATCGCGCTGGGATCGCGGCGTGAGCGGACATCTCGGTTCGCGTCAACGCATCGTAAGCAAGCGCCCACGCTAGAGCTATACCGCGAGTAAGTACTTTCGTTAGAGCCGCAGTATGTATCGCTGCTAAATTGCGCTAAATTTCGCGCGGTAAAACCGCAGCACACTACGCCGTTCAAGAGCACGCTCACGCTATAATCGCAGTTCGCACGGCTGCGCAGTTCGTATTTCGGTGTGATAAAACCGCGGTGCCCTGCATCCTGTGTGAGGCTGTGTCTGCCCGCGCCGACATCGATACATCCAGAACCCCGCAAAAGCTCGCGCCTGCGCGCATCCAGATCGTAGCGCCCGATGTCCCGAAAAAGCCCATCTATGCGAGCGCTGAGGTCGTCGCAGCTAGCGCCTGGCAAATGCCCGTGTTCGTACGCGCTCAGAGCACGCTGTGCGCCAAAGTCCCGCTTGCTCGCGCCCAGGCCGAAACGCAAGTTTAAATTTCGTGCGGAGCCTCCATATTTGCGCGCATCAAAGATAAAATTTCTACTCATAATAGCTTACTCCCCCGAACTGCTCGCTTACCACGCGCTCTTCGTACCGCTCGTCGCGCGCGCTTAGCGGCTCATTTAGGCTCACGACGCGCCTAAGCCCCATCCCTTTGGGCTCAAGCTCGATGATCTCGTGGCTTAGACGTGCGGCTTCGAAGCGGTCGTGGGTCACCAAAAGGCAGGCAAGCCCCTCGCACTCGATCTTTGAGACTAAAATTTCGATCAGCACGCCGCGCAGATCGCGATCTAGACCTACAAACGGCTCATCAAGCAGCGCCAGATCGCAGCCGCTAAGGATCGTGCGCAAAAACGCCGTGCGCTTTTGCATGCCGCCGCTTAGCTCGCGCGGGAATTTATTCAGATCGCTCGGGCTTAGCCCGATCTTTGCGGCGAGGGCGTAAATTTCGTTCACGCGGGAGGGGCTAAAAATTTCGATATTTTTAAGCGCCGTGAGGTTCGGCAGTAGGCGGTTTTCTTGAAACAAAAAGCTGATTTTCTTAAAGCCGTTTTCGATCTGCCCGCTTTTTTTATCCTCCAGTCCGCAGACCAGCCTCAAAAGCGAGGTTTTGCCACAGCCGCTGGGGCCAAAAAGCGTCTTTACTTCGCCTGCGTACAGCCGCAATGAAAAATCGGAAATTATAACGTCGCGCAGAATTTCGTAGCGCAGATTTGAAATTTTTAGCATCATCTGCTCCACGGCATCAGTAAAATTTCAAGCGGCTTGGTCACGAGATAATCGAAAAGCGCCGTAAAGGCTATGACTAGGCACACATATGCCATGACCTCGACCGTATCGATATTGACGCGCGCTTCGGCGATCTTTGCGCCGATGCCGTCGTTCGCGCCCAAAAGCTCCGCCATCACAAGCACCTTCGCGCCGTTGCTGACCGCGACGTAGATCGCAGGAAGCAGCCGCTCGATTAGGTGCGGCGCGTAGAGGTAGCGCAGTTTTTTTAAAATTGAGCTTTTGTAGCTATCGAAAAGCTCGGTGTATTCGGCGCTCACGCTAGCCATCGCCTGCGCCGCGGACGCAAAAGTCATCGGCGCGACGACAATAACGACGGTAAAAAGCACGCTTGTATCGCCGAAATGAAACCAAAATATCGCAAGCACGATCCAGACGATGGGCGGAGTCGAAAGAAGCACGGTAATTAGCGGGTTTAAAAAGGCTCGCAGGCTTTTGAAATACCCCGCCGCAAGCCCGCTGCAAATCCCCGCAAAAAGCGCGAGGAAGGTGCCTACAAGCGCGCGCTTAAGCGACAAAGCTAGATCGTTTGCAGCGAAATTTTTTAAAATTTCGCACGCCTTAGAAAAAACAGCCGCGGGTTCTGGCAGAATGAGCGGCCCGTAAGCCTCGCTCGCCACTTGCCAAATGGCTATGAAAAAGCACACCGCTCCTAGGCTCGCAAAGCCGCCCCACAGATAGTCTATGACGTAAAACGCGGGGTTTTGAGCTTTGCGAATTTTATCGATTTTTAGCATAGAAAAAACTCGTCCTTAGGCATCGCGCCGCCGAGGAGCTTAGGGTTAAATTCCATCAAAATTTCATAAAATTTCAAAAGCTCGTCCTTGATCTCGCTAGGTTTTTTGACGCATAAATTCGATGTATCGATGCTCATAAATATCGCAGGCGGCGGCGCAGGGAAAAAATTCGTCCCGATCGCCGCGGCGCTTTGTTTGTTCGCTTTGATCCACACAAGCGCGTCTGCCAGATCGGCATTTAAAATTTCAAAATCCGCCTTTTTTGCGGCGTAAAAATCTGTATCTGCGATGATGCCTGCTTGCGGGATGATGGGCTTTACCGAAAACGCCTGCGCCCACATATCGCTTAAATTTGTTCCTCGTTGCACGGCGATACCCGATACTTTGCCCTTTAAGATCATGGCGCTTGCTAGCGGCTCCACCGTGATCGCGACGTCGTAGTCTTTGGCCAAAAACAGCTGCGCGCTCTCTGCGGGGCTGGCGGTGTAGTCGATATTCAGCCCGCTAATGCCCTGCTTTTTCGCTATGGCTCGCACGATGATGTCTAGCATATCGTTTTTAAAAGGCATTACGATCTTTTTGCCCTTCAACTGCGCAAATTCCGTTATCTTCTCGCCCTTGCTCATCACGAAATTTAGCCCCTCGGTGAGGATATTTACCATACCGATCTTGCGCCCCTGATTTGCGAGGTTCACCCCCACGTTGCTAGGGCTCATCATGACCTTGTACTCGCCGTTTGCCACGCCTGCGCGCAGCTGATCGGGATCGCGCCAAAGCTCGAGTTTGGCGTCGTATTTTTTGCCGATCTGCCCCTGCATGCACGCAACGCCGATGATAAGGCTAGGCATCGCGGGCGCGCCGTAGATAGTGAAGGCCTCCTTCGCAAAAAGAGGGCTAGCAAGCCCGCTAGCCGCCAACGCAGACGTTAGTTTTAAGAAATTTCTTCTTTGCATTTTCTCCTCTTTTCATTCCTGCCAAACGGCAAGATTTTGATAATCGATGTGCAATTATATCAAAAATAGGAGTGATTCGGTTTGATTAAGCTCAATAGTCCCTCTTTAAATTTTAATGCGCTAAAATTTAAAACGCCCCGCAGCGGTAAAATTTTATGCTAAAATGGAGAAAATTTCAATTCAAGGACGCAAAATGAGAAGCGACATCATCAAAAAGGGCTACGCGCGTACGCCGCACCGCTCGCCATTAAGAGCTACTGGATAAAGGACAGCTATAATGGATGTTTTCGCATGCCAATAACTGCTTTAAAATTAGGTATTTAAAGCTATCCGTAATTTAAAAATAGTTATAATTTAAATTAAAAAGGCTTGCAATGGATTATAAAAAAGCATTTTACTCGAAACTAGAAGACTGCTACTTGGGTGCAAAGATCAAGGATACGAAAGATAAAAGCGGTTTTGGTAATCTTTTAAGCATAAAAGAGCGATACTTTGAGCATATTAAGCAAATTTTAGATAAGCGGATTCCGTCAACGGACGATTTTGACGAACACGAAATTTATAACAAGCTTTACACATTTTTCGATAGTTATCTAAACGAAACCGGCACGCCGTTTTTTACCGATACGCCTATTTATAAAAATATCTATGCAAAAATTTACTCAAATTCTAAAGACACGAGCCTATTTTATAAAACACAAAATTTATACTACGTAAAATCGGACGTTATTTATAAAAGTATGACGCTAAGCGATGAAAATACTAAATTTGCAGTGGAATTTAACGCAAACGGGTTTCACCGGTCAAGCGATAATGTAAAAACAAAGCTAATTTTTAAATTCGCGGGATTAGACCAAAGTGTGAATTTACAGGCGCTAATTCCACTAATCAAAATAAACGTAACGAATCAAAGCGAGCTATTTAAGGACTTAAAAAGCGTTTTTAAGCAAGGAAGCGGCGAATTTACAGACGATTTTCTAAAAGAGATAAAACCGCTTAAAATTGACAAAAACGAGCTTAAAAAGGTATTTCATAGCTATAAAAAGCAAAACGAAGTGGATTTTTTTATCCATAAAGACGCCGAGAATTTTTTGAAAGAGCAGTTCGAGTTATGGATGTTTAGCCATCTCTACGGCGATAGCGAGACGCATAAGTGGCAGTCTTACGCGATTGAGAGATTACAAAAAATCCGCAATATCGCATTTGAGTTAATCGAGATCATCGCCAAATTTGAAAATGAGCTAAAAGCGATTTGGCTAAAACCGAAATTCGCCAAAAATACTCAATACGTTTTTACGCTAGATTTAATTCCTAATTTCGATGTTTCGCTCGTTACCGACAAGCAAATTGCCGAGTGGAAAGAGTTAAATTTAGTCGACGTTAATTTCGCCACCGATACCTTAAAAACAGAATTTGAAAAGTTTAAATTTCTACCGCTCGATACGAAATTTTTAAGCGATAAAAATAGACTGGATTTGCTTAGCAGGTTTGAAAATCTAGACGAAATTTTAAACGGCGAGCTCGTAAAATCGGACAATTTTGCCGCGCTAAATACTCTGATGCCTCGTTATAAAGGTAAAATCGATCTCATCTATATCGATCCGCCGTTTAACACGGGCTCGGACTTTGAGTATAAAGACCGCTTCCAAGATGCGACGTGGCTTACACTAATGCAAAACCGCCTAGAGCTTGCGCGCGAAATTTTAAGCAATAAAGGGAGTTTTTATTTACACCTTGATGAGAATGCCGACTTCTTAGGCAGAATGCTTTTAGACGAAATTTTCAATTTTGATGAGTGTAAAAAAATAACCTTTGACACAAATGCTACAAAGGACGAGGAAGCTGATTTATTTGGTTATAAAAGCTTTGGTAATAATTTTGCATTAAAGAGTTCGACTATATTTTTTATAAAAAATGGAAATAGTATATTTAATAAATTATGGAAACCGAACAGAAACATAAGTCAATTAAATTTAGGTCAGCTAGATCTAATAGCTGTGGCTAAAACAAATTGTCCCAAAAAAATAAAAGACTATAATTTTTTAATTGAACAATATGAAAATGATAAATTAAAATTACAAAGTGTTGATATTTCTAATGAAAAAATATATCCAGTAGGTGATATATGGAACGATATATATTCTTTTACGCAATCAGAGATGAGAGTTAGTGAAAATATTTCTTTTTATAGCTCACAAAAACCAGAACATATGATTAGACGTATTATACAAGCCAGCTCAAATCAAAACAATTTAGTTTTAGATTTTTTTACTGGAAGCGGAACTACTTGTTCGGTAGCTCATAAACTAAAAAGAAGGTGGATCGGCATAGAAATGGGAAATCATTTCTATGAAAAGTATTTAAGTTTTAACAAAGAAAGCAAAACATTTGAGTATAGGCTTGGCTTATTAGGTAGGATGAAAAATGTTTTGGCGGGAGATAAATTTTTTTTTGCTATGAATAAATCCAGAAGGTCGTCGCTATCTAATATCATTGGCTATAAAGGCGGCGGAGCGTTTAGATACTACGAACTGGAAAGTTACGAAGAGGCTTTAAATGAGTGTGAATACGCACTAGATGAGAACGGTGTAATAGATTATCGCAGATCACGTAAGCTCATAAAGAAGCTAAATAAGGGTGAAAAAGTGTGCCTTGATATGGTCGGATACAGAGGTGAATTTGACATTTTTTTGAGTTATTCAAATTTGACTGGCGCTAAAATCAAGCGAATTTTTGCGCGTGACGATGTAGAGTGCGCGGAATTTGAAAACGGTGAAATAATGCAAAAAGATGACATCGATATGGCAAAATTTCCTAAAATCCGCGACCTAATCTGGTGGGAGAGGTAAGATGAGCGAGAAAATAACTTTTAGTGAATGTGAACTTATTATAAATCAAAGCGAAATTCCACAAATAAATATTTTTGAAAATAAACAATCTGATAGTTATGAGCTAGATGGAGTTTATTATCAGGTTGATTGTGAAATCATAAAAAATAATATCTTTTGGATCTATGCTAAATATGGTAAACCTAAACCATATACAGATGAAGTTTTGAATATAGAAACGCAAGAGAATTATAAAAATAGCAGAAGCCCAAATGAAGCAGAACTTAAAAACCAGCTCTTTTGCATATATATTTATGATAAAGCTACACTATATGTTTCTGATTTTAGAAAAAATAGTTTTTTGAAAGATTATTTAAAAGCTAAGTATAATAAGGAATTTGATATTAAAAAATATTTTATAGATCCGAAAGAATTTGTAGACACAATATCATCTGTTGAAAGTATTAAATTTACATCTGGCGATAAAGATTTATTTAATGGCGCAATATTTGATGATATTGGCGATGTGTATGGATTAGGGCAGCCTATCAATTTTACGCTAGAAGCAAAAATTCAAAACAAATTATTTGAATTTGAACGTGAAAAATTTATAAATTTTCTTAATAGATTCAAATCTAAAAAAGAAAATTGCGAAATTAGTAGGGTAATTTGTATAGGTAAAGATGATGAAGGCTTCGAAAAAATTTTTAACCTTGAAACCTTAATGAAAAAAATACAGGTCAATGTTGAAAAAGATAAAAATGGAATGTATGACGCGGAGTATGTAAAACAATCACTCTTGGAGCAATTGAATGTATAGATATCATAAAATATCTGTGATAATTATTTTTTTATTATCCTTTATATCTATTTTTTTTATATCATTGATTTTTTTTGATATGGGAGAAATAAAAAATTTTATAAACACATTTTCTACAAGTTTAATTACGTTTATGTCTATTACATTTGGTTTTTATCTTGCAAGTTTATCTATTTTATTTTCATCAAAATATCTTGGAACCTTGTATGTTGTAGATCCATTGATACCAACTCAGTGCAAAATTCACACATTAAAATACTACATAACAGACGCAATTTGTATTGCATTGGCTACGATTATTATTTGTTTTGTGTCTTTAATTGCGCCCATAATCAATAATGTCTATTTTTATTTAGCTATATTTGCTCTATTAATTACGCTATTTATAATAAATTTTATATTTATATATTTCATTTTCAAAGTATTTATAAATGCCTTAATAACTCAATCTTTAGAAAAATTTAAAGAAAATAAAGATGAAAATTCAAGCCGATAAACTAATCCTGGCCGAAATTTTAAAAGAGCTAAATTTGAGCGCGGAAGCAGACTCTCTAAATTTGAGCGATTTTTCTAAATTTAAGCTCACCGATTACCAACAAAGCGCGGTAAAAAGTGCGCTAAAAATCTTAGAGTTTTATTACGCAAGCCATCAAATTCGAGGTAGCGATAGTGCAAATTTACACAGTTCAAATAATCAAAGCAAATTTAGCGAGCGCGAAATTTTGCTTGAAAATTACCGTAAATTTGGCGCAAATTTAAATACACACGAGATTAATCGCGCTAGTTTTTGGATGGCTACGGGAAGTGGAAAAACGATCGTAATGATAAAACTGATTTGGGCGATTTCGCGGCTGATTAAGTTTGATATTTTACCTAAAAAGCCAATTTTACTTCTTGCGCCGACCGAACAGATTTTAAGCCAATTTAAAGAGCGAATAAATGAATTCAATCGCTATCAAAATGAGCAAATATACGCGCGCGATTTAAAAGATTTCGAGAGCGCGAATTCCGGGCTAAATTTATATGATACGACGCTTTTTATCGCCCGTAGCGATTTGCTGGAAAGTACCGAAAACACGAGTAAAAAAGATGCAGGTAAAAGGCTAAATTACGCAAATTTTAAAAATGAAAACGGTTGGTATATTTTACTAGACGAAGCGCATAAAGGGGACAGCACCGATTCCGTGCGAAAAGGCTACATAAACGAACTAGCAAGCGGTAAAAAAGACGAATTCCCTCGCGGATTTATCTTAAATTTTAGCGCGACCTTTACGGACGAAATTGATCTAAAAACCTGCGCATTTAACTACAATTTACAAAAATTTAACAACCAAGGCTATGGCAAAAATATCGCGATATTTGAAAATAAGCTAAATTTAGATGATTTAGAGCAAATTTTGCAAAGCTTTATAATCTTTACGTCGATTAAAATTTCAAATCGCCGAATTTCGCGAAGATTATCAGATGCCCTTTATCATGCGCCGCTAATCATCGCTGTATCGGATAAAGTAAATACACAGGATGCCGGAATAAAACAGTATTTTGAGGCTATTTGCAAGGTGCTAACAAACGACGTAGATATCCCTAAAATACTTGAAAATTTAGTCCAAATTTTAAATCAGCTTGAATTTGTTTTCGGCGGCGAGAAAATTGGCGATGAATTTATAAAAATAGTTAAAAATATCGATGCAAAAACTATGCGTGAAGAGCTATTTTACGCACAAGGTCTTTCAAGCTTAGAGGCTTGCATAATCAAAGACAACGATAAAGAGGTCGCATTTAAAAGTAAAAATGCCAGTAAGCCTTTTATGCTACTAAATATCGGCGACACCAAAGGCTGGAAAAAAGAGTATCTAAACGAGCTTGGCGTGCAAAGTGAAATCGATGTAGATAGCGGTTTTTTCGCACATATTAACGAGCAAAATTCTCCGATAAATATAATGCTCGGAAGCAAAGTTTTTAACGAGGGCTGGGATAGTAACCGCGTAAATTTGATAAGTTTTATAAATATAGGCTCGCGCTCGGCCAAAAAATACGTAACGCAAACGATAGGACGAGGCGTTAGAATCGAACCTTTTAAAAACGAACGGCGACGTTTGCAATACACGAGTAAATTTGCGGATTCGGAATTTGACGAAAAAGAGAGGTTAAAAGAGCTTGCAAGTGGTCTTGAAACGCTTTTTGTTTTTGCTAGTGACCCAAAAGCTATAGAAGCTATTTTGAGCGAATTGGAGCAATTTAAAACCGGCGAAATTTTAAAAGGCTTTAAAAAGTCGCAGACAATCAAACCGTTGCTTTTACCCCAATATGAAGACGAAATCGGTGAATCAAAGCCCTATGTAATTTCGCACTCCGATTATGAAAATTTAAACAAGTTTATAAACTCTTACGATTTGGACGTTTTACTATTTAGCTCGGAGTTAAAAAGTCCCGATTTAGGGCTTAGCACAATAAATAAAACGCTTAAAAAAGACGAAAAATTTATAAAAATTAGTGGAGCGACCGAAAAATTTCAAAACCCGAAATTTACACTATGCGAAATAGATAAATTCCGTAAATTTAAAAGTAAAAAATTAAAAGGTTTTAAAGAGGTTGAAAATGAAATTTCTCATTTTACGAAATTTAGCACGACGTTTGACAAAGACGAAATATCAAAGATTAACGAAGCGATTTTAAATTTATTAAAATCTAAAAGCGAAGATGAGCTTATAGATGAGTTAGAAAGCAAAAAAATTACGTCGAGAGAGTTTGCTAATTTAATAAAACAAAATAAAAAGGATTGTGAAATTTTAGGCTTTAAACTAGATGCTAATTTGGCTCGCCATTACTATAATCCGCTCGTGATAGATGCCGATAATAAAGCGCAAATAGTATATGCGATAAGCGAAAAAAGTGAGATAGAATTTTTGGAGGATTTAAAGACCGGTCTAAATGCGCTTGACGGCTTTGAATGGAATTTTTGTAAAATAGTTCAAAACGTAGATGAAATTTACGTGCCGTATTTTGATGAAGAAGAGCAAATTTGGCGTAAATTTTATCCCGACTTCATATTTTGGCTAAAACAAGATGAGATTTACGAGATAGTTTTCGTCGACCCAAAAGGTCTAAAACACGGCGAAGGTGCGAGATTTAAAGCAAATGGATTTGAAACGATTTTCGGCGATAAGAATTTAGAATTTAATAATAAGAAAATTAACGTAAAACTCGCCTACTATAATAAAGGTCCGCACATCCCACAAGGGCTTGAAAAATATGTTTTTTCAAGCATAAATAAAATTTTCAAAGTCCAGCGGAAAATTTAGTTTTATTTAGTTACAATCGGTACAAAATTTAATTAAAAAGGATCAAATTTGAGAAGTGACATCATCAAAAAAGGCTATACGCGTGCGCCGCACAGAAGCTTGCTAAGAGCGACCGGACTAAAAGACGAAGACTTTGAAAAGCCATTTATCGGCGTGGCAAATAGCTTCATAGAGATCATACCGGGGCACTTTTTCCTTAACAAATATTCCGAAATTTTAAAAGACGAGATCCGCAAAAACGGCTGCGTGCCCTTTGAGTTTAACTGCATCGGCGTGGACGACGGCATCGCGATGGGGCATAGCGGGATGCTTTACAGCCTGCCTAGCCGCGAGCTGATCGCAAATTCGATCGAAACGGTGATGAACGCGCACGCCCTAGACGCTCTCGTCTGCATGCCAAACTGCGATAAAATCGTACCGGGCATGGTGATGGGCGCGCTTCGCGTGAACGTACCGACGGTTTTTGTTAGCGGCGGCCCGATGAAAAAGGGCTACACCAAAAAAGGCGAGCCGATCGACCTTGCGACTGCGTTTGAGGCGGTGGGTAAATTTGAAACCAAAGAGATCAGCGCCGAGGAGTTAAAAGAGATCGAGTGCGCCGCCTGTCCGAGCGGAGGCAGCTGCTCGGGGATGTTTACGGCAAACTCGATGAATACGCTGTGCGAAGCGATGGGTATCGCGCTAAAAGGCAACGGCACCGTGCCCGCGCTTACGCCAGAGCGCGAGGAGCTCATCAGGCAGGCTGGACGTCGCATCTGCCAAATCGCGCTGGATGAAAAATATAAAATCCGCAACATCGTAAACGAAAAATCGATCCAAAACGCCCTAGTCGTCGATATGGCGATGGGCGGCAGCAGCAACACCGTGCTACATATCCTAGCTATCGCGCGCGAAGCTGGGGTAAATTTACAGATCGCAGGGCTAAACGAGATCAGCCGCAAGATCGCGCACATCGCCAAAATCAGCCCGAGCCTGCCAAACGTGCATATGGAGGACATCGACCGTGCGGGCGGCTTAAGCGCCGTGATAAATGAAATTTCGCGCCGCGACAACGGGCTGTTGGACCTAGGCGCGCCGACGGTTACGGGCGAAAGCCTAGGCGAGCGCGTCGGAGCTAGCCCCATAAAAGACGAATCGGTCATCCGCAAGGTCGAAAACGCCTACTCGCAGGTCGGGGGGCTGGCGATTTTGTTTGGGAATTTAGCCGAGCAGGGCTGCGTCATCAAGACCGCGGGCATTATCGGCGAGCGCAAATTTAGCGGCAAGGCGGTCTGCTTTAACAGCCAAGACGAGGCGATAGAGGGCATCTCAAACGGCAAGGTAAACAAGGGCGACGTGGTCGTAATCCGCTACGAAGGGCCGCGCGGAGGTCCCGGCATGCAGGAGATGCTAAGTCCAACGAGCCTAATCATGGGGCGAGGGCTCGGCGCGGACGTGGCGCTGATCACGGACGGCAGATTTAGCGGCGCTACGAGGGGACTAAGCGTCGGACACGTGAGTCCCGAAGCCGCCGAGGGCGGCATGATCGGACTGCTAGAGGACGGCGATATCATCGACATCGACGTGGATACGTACGCGATCAACGTGCGTCTAAGCGATGAGGAGATCGCAGAGCGCAGGGCTAAATTTAAGCCTATCGAAAAACCGCTGCCGTATCGCTGGCTGCGAATGTATCGCAAGCTGGTAACGAACGCTAGCAACGGAGCGATTTTGGAGGCGTAGAAATTTAAAATAGGTAGGTATCGTAGTTTTAAAAATTTAAATAAGGAATGATTTTTATGTTTGAGAGGAATTTTACCTATAAGGATTTAGAGCAAGTAGAGACTGAAATAGAAAATATACATGAGGCGCTAGCTAATGTCTATAATAATAAGTCATGTATTTGGAAAATTAGTAGAACTCTTGACAAATTAAAAAATTCAAATTTTTCTAGTACGGAAAAATATATAATAGCTATATTTAAATCTGAATATGCCAAGCGCATGAATAGAACCGATGAAACCATCAATTTTCTACAAAAATTTATAAAACAAGATGATTTTAAAATTTTATCTGATACGACCCGTGGTCTTATTAATGAAATAGAACAATATTTGTTGGTTTTGAAGCAAGATAATATTTACTCAGCCAATAGAACTGCATTTAGAACCACTATCATAAGATATATTAAATCGATTAAAATATTAAAAGAAGAGAAAGAAATTATCGAAAGGTACATAAAAAGCAGAAATATAAAGGAACAAAAAAATCTAAATTATGAATTTTTTGAAAAAGAGAATGTATTGTATGATGTTTACAATAATCTTAGCAATATACTTGAAGATGCGAGTATTATGCAATCATATATAAGACATATGAAAAATTCTATATATTTTAATTTTCTTAATTTGATTTCTATTGCCGCGAAACATATAGTTTTATTATTTTGGATGGTTGTTTTTGCCGGAGGGATACTTTGTTCTTTTTATTTCATTGAAATTGGAATACCGCCACAAATTAATACGACCGAAATAATTCCGTTATTATTTTTTGTTGGCGTTTTAGGTTTATTGTATGTTGTTACGGTAGGTTTACTTTCTTTTATAGGTAGCTATTTTATTTTTAATGTCAAAACTAATGAAAAATGGATAAATATATATTTTATAATTGTACAAATTTACTTATTCGCAATTCTTACTATTCCATTTCTATATGAAATTAAATTTTTTAGTAAATATTTAAATCCTATACTTAATAATTTCGACGCTATCCTAGTTGTTTATTTTATAGCATCTATATCATATTTTATTTTATCTATGTTTAAAACCGGAAAATTTAAAGATGATACAAATTTATTTATACTTTCATATCCTATTTTTGACCTTCTTCTCATAATAATAGTTTATTCTAGATATGAAAATATAGAGCCGCTAATACTTTTATATTTTTTTATGATTGTTCTTTTGGCTAGAATTATTGCATTTTTAAAATACTTTGATTATAAAACAGTTTTTTGGCTTTCTTTCTTTATTGGGTTAGGTCCAATTTATCTTTTAAGTCCCGATTTCGTAAGAATGATCAAGCTTGCGAACTATAAAGCCAATTTCATAGTAAAAAATAAATTTATCGAAAGTGAAAAATTGGATAAAATCCCGCTATGTTTTAAAGATTATAACGATACTTGCAAAAATTTAAAATTAAGTGATGATAATAAAACGGCAATAAATAACCTCATAGTAAAAGTCAAATTTGATGAGCAATATTTTTTTAAAGCCCAAATACCGAAAGATGAATTTAATATAACAAAAGAGCGTATCATGCATTATCAAGATAATAATTCGACTGATATTTCACAGATAATGTTTAAAATTTTTAAAGTAAAAGAATGCGAGCATGATTCTACTGCTTCTTGTTATATCGATAACGACAAAGAGGGTAACATAACTATAAAGTATTATCATAAAGATGCGGAAAATATTATACAAAATGAAAACGATAAATATTTTATAGAATTTCCGGTAAGAAAAGAAAATATATTAAATTGAGCGTTATCTTGCCTAAAACAAGGTACATTATCCAAATTTATAGTGATTTGGCTACAAAATTTCTGAAATAATCTAACAGCTATCTTAAATGTATGGACGCTTTAAATTTTGCGATAAGCACAAAATGAGCAGATCAGCAGATTTCTCAAACCGCGCAAAGCGGAGGATTTGTCTTGCGCGGCTAAATTTAAATTTTGAAATCTACAAATCCCTCGGATCGGCGATCTTACCTGCGACGGCGCTAGCTGCGGCGACGGCGGAGTTTGCTAGATATACTTCGCTCGTTCTATCGCCCATGCGACCGACGAAATTTCGATTAGTCGTGCTTACGCAGCGCTCGCCCACGCCCAAAATCCCCATATATCCGCCCAAGCACGCGCCGCAGGTCGGGTTGCTCACGACTGCGCCCGCTTCTACGAAAATATCCCACAGCCCCTCTTTTTGCGCGGCCAGAGCGATTTTTTGCGTCGCAGGTGTGATGATGAGGCGGGTTTTGCGCGCGACCTTGCGACCTTTTAAAATTTGCGCGGCGATCCGTAGATCGGAGAGTCTGCCGTTGGTGCAGCTGCCGATAAAGACCTGATCGACGGCGATGTCATCGCGCACCGCCTCGCGCACGCTCTTGCCATTGCTAGGTAGGAACGGATACGCGATCACCGGATCAAGCTTGCTAACGTCGATCTGTAAAATTTGCTCGTAGTTCGCGTCCTCGTCGGAGTAGTGAAATTTCGGCTCGGCGCGCAAATTTTTATCTGCCAAAAATTCCTTCGTGATCTCATCGACCGCGACGATACCGCTCTTGCCGCCCGCTTCGATCGCCATATTGCAAAGCGAAAATCTGCTATCCATATCCAGGTGTTTAAGCGCGTCGCCGCAGAACTCCAGCGCCTTATAGCGCGCGCCGTCCACGCCGATGAGGCGGATAACTTCCAAGATCAGATCCTTGCCGTAGATGTGCGGCGCGGGCTTGCCGTGAAAAATTACTTTGATCGTAGGCGGTACTTTAAACCAATTCTTGCCCGTTATCATCGCGAAAGCTAGATCGGTGCTGCCCATACCCGTCGCAAAGGCTCCCAGCGCGCCATGGGTACAGGTGTGGCTGTCCGCGCCGATGATGACATCGCCGGGCACTACGAGCCCCTTTTCAGGCATCAGCGCGTGCTCGATACCCATATCTTTTTCGTCGAAATAATTTTTCAAATCGTGCTTGTAAGCAAACTCGCGTGAAATTTTAGCTTGGTTTGCGCTTAGAATATCCTTCGTAGGGATATAGTGATCCATCACGATCGCGAAGCCGTCCGGGTTGGCGAGCTTTTTCGCGCCGCTAAGCTCAAACTGCTTGATAGAAATCGGCGTCGTGATGTCGTTGCCGATGACCATATCAATGGCGCTTTCGATGATCTGCCCCGCAAAAACCGCCTCGCCCACGTGCTCGCTAAAAATTTTCTCCGTGATCGTCTGCTTCATAAAATCTCCTTCGTATCGGTTAAATTTGCGCGATTTTAGCTAAAAAATCATAAATTTTTGCAATTTTATGTATAATTGAGCCGCAAGGAGCGAGACGATGGAAATTTTAGATATTTTTGCAAACCGCAGAAGCGTAAGAAAATACGCGCAGGGACCGCTTGAGGACGAGGCGCTGGATAAAATTTTAAAAACGGGCCTGCTTGCGCCGTCGGGGCATGCACGCCGCCCGTGGGAGTTCATCCTTGTGCGCGACAAACAGATGCTTGAGCGACTAAGCGGATGTCGCAGCAGCGGAGCGAATATGCTAAAACAGGCCGCGGCCGCGATCGTCGTGATCGCAGATGAGCAGAAGCAAGACGTCTGGATCGAAGACTGCTCGGTAGCGCTAGGCTACATGCACCTTGCCGCAAGCGCGCTAAATCTTGGCAGCTGCTGGGTGCAGGTAAGGCTGCGTGCCGCTGCGGACGGACGCAGCTGCGAGGAGTTTTTGCGCGAGGCGCTGGGCTTTCCGCCAAATTTCAAAGCAGAAGCGATACTAGCCCTCGGCATGCCGCAACAGCGCCCGAGCCCTCACGATCTGCAGAAGTTAAATTTAGCCAAAATCCATAAAGAGAAATTTTAACGCGTATGAAGTATCAAAACTTAATTCAAATTTGCGAGTATCTACGCGCCAAACGCTTCCTTTCGCACATTAAGCGCGTAGGAGATAACCTTTTTAAAGTTTGCTTCGACGGCGACGAGACGCTGTTTTTTGATATGAATAAATCGGGCTGCAATATCCACGAAAATGACGCTTTTACCGAAGGCAAGGTTTACGCGGCGCCCTTTGATGTGCTACTTGCCAAGCGCTTTGTAAAATCGCGCATCACCTCCGTTAGCGTGCCAGAAAATAATAGAATTCTATGCCTTAGCGTAAGCCAAAACGCAAGCTACAAAACCCAAAGCTCAAATATCTACTTCGAATTTACCGGGCGTTTTACAAACGTAATAATCACCGACGAAAATGATGTGATTTTAGAGGCACTGCGGCACTTCGAGACGGAATTTAGACAGATCAAGGTAGGAAGAAAGCTCCGCCATCTGCCGCCTGCAAATATTAAAGAAGCTCCCGTGCCAAAAATTTCGGATTTTAAAGCATTTTTTCGCGCGGAATTTAACGCGCTAAATACGGATCGCTTAAACTCGCTCAAATCCGCAAAAATCACGGCGCTAAATAAAAAGCTAGACTCGGTGCGTGAGGCTTTAGGCTCTTTGCAAAGCAGCGCCGAACTACTGCGAAGCGCCGAGCTTTTAGGTGCGAAAGCTGCCTTGCTAAAAGAAAATATCTATAAAATTCCAACTAGCGCGCGAGAATTTACGCTACAAAAAGGAGACGCCGAAGCAGTAGAATTTAAGCTGCAAAAGCCTGCGAGCGCCGCTTTGGGCGAGCTTTACTCCGAGGCAAAGCGTATGCGTCAAAAGGCTGCCAATATCCATATCGAAGAGCAAAATTTAAAGGAGAAACTCGCGTTTTATGAGAATTTAAAATCGCTCATTCTTGCCGCACAGGATGCACACGAGATCGAAATTCTAATGCCTAAGCGCACGCAAATTAGGCAAAAAAGCAAGGAAAAAAATAGCGAATATGTAGCGAGCTTTTATCTCGGGGATTTTAAAATCAGCGTCGGTAAAAACGAAAAAGGCAATGAGTTCTTACTAAAAAATAGCTCCAAATCCGACTATTGGTTTCATCTTAAGGATATTCCAAGCGCACACGTCATCGTAAAGACAAATAAGCAAAGTCTAAGCGAAGAGGTGGTCGAATTTGCTGCTAAAATTTGCGTGAGCTTCAGTGCAAGCGGCAGCGGAAAATATCTCGTCGATTACACCAAACGTCAAAATGTCAAAATCAACGAAGGTGCTTTCGTAAACTACGTAAATTTTAAAACAATCAGCGTTTTAAAGCCGTAATAAGCGAGCTTGCGATATAATTGCTCAAAATAAATTCCAAGGAAATTCTATGAAGCAAAGAATAATCACGGCAAGCATTTTACTCGCCGTATTTTTGGCTCTAATTCTCATAAACGCTAGGTGGCTAAATTTCGCCGTATTTGCGCTGATACTCGTGCTGGCGTTTTTTGAAAGCCTCAAATTATGGGGTCTAGAGGAAACTAGCAAAAAGTGGCTCGCGCTGGCGATCGCGTTTTTTGCGCTGCTACCATTTACGCAGACCGATGAGCCCTTCGTCTCAGCGCTAAAAGTTAGCATCCTGATGATCCTATGCGTCGCCTCTGTCGTAGCCTTTACCAAGGGCCCTAGCCTAAAGATCACGCTTCCTTTCATCTATCCCGTTGCGCCGATATTTTTTATGTGGGCGGCTTACGATGATTTTGGGGAAGTTTTTCACTTCGTTTGGCTGATCTTCATTATCGTAGCTAGCGATAGCGGCGCATATTTTATCGGAAGGGCCTTCGGCAAAACTCCACTAAGCGCTAGCTCGCCGAATAAAACCGTAGAAGGCGTGCTAGGCGGATTAGCGCTCGCGCTTATCGTTAGCCTCATTTATGCGCGCATCTTTACCAATATGCCGCCGCTTGAAATTTTAGGCAAAACCATCATCATAGCAATTTTTGGCGTATTCGGCGATCTGTTTGAAAGCTACCTAAAGCGTGCGGCGGGTCTTAAAGATAGCGGCGCGCTCTTTCCCGGACACGGCGGGATCTTAGACCGCATCGACGGCTATATGTTCGGCGCGATCGCGATGGCGATAGTCTATTCATGGTAGTTTTAGGCTCCACGGGCTCTATCGGTACAAACACCCTAGACGTAGCCGCGCGTAGCGGTAGTATGATCGAAGCGCTTAGCTGCGGGCGCAATATCAAGCTTTTAAACGAACAGATCGCAAAATTTCATCCAAAGCTCGTCTGTATCGCGGACGCGCAGCAAAAAAGTGAGGTAGATCACGAGCGCGTATTTTGCGGTGCGGATGGAATTTTGCAGATGCTTGCGGAGTGCAAAAGCACGACCGTAGTAAACGCTCTCGTAGGCTTTGCGGGCATGATGCCGAGCCTAAAAACCCAAGAGCTCGGAAAGAGACTATGCCTCGCCAATAAAGAAAGCCTCGTCGTCGGCGGGAAATTTCTGCAAACGGATAAAATTTACCCGATCGACAGCGAGCATTTCGGACTGAAATTTTTACTTAGCAATGCCAAAATCCCCGTTTCGCGCCTAATCATCACGGCTAGCGGCGGCGCGTTTTACGATGTGCCGCTAACGCAGCTCGGTTCGCTCACTCCGCAAAACGCCCTCAAGCACCCCAACTGGAAGATGGGCGCGAAAATCACGATCGACAGCGCCACGATGGCGAATAAGCTTTTTGAGGTGATCGAGGCGTTTTGGCTCTACGGCACGCGCGAGATCGATGCGCTTATCGAGCGCACCTCGCAGATCCACGCGCTGGTCGAATTCGCAGACGGCTCTACGACGGCGCATATTAGCAGAGCCGATATGCGGCTAGCCATCGCGCATGCGCTACTTGGCGGCGACGTACGGGAGCGGATCACCGCGCCCGTGGATCTGTACGCGCTACGACCGATAGAATTTAAACCGATCGACGAGATGAAATTCCAAATCTTTACCCTCAAAGACGCGCTGTTAGCAAACCCTGATCTCGGCGTCGTCATCAACGCCGCGAACGAAGCGGGCGTAAATGCGTTTTTGCAGCAGCGGTGCCGCTTCACCGACATTGCGCGCGTGGTGCTAAAGTGCGTGGAGAAATTTAACTCGCCTAGTGTGACGGACGCAGAAGCGCTTGCGGCGGTGGATGCGAGCGTGCGAGCGTATGCAAACGAACTGCTGAAATAAATTTTTTAATCACGGGATTTATGCTACAAGTTGAGCGTGGCGGCAAATTTCACTGCGCACGGCTCGCGCAAGCAGCCGTAAAATTTAGCGGCATATAAACAGCGTGCACCTATTACGCCGTATCGGTCGTAAATTTACGCTGTGCCGTAAAGTTGCGCCATTAAATTTAATAATTAGAGGTTGGGCGTGGATATTAAAACCGTCATAGATTTAGAAAAGCAGCGCAAACGGCTTAAGAAAAGTCGCAAGCTTTGGAAAATTTTAAGTTATCTAGTAGCGTTTGCGGTTTTCGGTCCGATGCTTGCGCTCGCATTGATAATCATCTTTCTTGATTTTCCCAAACTCGATCTTGGCATAGAAAGCTTATCTTTTTTGGTCATGTCTATTTTAGCAATAATCAGTACGAGGGACGAATTTTACGAGTGGATTTTTGAGCGCAAAACCGAGCGATTTTTGATGCGCTACAAAGAGCTTTATCTCAAGCCTTATATCGAGAGTCTGGGCTTTTCGTATAAAATGGGCGCGCTTTTTCAGGAAAAAGAGGTAAGGGCAAGCGAGATATTTGACGGATTTGATAGATTTCGCGCGGATGATCTGGTTTGCGCGAACGTGGACGGCGTGGATTTTATGTTTTGCGACATAAGGCTGGAAAAGGACATCGGCACGGGAATTCCATTTATTTTTAAAAATAATTACGCCACATTTTTCGAAGGACCCTTTTTCGTGGCAAATTTTAATAAAAAAATCTGCTCCGACGTTTTTGTTTTCTCGGACGTGGCGGCGCCCGCAGGCATAGATTTACCACCTTCGGGGCTGCCGCGCGGGCTATGGAGCAACCGCAAAATTCCGATAGATAACGCGGATTTCAATGCAAATTTCTCGGTTTACGCAAGCGATACGGTGGCGGCTATGTACGTCCTGACGCCTGCGCTGATGGAGAAAATTTTATCTCTTAAACAGCTCGTGAAATCGGATATTTCGCTGAGCTTCAAGCAAAATAAAATTTACATCGCGATAGCTCGCGGCACCGATAGTTTCGAGCCGAGCTTGGATCAGCCGATACTCAATGCTCGCATCGCAAAGGATATCAAGGCAGATCTGGACGCGATGCTGCAAATCGTAAAAATTCTAAAGTTGAATGAAAAAATTTGGACGTCTTAGCGGGCGCAAGGCGGAGTGAGGCAAGCAAATGAAACGGGGCGGAGTGAAGCAAAACGACTAGATAAAACAAAGCGGGGCAGAATAGGCTGCTGGGGCAAAGCACGCGAGCACCGCGTAAGCGCGATAAAATTCCGCGTGGGATTCGAAATTTTAGTAATGGGATGAAATTTCGCGTGGGATTGCGAATTTTAGTTGCGGGATAGAATTTTGCGCGGGGTTTCGGCAATATCGTGAAATTTCGCGTAGAATTCGACGGGGTTTTACATCGCGGCGAAATCTTGTATAGAATTTCGGCGGAATTTCACGAAAAGTTAAAATTTGCTTGCTATTGAGAGATTTTTTTGATATACTGCCGTTTCTTTTTGGCCCCGTAACTCAGTTGGTAGAGTGTCACCTTGACATGGTGGAAGTCGTTGGTTCGAGTCCAATCGGGACCACCACTTAAGCTACTTTTAAGTTATAATCACTTCTTTCTATTTCTCTTTAATTCCTGCTTAAGTTGTTTTAAAATTTTAATCACTTCTTTTTCACGCACAGCACCTGTCTTAGATTTAGTTATTCCGACATCTTTCATTTTTATTTTAGATATAATTTTTCCAGAAATACTATGAGATCGATTAAGCGATCAATGAGATAAATTTTTATCGGCAACCGATTAAATTTAGAAAGGAGTATCAGCGATATATGGGACAGTATGTTATAAAAACATTAGATTACTGCGCAGAAAAGAGACTGCGGCTACAATGGGAAAAGGACTTCGCGATCTCCGTCAATGCCCCAGGAAACGAAGTTACTATAAGGGCAAATAAAAGCGGACTTATATCTCTTGCTAGACATTTGCTTACTTTAGCGCAAGATTCCGTGCCGAAACATTCGCATATACATCTGGATGAGCATAATTCGCTTGAGGAGGGCTCGGCGGAACTTATAAACTAAAAAGATACCAAGCGATAAAGAGAAATTTATGCTGAAGAAAAGGCGACAATGAGAGAAAAGCACATTGTAGAGTTACTATCCTCCGCAATCGAAGGAGACGGGATCATATCCGTAGTATTTAAATTTTTCCATATAGATTGGGGATACACGCTAGAGGAGCTCGATCTAATTATAAATTTTGGTATAAAAAATGGCGATCTCCTTATAGAAGATATGCATGATGAAAACAAGCACTACGACAAAATAGATTGGCGGCTAGATAATGTGTATCAAGAGATCGTTATGGTAGATATTTACAAATATATGCCATTGCTATTTTCCAAACATCTGACGGTACCGGATCCTTATAAGCAGTTCATTACGGAATGAAATTTGCGTATGACAGCACGGATAAAACTATAAAATTTAAAGGATCGGACGGTATGGCGCAAAACGTTATAAATAAAGCAGATCATAACGAAAAGGAGCAGCAAAATGTTAGATAGAATCGGCTCCTGTTGTATCGGCATGATGACAACTATCTCAAAAAAGCCATAGGAATAAAAAATGAGCACTAGGATAGGTTTAATACTTTTGGGCGCATTTTTTGTATTTGAAAGTATTCTTGGCTGCTTTAGCGGAAAGATGTATTTTAAATACGGGGGCTGGAGCGCAGTTGAGCCGGTCTACATTATCAAGATTTTTATCATCGGCTTATTGTTTGTTTCCGCAGGAATTTTCATAAACAAAAAAATAGGTAGAGTGATTAATGCCTTGATAGGCTTAAATCTTTTAATAATATCTATAGAAATTTTTACAACGCAAGATCCCGCAGGAATACAAAGCAAAATCGGATATCCTTTTCTTATCTCGGGATTTTCGGTTTTACTTATTAGTATCTTGTTTTTTTACCTCGCCTTTCGCTCTGAAAAGAACATAAAAAGATATCCGAAGTATATGTGGTGTGTAGACTGCGGTAAATTTTACCGATACGAGGATGTCAAGGATACGGATCAAATTTGCCCGGACTGCGGCAAAAAGCTTACGGAGTATAATGACGGCGACTACTGGAAAAGAAACGCCTCCGAGCAAAACGCTAAAACTCCGAAGATCAAAAAACGTAAATTTAAAAAGCGATGAAATTTTGATTTGCTATAGAGGAATATATAAAAATGCTAAATAGAATTTTTGCATTAATCGGCTTTTTTGCTTTTTTCGCATGGGGGCTGACGGCCGCTTTATTGGAAAAAGTCGATATAAAACCCGGCTTTATGGCATCGGTAAAGCTTGAAAGCACATATCTGCGTATCATCATAGGAATTTTATGCTTTGCGACGTGCGCTTTCTTTTTATATCTCGCATTTCGCCCTGAAAAAAGCGTAAAGTATTATCCTAAATTTATGCGCTGCAAAGGGTGTCTTAAATTTTATAATTTCTCGGACGTTAAAGATAGGAGCGTTTGCCCTAAGTGCGGAGGTGAGCTGCAAGATTATGCCGAGATAGAAAAGTGGAATCAAATAGAAAAGAATAAAAAGCTTGAAAGATATTATAAATTTGAAAAAGAGTGGCTAAAGAAGGTGAGCCATGATAAAAAATAATTGATACGCAAGCAAAATCAAAAAGTCTTAGGAATAAAAAATGAGCACTAGGATAGGTTTAATACTTTTGGCGCATTTTAGACGGGTATGATTTTAGGGATTGAGTAAAATTTTAAAAATTTCAGCTAAATTTACTTTGCAGATTTGCTGTTTTAAAAACAAACGCCGCTAAAGAATCTAAATTTAAAACTAAAATTTTACCACGCTACGTAAAACGCTCGAAATTAAAATTTCATCCAATCTCCGCCTAAATTTTAAAAAATCTATCTTTAATCTTTGAAATTTATTATTATTTAATCAAGAGAAATTATAATATAGCATTTGCAAATCATTCGCAAAATCTTAATTTTAAATAGGGGAGAGTGATGTTTAAGAAATTTTATCTTTCAAATGCCGCGATCGCGCTAAGTTTGTGTGCCGCATTGCAACTAAACGGGGCTGAAAACAACGCTACGTCTGCAAATATCAGCGCATCTAGCGCGCAAGCGGTAAATCCCGCAGCTTCTAAAAGCGCTTCTGGCGCGAACGCCACAAAGCTGGGCACCATCGTAGTTACCGCGACGGGCTTTGAGGACACGCTTAAAAATGAGGTTCGCAATGTCTCCGTTGTCACCGCTGAGGATATGGAAAATCGCGGCTACCGCAATCTGCGCGAAATTTTAGAAAAGGCGCCGGGGGTTAGCTTTAACGGCAGATCTGTTGATTTGCGTGGGCAAGGTGCGAAAGCCAATACCTCCGTAAAGGTCCTTCTTAACGGAGTCGCGCTCAATATGATCGACACGACGCCGACGACCATCCCGATCGATCTTGTTCCTATTGAGGATATCGAGCGCGTGGAGATCATCCCCGGCGGCGGTAGCGTGCTTTACGGCAGCGGCACCAGCGGCGGCGTGATAAATATCATCACAAAAAAGGGCGCAAAATATCCATACGCCAATGTCTCTACCAAGATCGCGTCGTATAATTATAAAGATCTAAATTTCGGCGTAGGCGGTAATGTGAGCGAAAATCTATTTCTAAAGACCGCAATAAAGGGCTTTGATCAGCATGGATACCGTAAGGGCGAAAGAGAGCGAGGCTACTATACATCGTTCGGACTAAATTATAAAATTTCAGATGATCAAAGCCTATCTTTTAATCCGAGCTTTTATCGCGCTAGGACACATGATGTGCCGGGTTTAGGGCTTGCCGAGCTTAAAGCGGATCGTCGCCAACAGGGAGGTGAGAGGACCTTTACCAAAAGTACGCGACTAAATTTTGACTTGGATTATGCGGTGAAATTCGGCGATAGATTTGAAGCAAATTTACAGCCTTATTACCAAGATATTAGAATTTTGCAAAAGGGCTTTGTGATGAAAGATCGCAAAGAGGGGGCGAATTTAAAGGGCAAGTTTACCTATGATAACGACGAGCTCATAGTTGGATATGATTATCTTAAAAATAAGGGCTTCCGTAGGATCGACTTTACCACTTCGATGAATCCTATGATGAGCCTTTCGCAACTTACGATCTTTGATATGCAAAAACAGACGCACTCGGTTTATGCCTTAGAAAAGCACGACTTCACAGAGCTGTTTTCGCTTAGTGCTGGCGGGCGTTTTGAGCGCGCCGAATACAAAGTAGATCGCGAAGTCTCTACGACGATGCGTAGGATGGGGCGCATATTTCATACTCAAGAAAGCACGCACGTAACGGATCATAAAAACAACTACGCTTTTGAGATTACGCCGAATTTTAATTATTCCAAGGATGGCAATCTATATTTTAAATTTGAGCGCGGCTATATCTCGCCGGGTCCTAATCAACTCATCGACAAGCTCGGTCGTAACGGCCCTTATGTGCTTAATAACCTCAAATCCGAAACCTTTAAAACCTACGAGATCGGCATGAAGGATCTAATCTATGGGCAATACGTAAGTGCGACGCTGTTTTGGACCGATACGAAAAACGAGATCGTAAACGAGCTACTCGGTAGCGGCTTTAATAGCGGTTGGCATTTCATCAATATCGACGAGACGCGCCGCAAGGGCGTAGAGCTGTATGCGGAGCAAAGTCTGCTTTCAAATTTAAAGCTCAGCGAGACCTTTTCATATGTCGACGCCAAGATCCAATCCGGCGCGAATAAAGGCAAGCAGGTTCCGTTGGTGGAGCGCTCGAAGTTCGTTTTGGGCGTCGATTACGAGCCGATTAGAAATTTAACGCTGATGAGCGATTTTAAATATTTCTCATCATCGCACGACGCCAACCACGATAGGATCGACTCGCGCACGATCGTGGATCTGGGCGCTGCGTACCGCTTCGCAAGTGGGTTTTTGATAAGCGCCGGAGTCAAAAACGTCTTTGACGAGGAATACAATTACAACCAAAATTTACGCGCAGATGTCTATACTCCGGCTCCCGGACGCAACTACTACGTGGAGTTTAAATACGCCTATTAGCGCGCGTTTAAATTTAGGCGGGGTTTTGAGCTGCGGACTTTAAAATTTACGGGCGAAATTTAAAATTTTGCCGCAGCGTGCTTTGCCGCCGCGAGATTAAATTTAATAAAAGAAGCGAAGATGAAGCCTGATTATAAAAACTGGGTGCCTAAGGGCATGATCGCGTCATTTGCCGCGGGTGCGGGCGTAGCGTTAGTTTTATTTTTGATTTTCGGCGTTTGCGGTTTGGGTGTTAGCGGTGCGCTAAGAGGCGTGCTAGCTGGGCTTTTCGGCGCAGCGGCGCTGGTTTTGATCGGCTTTACGATCTACTGCATCTTTTGGTACCGCGCGTTTGATTACGGCGGCAAGCGTCAGCTCTCTCGCGCGATCGTAGAGGGCACGGCAAAATACGTAGATCTGCCTGAGGGCGGTCGCGGGCTAGACGTAGGCTGCGGCAGCGGCGCGCTAACGATCGCCGTCGCTAAGCGCAACCCGCACGCATCGGTGCTAGGCGTAGATCGCTGGGGCTTTGAGTACGCGTCTTTTAACAAGCAGCTGTGCGAATCCAACGCGCGCGCCGAAGGGGTGCAAAACACTAGCTTCGAACAGGCCGACGCCACGCAGCTGCCCTTTGAGGACGGCAGCTTCGATGCGGTTACAAGTAACTACGTCTATCACAACATCATGCGCAAGGACCGCCAGGCGCTGCTTTTAGAGACGCTTCGCGTGCTTAAAAAGGGCGGCAGCTTCGCGATCCACGATCTTTTCTCGCGCGGAAACTACGGCGACATGGATGCTTTCATCGCGCGACTTAAGGAGCAGGGCTATGAGCAGCTCGAGCTCATAGACACGACGCAGGGGCTTTTTATGGACCCGCGCGAAGCCAAATGGCTGATGCTAGGCAGCTCAAAGCTTCTGATGGGTAGAAAATGAAAAGCCTTTATTCGATTTAAAATCGGTAGCTAACGCGAATAAAATTTTAAAGTTATTAAAAATTTTGGAATTCTAAGATTACGAAATTTTAAATTTTTGCGAAATTTTAAGAAAACACAATGCGGCGGAATTTTAGAATTCTGCCTAATTTTAAATTTTGAAATTCCGCCTGACGACTACTGCGTTAGTATCGCGACAAATACTTTGATCTGCGCTTTAGATATATTTGCCGTATTGAAGCGGCGCATTTTCGTTCCCGCCACGCACCCAATCGGATTTAAATCCCACCGCTTAGAAAATCCGCGAAATTTTTTATAATTCTATAAATCTAAAATTTTATAAATTTTAAAATTACGTATCGTTACGCCACTATCGCGACAGAGTACTTTAACCGCGCCTACCTCATCTGCCCGCTGAATATCCGCGCCGCTAAATATCGATAACGCCGAGGTGCGAGAGTAAAATTTTAACCCCGATTAGGATCAAAATCGCGCCGCCTAAAACGAGCGCCTTTGAGTGCAGATATTCGCCCGTTAGTTTGCCTGCGTAGCACGCCGCGACGCACAGCGCGAAGCAGACGAGCCCGATCACGCAACAGGCGTAGAGGATGTTTGTCTCGCCAAAGGCAAAGGTCACGCCCACAGCCATCGCGTCGATGCTAGTAGCGATCGCACCCAGCACCAGCTCCTTTGTGCTTAAGCGCAGAGTGGGCTCATCCTGTTCACGGCGGGATTCCGCGATCAACTTAACGCCTAAAAACGATAAAATTCCAAACGCGACGAAGTGATCGATTTGCGCGATAAATTTTACGAAGTTTATCCCCAAAGCGTAGCCCGCTAACGGCATTATAAACTGAGCCGCCGCATAGAAAAACGCGACGCGCGCGATCTGCGCAAATTTAAAATTCGGATATTTCGCGCCGTTTGAAATGCTAAGCGCGACGCTGTCCATAGCAAGCGCAAAAGCGATGAGTAAAAGCTCCATATTCAGCCCTTTTGGTATTATAAAAGCGTTGATTATACATTAAAATTTTCGAAATAAAATAATCAATCTTTAATTAGGGAAAAACTTTGCTTAAAAAATTAATCTTTTGTTTATTGCCACTATTTGCGACTGCTAGCTGGGAAGAGGTCGCCGTAAAGGGACTGGACGTGATGCTTAGCGCGGGTGCGGGCGATAGCGAAAATTTTAAAAACTCACTAAGCACTCTGATCAAACGCGCTGCAAATGAATACGAACGCACTGGCGTACAGGATTACGAGCTCGATCTGCCTAGCTACATTACCGAGCGCGCGGGCAAAAAAAGCATCGCCGTGCAGAATATGCAAAGGCTGGCGAGCAAGAAGCTAGGTCTTGCCGTAGAGCCGATCAAAAAGCTCGTACTCGCTAAAATAAAAGATATGTCCGAAGCCGATACTAAGGCGGTAATGAGCGGCGAGGTGCTATTCAGCCACTATCTGCGCACAAATGCCTTTGATGAAATTTACGAAATCATTCGCCCTTTGGCACGTGAACTAGGAGCCGATGCGAGCTTTGCTAAAAGCTTTAAAAGTGCCGTCGGACGCGAGCCGGGCGAGGATTTTAGTAGCGAGTTTAGCAGCGCGCTCATCAACGAGAGCTTCGATTTTTTAAGCAAAAACGAAATGGAATTTCGCAAAAACTCGGGCGCGATTTTAAACGCGATAAAGAAGGCTAGATAGGCGCGACCGCACTAAAATTTCAGCGAAATTTTACTTTAAATTTATGAAAAATTCTATCTCGGAGCTCGCGGAAAATTTTAATTCGAAATCCGCTTTAAATTTTATCTCAAATCAGACGTGCGAGCGCGCGAAAAATACAGCGCGCGGCAGCGCGGCAAATTTCGCTCCAGCTCCCAACCTCAGAAGAAATTTTAAGTTTCAAGATGCGGCCGCCGAGTTAAATTTTATGAGCAGAAGAAATTTAAAATTTTATCCCGCTTCGGTCGGTTTTGCTGCGCGCAATCTCGCCGCGTTCTATTCCACCCCGCGCGTCAGAAATATAGAAAAAAAAGCTGCTTTAAATTTGGCGACTCTTGCGCTAAATTTAAAATCCGCGCAAATTCCGAGCTGCGCCGAAAATAAAACTTTAAATTCCGCAAAAGCCCCCACAATAAACCTTCGCGAAAATTCCGCAAAGAATTTCAAACAAAATTTTATATTAAATTGTGCGGAAAATTCCACTCATAGCGGCGCAAATAGCGCGAGTTTGCTAAGCCGTGCGAGCGCCGTAGACGATCCAAATTTAAGCCCCGCAAAAAGCCTTGCCGCAGCTCATACGCGACGCTTAAAGAAAAATTTTATCGAGACTCTTGCAAATGATCCAGCCTCCGCTCATGCACCGCAGAGCTTTAGATTGAAAAATTTTAAGGCGCGGAATTTTGCGAAGAAATCTAATTCGGCAGAGAATTCTAGCTCCGCTAGAAGCTTAAATTTCGCGCAGAATTTCGATTTCGCGCAAAGCTCTGATTCTACGCAGAGCCCTGCTGCCGCGCAAAATTCTGCCTCTACGCAAAACTGCACGCAAAGCTCGAATTCCGCGCAGAGTTTCGGGCAAAATTCCAATTCTGCGCAAAGCCGCGTGCAAAACCCCGTTCCGCCTAGCAGGCTGTGGGATCTGGGGCTGCTTTTCGTAGCGATCGTTTGGGGATGCACTTTCGTGCCGGTTCAGCGGGCGCTGCATAGCGGTGACGTTTTTAGCTTTTTGTTTTGGCGCTTTTTGGCGGCGAGCATTTTTACCTACCTCGCCTGCCTGCGCTTCGGCGTCAAATTTGACCGCGACACGATAGGGCGGGGCGTGTTTTGCGGGCTGATGCTATTTTGCGATTTTTCCTGCCAGACCATAGCGCTTGATTATGCGCTATCATCGACGGTGGCGTTTATTTTGGGGCTAAATGTCGTCATCGTGCCCTTTTTAATGCTTGCTTTTTTCGGTAAAAAGGTCGGTGCGAGCGCCTTTGGCAGTGCGGTCGTGGCGCTTTTGGGGCTATATTTTTTAAGCGGAGCAAGCGGCGCGGTTGGATTTGGCATAGGCGAGCGGTTGACGCTAGTTTCGGCGTTTGCATACGCGCTTCACATCGTATTTACCGGCGTCTGCGCGCGCAAAAGCAATCTCTACGGCTTTGTGATCGTGCAGTTTATCTGCGTCTGCGTCTGCGCGCTAATCGCGGCAGTTTTTGTCCCACACGCGGAATTTGAAGACGAGATAAAGGTACTTGGGAATTTGATCTTTTCGCCGAACTTCGATTTTGTTTTCGCGCTGGTTTTGACCTCGATCTTTGCCACCGTCGCGGCGTTTGTGATCCAAACGATGGCGCAAAATCGCGGCGTAAGCGAGATAAAAACGGTGCTGATTTTCGCGCTGGAGCCCGTAAGCGCGGGTATTATGGGGTATGCTTTCGGCGAAAAGCTAAGCGCGCTTCAAATTTTAGGCGCGGCGCTGATACTCGCAGGCATCCTGCTTAGCGAACTGGGTGGACTTTTAGGCGCGAAGTTTGCTAAAGATCGAGCTTGCGAAAAAGCAGACCGAGGCGACTAGGATTATCGAAGCGCCGCTGGTTAGGTTGAGCTTAAAGCTCAAAATAAGCCCCGCCGCGCAAAAGAGCGCCGATAGCGCGCAGCTTATCGCCATCATCGAGCCTAGGCTTTTTGAAATTTTTTCGGCGATGAAAGGTGGGATCGTCATCAGCGAGATTACCAAGATTAGTCCTACGATCTGAATCGACGCGACCACCGCAAGGCTCGCCATCACTACGAGGACATAGTAAAAGACGCTAGTATTTACTCCGCGCAGCAGGGCGAATTCCTTATCGAAGCTGATCGCTAAAAACTGCCTGTAAAAGCACGCCGTAAGCGCCGCAAATGCCGCGCCGCAAATGCCGATGAAGATTAAATTTTCGTGATTTATCGCTAAGATCGAGCCGAATAAAAAGCTCATCAGATCGGATTTGTACCCGGGCGTAAGATCGGCGAAGATTATCCCCAGCGCCATCCCAAACGCCCATATCGCGCCGATTACGGCGTCGAAGCGCTCGGTGTTTCGCAGCGTGACGTAGGCGATGAGCAGCCCCAAAAACAGCGCAAATACGCTAGCTCCCAGCACGGGCGAGATGCCTAAAAATAGCGCGATGCCGATGCCGCCGTATGCGCCGTGCGCGATGCCGCCTGCTATGAAGCTCATGCGATTTATCACGACTAAAGAGCCCACGACGCCGCAGACTATACTGACCAAAAGCCCGCCGAGTAGGGCATTTCGCATGAAATCATAGGATAGAATTTCAGCCATTTTCGCCCTCCTTGCAGCGGCATTCGTTAAGCGCGAGATCGACGGCGCAGAAGTGCCCGTGCTCGCGTCGCAGGTGATCTAAAAATTCCGCCCTGCTTCCCGGATCGATCTCATGAGTATGCGCCGAGCCGTTTGCGACGTAAAGAGCGCGGTTTGCGTAGTTTAGCGCGAGCTGTACGTCGTGGCTGATTAGAATTATGCCGCAGCCGCTCTCGTTTAGGGATTTTAAAAGCTCGTAAATTTGAACTTGCCCCATCGTGTCGATGCTCGCTAGCGGCTCATCAAGAAGTAAAATTTTAGCCTTCGCGCACAGCGCCCGCGCTATATAAACGCGCTGTCTTTGTCCGCCGCTAAGCTCGCTGATACGGCAGTCTGCAAGGTCTTGCATGCCTACGCGCTCCAAGGCTTGCATGGCTTGCTCGCGCTCGAATTTGGAGTAGAAGCCTAAAATTTTCTTATCTATCAGCCCCATTAAAACGACTTCGAGCACGCTTATGGGAAAGCTTTTGTTTATCGCGATGAACTGCGGCACGTAGCCCATTTGCGCCCTGGCAAGCGCGGGCGATCTGCCTAAAATTTCGATCGTGCCCGAGCTTGGTCGCAGCAGCCCCAAAAGCAGCTTCAAAAGGGTGCTTTTGCCGCCGCCGTTGGGCCCGAAAATCGCTAAAAAATCGCGCAGCTCGTAGCTTAAGTTTATATCTTTTAAAATTTCGCGTTTTTCGTAAGCAAAGTTTAAATTTCTTATCGTCACGTCCGCCATGAACGCCCTTTCGCCTAGATTTTGAAAGCATTTATTATAGCCCAAATTCGGAAAAATTGCCAAATTTTGCTATTATTACAAAAAATTTAAAGGCTAGCGGTGGAGAGAATCGGCGAAAAATCAGATGAAAATAGCTGGGATAAAAAGTCCGAAAGTTACGCTAAATTTAGCGGCGAGCCGGGCGATTTCGGCAAGCGGGTGTTTGAGATACTGCGCGGCTGGGGCGTGAGCTTTGCGGGTAAAAGCGTGCTCGACGTGGGCGCCGGCACGGGGGTTTACTCGCTGTATCTCGCGTCGCTGGGCGCCAAGGTCACGGCGATCGATAGCTCGGAGGGGATGCTGCGCGAGCTAAGGCGCAGCGCGGAGGAGTTTGGCATCCCTTTGCAAAACGTATTAAATTTAAGCTTCGCGGAGTTTTGCGAGCGGCTGAGTTGCGATGGCTTTGCAGACGCGGCGGGCGAAAATTTTAAAATTTATCCGAGATCGCAAAGTAAAATTTCAAACTCGCAAGCTCAAGAAGCGTGGGCTTTAAATTTTAAAAATTCTGCAGGCAAAAACCGCGAGAGCGAAAATTTTAAAATTCCCGCAGTTTTTGATATCGCGTTTCTTACGATGAGCCCCGCGCTAAAAAGCACGGAGGATTTTGAGGCGTTTTTGGCTTTGGGCGAGCGAAAAATTTATCTAAACTGGGCGAGCGAGCGCAATTCGTCTATGCTAGCGCCGCTATTTGAGCGCTTCGGCACAGGAGCTAAAAGACTTGCTACCGCCGCCGAAAAGTTTGAGGCGCTGCTCGGGGCGCGCGACATCAAATTTAAAAGCGAAATTTTAACCGAGAGGCGCGAGCAAAAACGCAGTCTGCAAGAAGCGGTGCAAAACGCCGCGTGGCACCTGCATATGGACGGCGCGGAGGCTAGCGAGCGCGAGATTGAGGAGATTTTGAAAAAGCGGGCTAAAGGCGGGATGATAAGCGATGAGATTGAAGCGAGCTTTAAGCTGTTTTATATTTAGCCTGGCGCCGCTTTTGGGGCTTTGCGGCAATCTTTTTACGCCGCTTGAGATGCCTAAATATGATCCGCAAAAGGCGCGGCTGGGTGCAAAAATTTTTACCGATGTAAGATTTAGCAGCAAAGGCCGCTCCTGCGAGAGCTGCCATAACTTCTATCTAAACGACTCAGGCGCTTCAGTGCGCGATGGACGCGTGCCTACGCTAATAAATTCTTATTACTTTGATCGCTACTTGGGCGATTATAATTTCGCGGGCTTTGAAGCGCGGATCGCGGCGTCGGTTTTTGGCGAGAATGAACTGGACGCGAGCGAAGATAGAATTTTAGAGCTTATCAGGAAGAATTTAGCCTACAAGCAGGCTTTTGAAAGTGCTTACGGCGAGGCGAATACGGCGAACTTCATTGATGCGCTAAAGGAATTTTTAAAATCCAAAACCGCGATAAATTCTAAATTTGATCGGTTTTTGCGCGGCGAGGTTAAGCTAAATGATGCCGAATATAACGGATATGTGCTTTTTGTGCGGCTGTGTTCGGCATGTCATAACGGCGTTAGCCTTGGCACCGGCAGCTTTACTAAAATTCGCCCAAGCGCGGAAGAGGAGGATGCGCCTAGGCATAGGCTCACTTCCGATGGATTTGAGCTGCGCCGCGTGCCTAGCTTGCGCAATATCACGCAAACCGCGCCTTACGTAAACGGGCAGACGGATTTGCGTCTTGCGGTGCGGCAGATCGCAAAGGATCTGCTAAAATACGATCTTAGCGATGGGGAGCTTGATGCTTTGATGAGCTTTTTAGCCACACTTAAGGGCGAGATGACGGAGGCGCAGGATGAAAGATAAGATAATGTGGGCTTTGATGGTGGGGATTATGATATTAGGCATAATCATCGCCGGGAATTATTTCTCGTCGCTAAGAGATGTAGCGAGATTTAGCACGATTTCGCGCGAGCTAGCTTTGATCGATAATGCCGACAATCGCCTAAATATATTATTTGATGCAAAAATCGCAAGAAGGGACTTTTCGATCGCAAATGCCGATATGCGCGGCATCTATCAGGTGCTACAAGCTCTGCAAAAAGACAAAATCATTGATAAAATCGGACTTAGCAGCGATGTGCGCGCGATCGGAAGCGCTTTTAGCGATAAAATTTCACTTTTGGACGAGCTTGGAGCTTTAAATTCGCAGAATTTAATCCTTTTTCAAAGTCTGCAGCAAAAATTTTTATCCAGTGGCGCAAATGCGCAAAGAGCAAATCTCTACTCTCAAATTTTAGGGCTTAACTATAAAAATCGCTCCGAGATCTCCGCTTTGAAAAGCGCGCTAGAAAGCGCAGATGCGTCAAGCCCTGACGAAGCTGCGTTTATAGGAATCGCGCGACAAATTTTAAGGAATTTCGAGCGGCAAAATATCATCGTAAGCGATAATCTCTCGTTGCTAAATGAGCGCTTCGCAAGCCTGCGCGAGCGATTTTCTTACGCTAGCGAGGAATTTTACGGCTCGTTTATGCAAATGACTATGCTTTACACGGCGGTGTTTTTGTCGTTTTTACTGCTTACTTACATCATAAATTCCGATGCTTTGCGTAGTAAACGCGCCCTCGCGCCCTATCGCGCGCTATGCGAGGAGGCAGGCGAAGCGATAGTTTTGGCAGATCAAAGCTTTAAAATTTTATACACCAATAAAAGCGCGCTTAGCTTAAGCGGCTACGAACAAAGCGAGCTGCAAGGAAGCGATCTTGGAGTTTTGATGCCCAAAGATAAGGGGATCGAACTTCCTGCGATGGTAAATAAAAGCGCCAAAGATACGCGCCTGCTTCGTAAAAACGGCGAACTAGCCGACGTGAGCTTAAGACTAGCAAATATCGCCGCTGCATCCAAGCCGCCGCTATATGCGCTTTACGCTCATGACATCGGCGAGCGCGAGATTATGAAACTAGCTCTTGCGAGCGCAAAGGAGAGTTTAAACAATCAAGTCTATATCGATCATCTTACGGGCCAGGGCAACGAAGCGGCGCTATATGAGCTAATAAACGCCGAAAAAACGGGCGTAGCGATCTACATCACTATCGTAAATTTTGCGAATTTGCGGCTTTTTTACAAGGCGGAGACGACAAATGAAATTCTGCGCTCCTTTGCGCGCACGCTTGCAATGTGTATCGAATCGCACGAGATCAAAGCCAGTATCTTTCGCATCCAATCGGATGAGTTTTGCCTATTTTACGAGGGACTAAATGTCGCGCGCGACGTGGAGATCATAAATAAATACTTCACCGACAAGGTCTTTAATCTCCATACCACCGAGGGCTTTGCGTCCGCGCCTTTAAATATCACGATGGGCGTAAGCGAGCGCGCCGACGTAGCGGGCGGCGCAAATAGGGTCTTTCAGGCGGTTATGGCGATGTATGAGGCGCAGAGCAAAAACGAGCATGTGGGCTTTTACTCGCGTCCAAATGCGATTGAGGAAAAATATCTGCAAAATCAGATTATGATCAACACCATTCAAAACGCGATCAAGAAAAATCAAGTCTTTGTACTCGTCCAGCCTATATTTGATATCACCCACCGCGATCCTAGTGGTAACACATACGGCACCGAGGGCGGTGATTATGTCCCATTAGTATATGAAATTCTAATCCGTCTAATCGACCGCTCGGGCAAGACGCGCTGCCCTGGTGAGTTTATCGACATCGCAAAGCAGACCTCGCTCTACATCCCGCTAACTCAGGTCGTAATAAACGAAGCTTTTCGCTTGCTAGACCGCTTCGCAGGGACTTGCTTTAGCATAAATCTTTCATATTTTGACATCGCAAACGAAGGTATCAAGGAGCTTTTAGAGCGCAAGCTCGCATCCAGCCCAAATGCTTCAAATTTGTTTATTGAAATTTTAGAAAGCGAGGAATTCGACGATTACGAGAGCCTGCGTAGCTTCATTGCCGTAGCCAAAAACTACGGCTGCAAGGTCGCGATAGACGATTTTGGCAGCGGATACTCCAACTACTATAGAATTTTAACGCTTGATGTGGATTACATAAAGATCGACGGAGCGCTCATCAAAAACATCGCAAACGACAAAAACTCGCGCGCCATCGTCGAAACGATCGCTAACTTCGCGCGCAAGCAGGGCTACGAGCTCATCGCCGAATACGTAGAAAACCACGAAATTTCAATCATCTTAGAAGAGATGGGGATTAAATATATGCAAGGCTACTTCTACAGCAAACCGATGGAGCCTTCGAGGATAAAATTCTAATCTCATCTTTGCAATAGATAGAGGTGTTTTTACACCCCCACTATTGACAAAGAACCCAAATTTATTATATAATTATAATCAAATTTATTATATAATTATAACATAAAAGTCAGGGTGGATAAATATTCGTTCAGCAGGTGATGAAACAGCAACTTCAAATGCTCAAGC
>NZ_CALJPG010000037.1 GCF_937980635.1 uncultured Campylobacter sp.
AGCCCCTATGAAGCATTTATGATTATATACAAAACAATAACCGGAGATGTTAGCGGCTTAGGCGTACATGAAACTAGTGTAGTAATTGACATAAGACTACCTAGAATACTTATGGCAGTTTTAGTAGGTGCAGGGCTATCACTGGCAGGAGCAGCATATCAAACTGTTTTTTCAAACCCTTTAGTTAGCCCGGACTTACTAGGGGTGTCTTCAGGAGCAGGTTTTGGGGCGGCTTTATCTATATTATTATCCCTAGACATGATAGTGACTCAGCATGTTTCTTTGTTTCTGGGGCTTTTAGCAGTTTATATAGTTTTAAACCTATCCAGAGTAAAAAAACGAACAGATTTGTATGTGTTAGTTTTATCCGGAGTAATTGTAAAGTCACTATTTGATGCTTCAATATCATTTATTAAATATATAGCAGATCCGGAAGATAAGCTTCCAACTATCACTATGTGGTTGCTGGGAAGTTTAGCAAGTGTATCCTATAGAGACCTTGTTATTTGTTCAATAATAATAATACCTTGTATTTTCGGCTTCTTTCTATTAAGGTGGAAATTGAATCTTTTATCTCTAGATTCTGATGAGGCTAGGTCTTTAGGAATTAATGTAAAAAAATTACGTATTGTGGTTATTTTACTCTCAACATTGATAACTGCAACTACAGTTTCTGTATGTGGAATTATAGGATGGATAGGTTTAATAATTCCCCATTTGGCCAGAATGGTTATCGGAAATGATAATAGGTACCTTATTCCAACTTGTTGTGTTATGGGAGCAATTTATTTATTACTGATAGATACCCTTGCAAGAGCAGCTACAAGCAATGAAATTCCCATTTCAATATTAACAGCATTTATAGGTGCGCCATTATTCATAACTATACTTAGAAAAAATTTGGGAGAAAGAAGATGATACTCCAAGTTAAAAAAGGTACTTTTTCATATGGCAAGAGAAAAATTTTAAAAGATATTTCATTTGATTTAAAAGAAGAAGAAATAATGTCCATTCTTGGACCCAATGGGGTGGGTAAAACTACTTTCTTAAGGTGTCTTATGGGGTTTTTAAAATGGGACACGGGAAAAGCCTTATTGTTCGGCAAAGATATAAATGAATATGCAGAAAAAGAATTATGGGAAAACTTAAGTTATGTTCCTCAAGTTAAGAAAAGTGTGTTTAGTTATGGGGTTTTAGAAATGGTTGTGATGGGTTTAGACAAGGAAAACAGTTTTTTCCATATCCCTACGAAGGAAGATTATGATAAAGCTTATGAAACTTTAAAAGAATTAGGAGTTGAAAAGCTATCAAATAGATACTGTGATGAGCTATCCGGAGGAGAGCTTCAAATGGTTATGATTGCGAGAGCTCTTGTTTCTAATCCAAAACTTCTTATTTTAGATGAACCGGAGTCAAACCTGGATATGAAGAATCAAATTAGAATCATAGAGGCAATTAAACATATAAATGTAAATAAAAAATCTGCTTGCATAATAAACACTCATTTTCCTAGTCATGCATTGCAGATATCTGACAAAACTTTGTTTATCGGTAGTGACTACAAAACAACCTTTGATGAAAGTTCGAAAGCCATTACTGAAGATAACTTACAAAAGTATTTTCAAATCAAAGCTAAAATTTTAATTTTTCAAGCAGAAGAAGTTGAATACAAAACAGTTGCACCTTATAAAACCATATAGAACTGTTAGAAGGAGGTTAATAAATGGAATATAGAAAATTAGGATCTACAGGCATACAAATTTCAAGAATATCTATGGGAAGTCATCACTTAAAGAATCCCCAAGATATAGATAAACATGCAGAAAATTTCTTCTATGCATATAAACAAGGAATAAATTTCTTTGAAACTGGCGATACTTATGGAAACAATTGTTCAGAACTTATATTAGGTACAGCCATAAAAGAAATGAAGAAGCATAAAAAACCATTTTATATTATGTCAAAGACACATGCCGGAGATTCTAAAACATTTCGAAAAAATCTTGAAAATTCTTTGAAGAATTTAGGAATAAGTTGTATTGACTCCTTTACTTGTCTTTGGGGTGTAAAATCTTTTGAAGAATGGAGAGGAGCTAAAAACTATGGAGCTATAAGAGAGATGGAAAAAGCAAGAGAAGAAGGACTTATTAAGCATATTACTTTTTCTTCACACTTACAAAATAAAGAACTAATTGAGATGATTGGGGAGTATAAATTTGATTATAGTTTACAGGGCTTTAATATAATTAATTCCAAATACAGATTAAAAGGAATAATGAAGACTCATGAAAAAGATATAGGGACAATAGCTATGAATCCGCTGGCAACAGGAGACTTGTTGCTTTATGAAGATATATTTAACGCTATTCGTATAAAAGAAGACCAAACTTTGGTTCAAGCGGCATATGCATATATTCTGTCCTTTCCTTTTATAGATTCTGTACTGGGAACCTTTAATTCAAAAGATGAAATTAATGAAGCTATTAAAACCCTATATCAAGAACCTTACTCTGCTAAAGAAAGGAGTGAACAAGAAGGAAAATTAAAAGAAAGAATTAATCAAGTTGATTTAGAAAGAAAGATAGAAGTTGGCAAAGCTCTTAGACAAAGACCTCATATATTAAGAGAAGAAGTTGCAGATTTGTTTGGAGTTTATCCACTAAGTGTATAATTTTCAAAGGAGGAAAAATGAAAAGAAGGATTAGTTTATTATTATTTTTAGTACTAGCATTAATTTTAAATGCTTGTGACGGCAGCGAAAAAGAAGCTAGTCAAGTGCAAGAAGTTAAAGAGGTAAAAGAAAGCGAATACTCGGTTACTGATGTTAGAGGAAAAACGATTAAATTTGAAAAAACACCGGAAAGAATTGCAACGGTGGACAAGCCTCTTCCGTCTATAATATATGCAATTGATGGAAAGACAGATAAAATTGTAGGATGCAACCCATCTTCTATTAAAGCTTTTGAAGAAAGTGTTTTAAAAAACATGTATCCACAACTAGCTAATGCGAATACTAAATGGTGTTCAAAAAACTCAGTTGTTAACGTGGAAGAGTTATTGAAGCTAAAACCGGATGTAGTGTTTATTTATTTGAATAGTGAGAAAGAAATTGAAAAAATGGAAGCTGCAGGACTTAAGGTAGTAGCTTTAAAGAGGGCAGAATTTGACAGTATAAAAGAAAATATAAAAATAATATCTGAAGTACTTCAAAAGAAAGAACGTGGCGACTTATTAGTTGAATATATGGACAAAGGAATTAATGAAGTAACATCAAAGTTAGCTGAAATAAAAGATGAAGATAAACCAAAAGTTATAGAGTTTTATAGTGACATGAAAATAGCTGTAAAAGCATACGACCATTGGATGAAACCAAGTGGAGCCCATAATCCGGCCCACGAGCTTAAGGGTGAATTTGCTGAAGTGGACATGGAGCAGATGATTGTATGGAACCCTGATATCATTTATTTAGGAAATCATTCAGACTTAATGCCGGAAGACTTTATTGAAAATAAGCAGGAAGGTAGAAACTGGTCAACAATTAAAGCTGTAGCTAACAAACAAGTATACAAAATTCCTATAGGTGTTTATAGATGGGATCCTCCTGGGGTTGAAACTCCGCTTACAGTTAAATGGGCTGCAAAAATACAGTATCCACAATTGTTTTCAGATATGGACATGGAAGTAGAGTTAAAGAATTTCTTTGAATATGTATATGATTACAAATTATCAGATGATGAAGTTGCTACAATATTGAGGAAGTAGTTTAACAAGAAAGGAAGAAACATGGATAAAATAAAAGTATTAGAAAAAGGACATGAATTAGAATATAGCTTTGATAATTTACTAAACTATCATGGTGTAGGTTATCCCGGGGGAGTAGCTCATGCATTTCAAGTCATGAGTAGAGCCTTTCCACTTTTAGATGATGGGAAATTATTAGAAAGAAGAGAGATATATCTTATTACAGCATTTCCTGGACCGGGAGGGCTAGATGCTTTTGAAATGGTAACAAGATGCGTAACAGATGGTAGAATTTCCGTTGATATTAATTTAAAAGAAGCTGAAGAAGTCTTAGAAAGTCCCCATGGAAGATATTATTTTAAATTCAAGTATAGAGATAAAACAGTTGTTATAACCATAAAGCCAGGTTTTGTACTAAAAGAATTTGTTGAATTAGCAAGAAAAGAAGATAGAAGTGAAGAAGAAGAGACTACTTTGATTCAGATGAAAAAAGATATGGCAGCAAGACTATTGGCCGCTAAGCCCGAAGAAGTATATAACGCAAAAGTTCTATAAAAGAAAAAGAGAAGGGTTTTGATATGTACCCTCTTTACTGGACAAACCAGTAAGGAGGGTATTTTTATGAAATATAGCTATGAATTTAAAAAGAACTGTATAGAATTATACAAACAAGGTAAATGGGCTGATACACCTAGAGGTATCAACAAATATTACTTCCGTAACTACATAAGAATATGGAATAATTTAGTAGAAACACATGGAATTGAGGTATTAAAGCATAAATCTCATAACAATAGTTTTTTAGTAGAGGATAAATATAATAGTGTATTAGAAGTTGTTAAAGGAAAATCTACTTATCAAGTTTCTATTGAATTAGGAATCAGTGAAGGTAATATTCAAAACTGGGTTAACAAATATAAAATTTATTTACGCCTTTGCAATAGATAGAGGTGTTTTTACACCCCCCACTATTGACAAAGAACCTTTTAAATTCCGCGCCTTAAACCCGCCTGCAAATTTTAAAATTTTATGGCGCAAATTTCGATCCATTCGTTTTATAACATTTCACGCGAGCTTTACAAAATAAAAATTTTAACGAGCTTTACTCTAATTAGCGATAGAGCTTTCAAATGTAGGCGAAATTTTTAAGTGCAAACTTCCCACTTCAGCAAGAATGAGCTTAAATTTTAGGTTTTAGCGCATTAGCTTGAGCAAATTCGCTCTAAGCCTTCATACTCCCCGTATCTTTAAATCTTTGATGCCACGACAGCGCCTCGCTTAAGATGTGTGGAGTATGCCCCGCACAGGGCTGCGCACATGCCCGCTCGAAATAATCTCTCAGCGCGTCTTGGTAAGTGGGATGCGCGATGCTTATCATCGCGCGAGCACGCTCACGAGGGCATTTACCGCGCAGATCGGCGATGCCGTATTCGGTGATGATGACTTGAGTGTCGTGCTCGGTATGATCAACGTGACTCACGAAGGGCACGATAGCGCTAATCGCGCCGCCTTTAGCTAGCGACGGGCTAAGAAATAGCGACAAATATCCGTTGCGAGCGAAGTCACCGCTACCGCCGATGCCATTTTTCATCTGCGAGCCCATGACGTTAGTGGAGTTTACATTGCCGTAGATGTCTGCCTCTAGCATGCCATTCATCGACACGACGCCAAGCCTTCTGATGAGTGCTGGCGAGTTGGAGACATCTTGTGAACGTAGTATGATGTGTTTGCGGTAGAAATCGATGCTTTTTTGAAATTCCTCGACACCTGCGGGACTAAGCGATAGCGCCGTGGCACTTGCAGTGCCTACGACGCCTCTTTTGATGAGATCTAGCATGCCGTCTTGGATCACCTCGGAGTAGCATTGCAGCCCTTGGTAGCCAGCATTTTGTAGCGAACTAAGCACGGCGTTGGCGACGTTGCCGATGCCCGATTGTAGCGGCAGTAGCTTCTTTGCGGGAAGTCTGCCGCAAGCCTCCTCGTTTTTTAAGAATTTTACGACATTGCGCCCGATCGCACTTGAAATTTCATCCACGGCGGTGAAATTATTGACGCGATCATGCGTCCTAGCCTCTATGACAGCGATTACTTTGGCAGGATCTACATGCATATAAGGGCTGCCTACACGATCGCCTACGTGCTTGATCGGCAGATCCTCAGCATGCGGCGGTAGGCGCAGATCCGTAACGTCGTGAATGCCCTCCAGCTCAAGCGGCTGATAGTAATTCGCTTCTAAAATCACGCGATCGGCGATATCGAGCCAGGCTTGGTTGTTGCCTAGCGATGTGGACGGCACGAGCTCACCGCCTTCTTTAATCGCCACTACTTCGATCACGGCAAAGTTTAGATGTGGAAAAAAGCCAGCTTTAAGCTGCGCGGCAAGGCTTGATAGATGCACGTCCGCGTATCGCACGGCACCACTATTTATCGCACGGCGCATATCGGCATCCGTAAAAAACGGCACGCGAAAGCTCACGGCACCTGCTTTTGCCAAAACTCCGTCTAAAAGCGGATCGGTCGATGCACCTGTAAAAATTTCGATTTGATAGGGCTCGCCTTTTTCGTGCAGCGCTGTCGCTCGTTGCGCCAGAGCCTGCGGCAGCGCTAGTGCGCAGCCCGCCCCAACAAAGCCGCTAAAGCCCACCGATGCGCCATTTGGGATCAGCTCGCAGGCTTCCTCGGCGCTCATAATTTTTGATTTTAGATATTCGTTTTGCACGCGTGAGTTCATTTTCCGTCCTAGCCGTGATTTGGGCGAAATTATAATATTTTTGCGCGAAATTTCAAAATCTAAATTTCGTGCGCGAGCTAGGCTATAAAGTAAAATATGAGGCGCGGTCGGTTGAGATATACGCCGCCAAACGCTTTCGATCAGGCTTTTTTTGCTTCGGCGGTTTGAAATACGCGCTTGCACAAGCGCTCGGTAAATAGGGTTTTAGCGTGATTGAAGCTTGGTTTAATGATCTAGCTACGATATCATTAAACGCTTATCTCGCACCAAATCTTGCGGAATTTAGGCGCAAAATTTACGCATAATTTGTGAGCTGCGATATTTGAATTTAAGCACCCCTTACAATTTAATCGCTCGCCACACTTAAATTTAAATCTCCGCTTCTCAATTTTAAAATGGGTGTTTTGAAATTTATCGCTCGTGGCGTTTAAATTCTACGTCTTGCTAGCCTTGAGCCCATATTTGAAATTCCATCGCTTGCAGTACCACCTTTGCATGCCGCGCTTGGATTTTAATCCGCATTAATTGAAATTCTAGCTGCTTAAAATTATCGCCTCCTCGTACAAGACGACAGTTTAAAATTCCAATTTCGCGCTTTTTTTGGGAGGGCGGTTCGACGTAGATACGCAAAATTTTGATATTTTACGCTTGCAAAATTCTAAAAATTATATCATCACGGCTAGATTGCAGATTTTGTTTAAATTCTAGTTCTTAAAATTTTAGCCTGGCCGTCACGCACGATTTGTAATTCAAAGAGCCTTGTTGCACAAATTCTAATTTCTGCTGAGTCTAAAATCGACGCCGCTTACGACGCAAATTTAAACGCGTTTTAGAATTTAAAATTTAGTCCACCTTGTTACCATTTTCGGTCGAGCTCTATAAAATTTCGGCAAATTTTATATTCGCGAAATTTTAAAATTCTACCGTCGCAAAATAGAATGGAATTTCATCTCTGCGACTTGCCGTCGCCGAATTTCGCGACTATCTCCTCGCTGCAGCTCTCTTTGGGCGCCCAGCCATCGCGCTTCATCTGCGCTAGATTGTCGCACGCCTCCTGCGAGCCGTCCTCGCAAAGCTCGTCGTATATCACGAGGCTGCGGCATTGCCCGCTCGCGAAACTCTCCAGCACCGCGGCGTTGCCCAGGCAGGCTCGCTCGCGCAGATTGCTCATCGCGCGCTCGCCTGCGCCGCCCATTTTATTTCCCTGCTTCCGCTCGGCGAGGGTGGCGAGCTCGCAGGCGTCTGCGAAAAAGCCCTGCGCTTTGAGGCGGTTTCGCACGACGCCGCGACCGCCCAGCTCGTATCTCATCGCCGCTTCGTAGCATGCGGCGGCGTCCTTTTTGCCGCACTTTGCTAAAAGCGCGCTAGTTTTTGAGCCGCTAAATTTAAATTCTTTGGCTTTGCCTTCCGCGTTTGCCAAACTAAGCGCCAGCGCCGCCGTTAGCGCAAGCTTTAAAGCTTTCATCTCTGCTCCTTTTGTTTCGTTTATCTGCCGCTCTCCCCGATTTACTGCTTCATCGCGCCGCACCCACGAAAATCACTTTAAATTTTAAAACCGAACCTCGCTCATTCGAAGCAGAACGGGGCTGCCACGCGATGATCGGCGCCTTTAGATGCGGATCGCACGCTCATCTAGGTGCGAGTTGTAAAATTTAAGCTTTCGTGTGGCGAAATTTGCAAGACGTCCGGCAATCTACGCGGTCTAGCCCTAAAAAGCAATTCTGTGCCGCCCAAAGAAGCGCTTTGCCTCTGCCGCGCTAATTTTTCGGCAGTAGATCGAGCACCGTGCAGGCGCGCTTGTTGTGCATTTTGCATGCCTTATCTAGCGCCTGCCCCGAGAGCTCAAAGCTTTGAGGAGTGCCGATTCCTTGGAGATATTTGACCGACAGCTCGTAGCACGCCTCGCTACTGTCGGCATCGCACTGCTCTCGAAAAAGCTCAAACGACGCCACGACGTCCTTCTCTACGCCCAAGCCGCGCCCTAGCGCATCTGCGTAGAAAAAGCACGACAGCTGATCTTTGCGCTCGCAGCCGCTTTTCAGACCGCGCGCGATGCGCTCGCAGGAGCCTTCGTCGCTTTTTACGATGCAGCTTTGCAGATCCGCCCGCGAAATTCCGTCCGTTTGGATGACTGCATCGGCGCTGCTTTGCGAGCCGGCGCTTGCTTGACCGCTCTTTAGAAAGTGAGCGTTTTGCGCGGCGGTCTCGCCGATACTCGTTGTTTTGTCTGCTTTGCCCGCCGCAGAAATTTTATCTACTCGCGCGCTCTCGTCGCAGTTTGCTGCAAGGGCGCAAAATAGCGCTAAAAATAGAAATTTTTTCATACCAGCCTCCGTTAAATTTAGCGCCATTTTAATTAAAAATGCTGAATTTAATAGAAATGCGCTCCGCCCTAAATTCTAGTCTTGTGCCGCAGAGCGTTTGGAGCGCAAAATTTAAAGCGCGGCGCCGAAGCGATCGATTATAGGCCCTTTAGCGCCGCGAGTACGTTTTGCGCGTCCTGCTCGGGCTTAGCGATACGGCTAAAGCGCTTTATCTCCTTGCCATCCTGAAAAATCAGGGTTTGGCGGTGGTAAAATTTCTTCCCGTCGCCGGTCGTGAAAGTCTCGAGCCCAAGCGGCGCTTCAAGCTCGAATTTTTCGTCGTTTATGAACTCAAACGTAGCACCCGTAGCGCGCTTAAACTCGCTCGTGCCCGCCTCGCCCATGCTGCCTACGGCGATAAGCTCAAAGCCGAGGGCTTTTATCTGCGCAAACGCGCTCTCGTAGGCCTTGCACTGAAGCGTGCAGCCCGTAAGCCCCGCTGCGCCGCGCAACTCTGCGGGCAAAAATTTGCCGCTATCGCCCATTTTCGGATAGGTAAAAACCACGCAATTTTTCGGTAAATTTATCATCTCTCGCCTTTTGATCGAAATAGGTCTCAAAAATAGCATAAAAAATCTTAAACTCGCTTAACGGATGAAATTTTAATAAAATTTAGCGTAGAATAAGGGGCAAAATTTCGGCAAATCAAATTTGGAGTTAAATTTTGGATATTGACAGAGCGATAGAGGAACTGGCAAAAAAGCAGCAGCAGTGCAAGATAAAATTTCTAAAACCGTTGATTTTATTGCTATGCATCGCGGTTTTTTCCGTCGGCTGGTTTATCCACGACTTGATCCAAAACGAATACTCCTCCGCCGTGCTGATGTCTGCGATGATCCCGATAATTGCGGTAAGCTGCGTATGGGGGATTTTTGATGATTCCATCGCCAAGTGGGAGTACAACGCCTTTTACAAAGACGCCTTCATCCGCGCCATCATTTCAGATATCGATCCCGCCTTTAGATACGAGCCGCAAAGCGGCATAGACGAGGAAGAGCTCCGCAAAACAGGCATCTATCCGAACAATGAATTCGTAGCCGAGGATCAGATAGACGGTGTTTATAAAGGGGTAAAATTTAGCCTAAGTGAGGCGATAAAAATCTATGAAACGCGCGAGTCTATGGAGCTTGTAAGGCTATCCCAAAGATCCAAGAGCGATCTTTCTGCGGCTTTTTTGCTGTCGGCGATCGCGCTTTGGAACGCTTGGAGGCTCGGCGAATACGTGCAGGCCTTTAGCGGCTCGGTTTTGGTGTGCGAGTTTTATAAGAAATTTAAGGGGCAGACCATCATCGCGGACCGCTCGCCAGGCACAAAATTTTTAGGCGATCAGGAGCTGATGGACGATGTGATTTTCGGCGAGGAATTTCGCGTGTTCGCAAGCGATAAGATCGAGGCGCGGTATCTTTTGACGCCTAGCTTTATGGAGCGTCTCGGAGCTTTGAAGCTTAAGCTTGCGCCCAAGATTGCTCTTAGTGCGGCGTTTATGGACGGCAAATTTTATCTATTTTTAAACGGCGCGAAAAACCGCTTCGAAGCCGCGCTGTTTTCGCCGCGCACTACGCCAAAAGACGCCGAGCGGATAAAGGCCGAAGTTTTGCAGCTTCTGGGTATCATTGACGAGCTGCGCTTGAATGAGGAACTTTTTGGCGGCGCAAGCGAGAGCGGTGAGCCCGCAAATAGCCCGCCACCCGGCGGCGAAGAGCTGCAGAGATTGCGCGATAAAGGCTTGAGCTCGCGCGATCGCTGATTTGAATTTTAAAACGCCATCTCGCAGTTTAAAATTTAACGCTTTTAGTAAAATTTCAATCTCATCGCCCGCGGCTTTAAATTTAGCGCTTTTTGAAATTCGGCGTCTCTTAGAATTTAACGCGGCACAAGCGAGCAAATTTTACCGCTTGCGGCAGTAGCTTGAAATTTTAAAATTTGATCTCGCGCACGGCAAGATATGCGATGAAATTTTACTCGTTATTTCCCGCGATCGTTTCGATGAGTTTACGTTTGTTGCGGCGGTTGTAAAGCACCGACGAAAGGAGCGATAGCGCGATGAATAAGATCCCCACGGTGCCGGTTATGATCTCGCTTACTTCAAATTTCAGCTTGGCAAACATTATAAACGCCAAACACGCGATAGCGTAGTGCGCGCCGTGCTCCAGATACGCGAAGTGCGACAGCGTGCCGCGGGCGATGAGATACAGCGTGATAGAGCGCACGAACATCGCGCCAGCGCCAAGACCTAGCATGATGATGAAGATATTATCGCTTAGCGCAAACGCGCCGATCACGCCGTCGAAGCTAAAGCTCGCGTCCAGGGTCTCTAAGTATAAAAAGCCCGCAAAGCCGTTTTTTACGCCGTCCGTGCCGAAAAGGCGGTCGAAGCAGGAGATGAGTAGATAGAGTAAGATCGCGCCGAAATACGCTGCGCCGAGCGTAGCCGAGCCCGTTTTAGCAAGCAGCACGAGCCCCGCGGCTAGAGCGATCAGCGTGGGAGCGTTTGGAATGCGCTTTAAAAATCGCACGAGCCCGTTATTTTCGATTATGCCTAGCCAGTGTAGCTCGCGCTGCGTATCGAAGAAAAAATCGCAAAAGACCATCAGTAAAAACGCGCCGCCGAAGACGTAAATTTGCGCTTCGTTTTCGCTTAAAATTTCATGGTAGCGCTGCGGCTGCTTAAGCGCTAGCACGAGGGTTTCCCAAAGACCCAGATGCGCGCTAGCCGCGACGATTAGTACGGGGAATAAAAACCTCATGCCAAAAACCGCGATCGGAATACCCCAGAGGATAAATCTGCTCTGCCACACCGGCGCCATATCTTTTAGCACTTTGGCATTGACTACGGCGTTGTCGAAGCTGAGGCTGATTTCGAGTGCGCACAAAAGCGCGCAGATATAAGCGGCACCCGCACCGCCGATATAAAACGCGATAGCAAGCGCAATTAGGCTTACTACAAAAGAGGAGTAAAAATATTTCATCGCTGTCCTAGCCGATTTTTTGCGCGATTTTAGCAAAATTTAGCCCTAAATTCTATATAATTGCAAAAATTCCAAAAAAGGCAAAAGATGCTTACTAATCCCGTATTTATCAGTATCTGTGTGATGTGCGCGCTATGCTTGCTGAGGTGCAACGTAATGCTTGCGATCCTAATCGGCACGATATGCGCCGTGCTCTCAAGCAATATCCCGCTGGGCGATGCCATAAATTTATTCATAAACGGCAACCCTGAAAACGCCGGCAGCCTCGGCATGGGCGGAAATTTAGAAACCGCGCTTTCGTATCTGCTGCTAGGCGTCATCGCAAGCGCGATCTCAAAGACCAACTTAACGGCGATCTTGGTGCGCGCGGTAGCAAATTTAATCAGCGACAAAAAATACGTCTTTATCTTTTCGATCGCCTTTTTTGCGTGCTTTTCACAAAATTTAATCCCCGTGCATATAGCCTTTATCCCGATTTTGATCCCGCCGTTAGTCAAGATCATGAACTCGCTAAAGATCGACCGCCGCGCCGTAGCGTGCGCGCTGACGTTCGGCTTGCAGACGCCGTATATGGCGCTGCCGCTGGGATTTGGACTTATCTTTATGGGGCTAATCGAAAAAAATATGAACGCAAACGGCATCGCGGTAAGCCTTGGCGACATATCAAGCGTGATGTGGCTCAGCGCAGTGCCGATGCTCGTGGGCCTCATCCTAGCCGTGATCTACTACCGCAAGCCGAGAGACTACGCCGAAACCAAACAGAGCCTGGATGCGCATTTTAGCGAGCTTAAGATGGGTATGCGCGAATGGGGCGCTCTAGCGGGCATCGCGGTGTGCTTCGCGGTGCAAATTTGGATCAAATCCCTTCCGTTTGCCGCGCTTAGCGGAATTTTAGTGATGCTTGCGAGCAAAGGCATCGAGTGGAAGAAGCTGGATAACGTATTTGACGAGGGCGTGCATATGATGGGCTATATCGCGTTTTTGATGCTGATCGCCGCAGGATACGGCACGATCTTAAAAGAAACCGGCGGCGTGAACGAGCTGGTGCACGTAGCGAGCACTTTAAGCGGCGGCAAGCTAGGCGGCGCGCTGTTGATGATCGGCATCGGACTGCTCGTGACGATGGGTATCGGCTCGAGCTTCGGCACGATCCCCATCATCGCTACGATATACTGTCCGCTAGCCGCGCAGCTGGGCTTTAGCACTGCAGCGACGATCTTTATCATCGGCGTGGCTGCGGGTATCGGCGATGCGGGCTCGCCTGCGAGCGATAGCACGCTCGGGCCTACCGTGGGGCTGAATATCGACGGCGGGCATAGCCATATGTGGGATACCTGCGTGCCGACCTTTATTTTCTTTAATATCCCGCTAATCATATTTGGCATAATCTTTTCGATGATGCTTTGAAATTTTATAAAATTTAACCGTGCTGCGGCGCCCATAAATTTATAAATTTATGGGCGCGTCCATTTTTAAATTTAGCTGCGCGGCTTTGCTTTTAAATTTGACTGCGTGATTTTGCGAAAATTTATCTGCGCTGCTCGCACGATCGGCTTAAATTTAACCGCTCGCGGTGCGTTGATGAAAATCATTGCTAAAATTTGAAATTTCGCATAAAATGGGCGAAATTTCATAGCAAGGAGCGGTGGTGGAGCAAATTTATCCTTACGTGCAGATCGTGCATCTCATCTGCGCCATTATCTTTTTAGGCTACATATTTTTCGACGTCGTGATTTTTTCGCGGCTCAAAGGCGTGCTGGGCGCGGATTTTGAGCGCGTTAAAAAGGTGATCGGCTCGCGCGCGATTAAGATCATGCCGGTTTGCCTTTTTACATTGATAATTACCGGCGGAATGATGATGAGCCGCTGGGTCGGAAGCGCTAACGGCGGGTATTTCGGCACGCCGCTTCAAAAAATCTTTATGCTAAAAGTCACGCTCGCGCTCATCATCGCCGTGTGCGTAGCGATAAATTTAAGCTGCCGCGCGATGGGAAGGCCCGCGCCGGAGTTTTTGCGAACGAACATCCATAAAATCGCGCTTACTTTCGGCTTCATCATCGTGCTTTGCGCCAAGCTGATGTTTGTAGTATGATTTATAGCGCAAAATTTAGCGCTGGCGGCACGCTTTTATCGCGAAATTCTGCAGCGTGGCACAGATTTAATTTTGCTTGCTTTTAGAATATGACGCTTGCTAAAAATTTTAAAATTCCAATTTATCGAGCGGGCGTAGGGATTTAAGAATTTTAAATTCCACTATGTCTGCACCAAAGCACGAAATTTTAAAATTACACTACTTTCTTGTGCTGTTTTACCAAATGCAACCTGCAAGATTTGATCTTATAAAATTTTAAAATTTCATCGCGAGTTTTAAAGCGCTCATAAAATATCTCGCCCAATTCTGCAGCTTTAAAATTTTGCAAAATTTTAAAAATTTTAAATTTTACCGCTAGGACGCGGATAAGAATTCTAAAAAACTCGCGCAAAATTGAAGCAAACAATGAAAAAGCGAATTTATTTGGCGACTTTACTTACTATTTAATAATCATTAAAGATATAAAAAGCTAAAATTGCTTTTCGCCCGCGGGCGAATTTAATGTCTGCTTGCCATTCGGGCGGGATTTCGAGGTTTTCCGTAGCCGCGGCAATAGTTTTGAAATTATTTATGAGAAAGGAAAAAAGGATGAAGAAATTTCTCTTAGGTCTGCTCGTCGCAGCTTTGGCCAGTAGCGCGCTTTGCGCAAGATCGCTCTCCGAGATCAAAAGTAGCGGAGTACTTAGAATAGGCGTTTATGACGCACAACCGCCGTTTAGCAAGATAGAAGACGGCGTGCATCAGGGCTTTGAGGTCGATATGGCAAATGCTATCGCTAAAGATATGCTTCCATCGGGCGGAAAGGTGGAGTTTACCTCCGTGCTTGCAAATCAGCGTATAAAATTCCTACAAGAAGATAAGGTGGATGCGGTTATCGCAACTCTTACCGTAACTCCGGAGCGCGAGAAGCAGGTAGATTTTACGACCCCGTATTTTAGCGTCAATATAGGCATTTTGACCCGCGTTGAAGATAAGATTAAATCTTTAAATGAATTGCAAGATAAAACTATTTTAGTTCTTAGCGGCGGTACTGCAGAAACATACTTTGAAAAGCAAGGCTATAATATCGCTAGATGCGATAACGCAAACGCTTGCTACAAGGCGCTAAAAGCTGGACAGGGCGACGGGTATGCCGATGATAACTTAGTCGTGCTGGCTTATCCGGTATTAGATAAAAAGGTTGAAGTAAATATCAAGAATTTAGGCACTTCGGATTTCTTAGCCATCGGCGTGAAAAAGGGCAATTCGGAGCTTTTGGATTTTCTAAACGGCGAGCTAATCAAGCTAAGCAAAGAGGGCTTTTTCAAAAATTCGTTCGATAATTTTATCGAGCCTTACTACAAAGGAACTGCAGAGAAAAAGTATTTCTTGCTGGACGATCTTTATAGCTTGCTGTAATTTTAAAAAAAGGGGGACGCTATGAAAAAGATAATCTTGGCGTTGATGCTGGCTGCGTGTTCGCTTCTTAGCAACACTTTGACTCAAATCAAAGAAAAAGGGGTTATTCGAATCGGTATAGATGGCTCGTCTCCGCCGTTTAGCGTCGCTAAAGCTGGCGAATATAGCGGGTTTGAGATACTCTTGATCGAAGGGCTTGTTAAAGAAATTTTCGGTGATAAAGGCAGCAAGATACAATATGTCGTAACGGTAGGTGATGACCGCATAAAAGCGGTACAGGATAACAGAGTTGATTTGGATATCGCACTAATCTCGGTTACGAAAGAGCGCGAGAAGCTGGTAGATTTCTCCGATCCATACTTTAGCGTAAATATCGGCGTGCTAACTCGTAGCGACGATAATATCAGAAAGGTCTCCGATCTAAACGGAAAGACTATACTGGCGCAGCCCGGCACTACTGTGTTTGATTACTTTACGAAACAGGGCTATAACGTAGTACCGTGTGCGAGCGCGAATGAATGCTTTAATGACCTAAAATCGGGTAAGGGCGACGGATACGGCGATGATAATCTACTTGTATTTGCTTATGCCGTAGTCGATTACAAGGTTGAGGTAAATATCAAGAATTTAGGCTCGACGGACTTCCTGGCCATCGCGGTGCAAAAGGGCAATACTGAGCTGCTTAACGCGGTAAATGCGGGACTAATTGAGCTAAGTAAAAAGGGTTTTTTTACAAAAATTTTTGATGAGAGTATTGAGCCTTTTTATAAAGGCACCATTGATAAAAAGTATTTCTTGCTGGACGATCTTTACAGCTTGTTTTGATTTAAAGTGGCGATGGATGAAATTCTATTCGCTTGCGGAATTTTAGTAAAATTTAAAGGAATTTTATGAAAAAGATTATATTTGCGTTGTTAATCGCTTCGTGTTCGTTATTTGCTAACTCTTTAGCGCAGATCAAAGAAAAAGGGCTCATTCGTATCGGAATAGACGGCTCACTGCCGCCGCTTAGCGTCTCCGAGGACGGCAAATACAGCGGTTTTGAAATTTCGCTTATTGAAGAGCTTTCAAAGGAAATTTTCGGCGATAAGGGCGGCAAAATCGAATATGTTGTAACTCTAGGCAACGACCGTATCACAGCCGTGCAAGATAACAAGGTCGATTTGGATATCGCAGCCATCACGGTTACGAAAGAGCGCGAGAAGCTAGTGGATTTTTCAAATCCCTACTTTAGCGTAAATATCGGCGTGCTAACCCGCACCGATGATAATATAAAAACCGTAGACGATTTACAAGATAAAGAAATTTTAGCAGAGCCCGGCACTACGGCGTTTGATTATTTTAACAAGGAAGGATTTAAGGTTATCTCATGCGCTAGTTCTAGCGAATGTTTCCGAGCGCTAAAATCCGGTCGCGGCAGCGGTTATGCAGACGATAATATGGTAGTTTTGGGCTATTCGGTTGTAGATCGCAAGGTAGAGGTAAATATCAAGAATTTAGGCACGACGGACTTTTTAGCTATCGCGGTGCAAAAAGGCAACGATGACTTACTAAACGCTCTAAATGACGGGCTTGTCAAGCTCAGCAAAAACGGCTTTTTCAAGAAAATTTTCAACGACAGCATTGATCCTTTTTACAAGGGAAAGGCTGAGAAAAAATATTTCTTGTTAGATGATCTTTATAAAATGTTTTGATTAAAAGGACGAAATATGAAAAAAATTCTACTAAGTATTTTGCTAGGTGCTGGCGCGCTTTGCGCTAATTCCCTAGCAGATATCAAGCAAGCGGGCGAAATTCGCATAGGCTTGCAAGATTCCCAGCCCCCGTTTAGCTTCGATGATAACGGCACGCTGAAGGGCTTTGAGGTTGACTTGGCAAACGAGCTAGTTAAAAATCTATTCGGCAATAAAAAGATCAAAATCGACTTTATCTCCGTAGCATCTAAAGATCGCGTTCCCTCGCTGGAGCAAAACAAAGTCGATCTCATCATATCCAAGCTTACCGTCACAAAAGACCGCGTTCAGAAAGTCGATTTTTCTTACCCGTATTATTCAGTGCAGATCGGCGTGCTAAGTCGTAAGGATGATAATATTTCAAGAATTGATCAGATCGCGCATAAAAAAATTCTAAGCGTTAAAGGCACAACTGCCGAGGAGCATTTTAAAAACGCGGGCTATGAGATTGCGACATGTGCCGATGCGAATGAATGCGTCGCTAGACTAAAGGCTGGCGAGGGTATAGGCTTTGCCGACGATAATACGGTCGTACTCGGATACGCTAGAAACGACGCCGCGCTTGATGCAAAAATCATCAACCTCGGCAAGGTAGATTATATCGCCGTCGCCCTATCTAAGGGCAATACTGAGCTGCTTGATGCCGTCAATAGCAGCCTGGTAAAAATGTATAAAGCGAAATTTTTCCATAAGGCTTTTGACGAGGATATCAAGCCATACTACGGCGGTAAGATCGATAAAAAGCACTTCACGCTCGATGAGGTTTATAGCCTGTTTTAAATTTAGACGTATTTAAAATTTTAAGGCGCCCTTTGACATCTGAACATACCCGTAGCTGCGATATTTGATCGCAGCTCGCTTTTGCCGCCAAGATTTCGGCGGCATTTATAATTTAAATTCCGTATTTTTGCAGGTCCGGTTGCGATATAAAATTTTATGAGATTTTGATATGCGGTTGCGAAAGAGTGTGGCTTCTAAAAGATAATCGGTCGTGCAAAATTCTAATCCGAGTAGTAAAATTTTATATCCTTTTTCAGTTGCATCGGCAATATATTAAATTTAGCCCTAAAAATTTTAGAAAAATGCGATAAATTATTGTATCCGACCATTTTGGCGGCTTCGTTTACGCTGATTTGATCTAGACTTAATAGCTCTTTTGCAATCTCAAGCCGCTCATTTGTCAGCATCGCATAAACGCTCGTGCCGAAATATGCTTTAAAGTCCCTTTTTAGTGCAAATTCGTTCGTAGCGCAAAGATGAGCAAGCTCTTTAATGCTAGGTGGATTTTGCATATTTTCAAGTAATATTTTCTTTGCTTTTTGGACTGTTTTTATGCGATTTTCATCAAGACTAAGCGTATTTTCAGGCTTATTAAATTTATAAAAACTTCTATAAAGCATCTCTAAAATTTTACTTTCCATAAAAATTTCTCGCATTTTGCCATCGTATATCGCGGCATTTTCGATCTCTTTGAGGATGATATTTTGCACGGCGCTTGTTTTAAATTTTTTCATGCAAACGGCTTGATCTAAATTCAAATTTTTTAAAATTCCCAACTCATTTGCAAAAGCGGTGCTAAGCGCTATGCAGGAGCTTTTATAGTGTTTATTTTCAAGCTCGTGAACGCCACACAATTTGCTTTGCATAGTTCCGAGCCAAAACTCACCTTTATTCAAAACGAATTGATCTTTATCCGATCTGAAGCAGATAGGATTTTCGCCCGTATTGAAAAATAAAAATGAATAGCGGCTACCTCGCTCGTGGCGATGCAAAAGAAAATCTCTGCAAATTATATCGCTGCTATAATATCCTATCTCTCCGCCCGTATAAAAAGAGCTAAAGTTGAATTTTATACTTTCGCTTTTAAGCTCGGTTTTGCTATACCTGCATTGCTTGGACGGCTCAATGTCGTTAGATATTTTTTGTAAAAAATCATCTAAACTTATCTCTTTACTCATCTTATCCCTTTAGCGTTTAAAATAATCCCTGTGCCGTTTAGTATTTCTTGATAATGCATATCTTATTATAGTAAAATGAGTTTAAATTTTAATAAGAAAAGGAGCGTTTGTGCGCGCAATATATAAATTATCGCTGATTGCTGTTATAGCGACAGCCGGAATATCGGGCGAGATAGAAAAACAAGGCAAAAGCGTAAATTTGGGTGAAATTACCGTAGTCAGTGCTACGGGCTATCGGCAAAATATCCAAGACGCCCCCGCTTCTATCTCCGTTCTTACGCAAAAAGAGATACAAAAGCGTAACTATCAAGATATCTCCGCAATGGTAGAGGATTTGCCGAGTGCCTTTACCGCAACGCTAGGTGCTGCATCTAGAAAAGGCATAAGCCTAAGAGGTCTATCTCAAAAGTATACAAAAATTTTAATCGACGGCAAGCCTGCGACCAGCGATAGTGCTTATAAAGGAATAAGAAGTATTGGTAGCAGTCAGAATTTCTTGCCTCCCGCAAATGCGATAGAGCGCATAGAGGTCATCCGCGGTCCTATGAGCTCGCTTTACGGCAGCGATGCGATGGGCGGAGTAATAAATATCATCACCAAAGGCTTTTCAAATGAGCTTAGCGGCAATGTAAACGGATACTATACTTTCGCTAAAAAATCGCAAATAAAAGGTGATTATCAAACGGGTTTTTATCTAAACGGAGCTATCGTCCCGGACGTACTAGGTATCGCACTTTACGGCAGATTTTTTGAAAAGATAGAGGACAAGGAGCCTTATGCGAATAGAAATAATGAAGAGACGAATATGGGCGCAAAACTGATGTATAACGTAACGCAAAACGATGAGGTAGCGCTTGATTATCGTAAAGTAAATAATAAATTTAGGCGTACATACGGGCGTACGCGAACAGCCTGGGGAGGCAATACCGATATTGCGAAAGAGGATATGAAGGGCTACACCGCAAGCCTGTCTCATCAGGGAAAATACGATAAGTTTATGATAGATAGCTATGCAAATTACGATAGCATGAAAGAAAGCGGCGACCAGGATCTGCGTCTTAGAACGACTACGCTAAATTCTAAAGGCTCATATTTTTTCGATTCAAATGCTTTGAGTTTGGGCGTGCAATACCGAAGCGAGAGATTAAACGAAGCCGCCACTATCGCAGATGAGGCAAACGTCAAAAGATGGGATTATTCGATCTACGGCGAGGATGATTTTTATCTAACTGATGATTTAACGCTAACCGGCGGAATCAGATATAATCGCGATAAGGACTACGGCGGCCATATATCGCCGCGCGCTTATGCCGTTTATCATTTAAACGAAAGTTTTTCTATTAAAGGTGGCGTTTCGACGGGATATTTAACTCCGGATATTAAGCAGCGTAGCGAGGGCCTTGCCTCGCCGTTTGCAGGAGGCCAGGGAGCGCAGATAGGCAGAAGCTCTTTAAAGCCTGAAAGCAGCATAAGCTACGAAGGCGGGTTTTCTTACGACGATAACGATAAATTTAACTTTAGCGCTACCGCGTTTTATACTGAAATCAAAGATGGAATTTCTACGAAATTGATTTGCCGTCCAAGACCGGGAAATCCTTGCGTGCATAACGGCAAAACTTACAGGCGCGGTATTTGGGATACTATAAATATCGGGGAAGCCGAGGTTAGGGGTCTAGAGCTAAGTAACGATTATCAAATTTTAGATAATTTGAAGCTACATGCAAACTACACCTATACGAAATCCGAGCAAAAAACGGGTAGCGAGAAGGGTAAAACCTTAAATAATTTTCCAATCCATTCGGTAAAGCTAGGATTTGATTACGACGTAAGCTCCAAGCTAAACTTATGGTCGCAAATAAATTATTATAGTAGGACGCGCGATAGCCTAAGCTACGATGAGGATATCCGCTCATACACGCTTTTTGATCTGGGTGCGAGCTATAAGCTCACAAAAGACGCAAGTTTAAATTTTACGCTTTATAACATATTCAACGAATTCGTACTAACGCGCTCGGGAAATTATCAAATGATGGTCGTAGACGGGATGAAGGCGCAGGTTGGATTTAACGTGAACTTTTAAATTCGCGACGCATAAAATTTCGTCCGCGGATTTAAAATTTAAGGAAATTAATGGCGATTCTAAAAAGGAAAAAATTTTGGTTCAATGTCCACCTTATTTTGACGCTTATATGCTGCGTGCCGATCTTAATCGTAGCCCTTAGTGGCGCTATTATCTCGTATCACGACGAGATTATAGATGCGTTAAATCAAAGCAAATCTTTCGTGAGCCCGAGCGGAAAAGACGCTCTTAAGCCCGCCGAAATTTTAAATATTTTCAGAAAAGTCAAGCCCGGTTTTACGCTCAGTTATTATAGGATTCCTCAAAACAAAAACGAAGCGATTAGGCTTTCTGGTACAGATTCTGGCGGCGAGTTTAAATCATATTTTATAGATCCTTATAGCGGCGAAATTACTTCGGAAAACATAGGCGATACGTTTATCGGCGTAGCGCTAAATCTACATACTAATCTAGGTTTTGGGTTAAGTAAAAACGAAACTCTGCGGCTAATAGGCAAAAATATCGTGGCGCTTAGCACGATTATGTTTATTTTGGTCTTAATTTCAGGCGTGGTGATCTATTATCCTAGTTTTAGAGGGAAAATTTTACGCGCATTTAGGATAAATTTTAAAGCGAGAGGTTATGCGTTTTTATATAGCTTGCATGGCGCGGTCGGAGTTTTGCTGCTGCCCGTTTTGCTTACGATAAGCGCTAGTGGGCTTTATTGGTCGTATGATTGGATAGCCAAAATCACCAACAGAGCGCTAGGGGAAAAGGAAATTTTTAGGAAAACGAGTTTTACCGAAGTGCGAGGATTTTCGCTTGAGGATGAAGATAAAATTTTAAATTTGCAGACGGCATTTGATATTTTTAAGAGTGAACGCGGTGAGAACTACGAATTCTTTAACATCATCGCCCAAAAAGATGGAGAAAATTTTATGATCTTTTATTTCGATAAAGGCGAAGAGGGCGAAGAGCATATGAACACGATGAGCGTAAACGTTAAAAAGGGCATCTTGCGGCATGCTCGCTATGATGATGCGAAAAGCACCATGCCGCGCCCGTTTGCTATACATAAAGCCGTTTTGAGCGTGCATTCGGGCTATATCTTTGGCGAGGCGGGCAAGTTCTTGTTCTGCGTAGCGGCGATTTCTGTGTTATTTTTTATAGTTACGGGGTTTTGGATGAGCATAAAAAGAATTGGCAAGAAAAGATAAATCTATGAATTCAAAGCGGAGAGATAGCTTGTCAGCGGCGTAAATTTAAAATTTTATCCGAAGCGGCATCGCTTCTTTTCAGTTAATAAAATTTTATGTGTAGCGCTTTGAAATACTATGTGCAGAGTCTTTGTGAGTCTTGCGCCGCATCTTGATCTTGTTAAATTTGCTTCGGCGTTTTAACTGCATTCATTTACCGCTCATAAAATCCCTAATATTCTGTGCGATCATCTTTATCAGCCGTTTGCGAGCCTCGACGCTCGCCCATGCGATGTGAGGCGTGATGACGACATTGCGGCGATTTTTCACACGCAGCAGCGGATGATCTGCTCTCATCGGCTCTGTTTGCAGCACATCAAGTGCCGTGCGCAGGCCTCGCTCATCCACGGCGCGAGCCAGCGCGTCCTCATCCACGATGCCGCCGCGGCCGAAATTCATCAAGATCGCCCCCTCTTTCATCTTCGCAAGCTCCGCCTCGCCGATCAACTCCGCCGTTTTTTCATTTAGCGGAGCGTGGATCGAGATGATGTCGCATGCTCTCAAAAGCGCGTCCAGACTCACTCTGGCAAACTCGCCGTTGTCGTTCGCGCCGCCGGTGGAGTAGTATCTCACATTCGCGCCGAATGCGGCGGCGATGCGGGCGACCTTTGCGCCGATCTGTCCAAGCCCGATGACGCCGAATTCTTTGCCGTAAATTTCGCTGATCGGCGCGTCAATGTGGGTAAAAATTTCGCTCTCGCACCATTTGCCGCTGCTGCCGTAATCCGCGTAGTATCCGAGCGCATTGGTTAGCGCGAACAGCGACGCGAAGGTCTGCTGCACGACGCTTTGCGTCGAATAGCCAGCCACGTTTTTCACCGCGATGCCGCGAGCCTGCGCGGCCTGCATGTCGATATTATTCGTACCCGTGGCGCTGACGCAGATCAGCTTAAGCGCGGTTTGCGCCATGATCTCATCCGTGATTAGGGCTTTGTTGGTGATGACGACGTCGGCACCAGCTAGGCGCTGCGCGGTTTGCGCGGGCTCGGTCATCTCGTAGCTTTCAAACTCGCCTAAGCTCGCGATCTCGCTAAGATCGGCGTCGCTTCCCAGCGTCGCGGCATCCAAACATACGATTTTCATATTTTCCCCTTTGCGTTTTAAAAATTTAAGCCATGGCTGCGCGGTTAAATTTAGCCGTTAAATTTCGTCGCGCGATCGGAGCACGGCGCTTAAACGGCAAATTTTAACTCTGCAAATTTAGTTATTGCGGAAATTTGCTCTAGCGGAATTTTACTATCGCAAAATTTAACTATCGCAAATTCTGTTCTTGCGAAATTTAATGCTCGCAGCGCGCAGGGCGTTAAATTTTAAAATTCTAATTTCGCGCCGAAGCAGGCGTTAAATTTTACCGCCGCTGAAACCTACGTCTAAATTTAAAATTTCAATTTGCGCCGAAGCGAGAGATAAATTTAATCGCTGCTGCCGCTCGCGTTTAAATTTTAAAATTTAGCTCGCGCAAAACTTGCTCTACGCGGAATTTTAGTTCACGTGAATTTGATCTGCTCAAAATTTTATCCGTGCAGAATTCTGGTCGCGCCGCTACGTTAAATTTTACCGTAGTCTCCTAGCGTTAAATTCCGCTGCCGCCCAGCGATAAAATTTACTGCCGCGATAGCCTTGCCGCGAAATGTATCACCAAAATGCTCCGCCCTAAAATTTCTCAAATTTTTAAAATTTGCCGCGCCACTACTTTGCATCCTCGATGTAGTGTCCCACAAATTTTGAGAGATTGTTTAGTATCTCGCCGCCCTTGCGGAAGCCCAGCGCGCAGCCTTCGTATGCGAAAAATACCCCCGCTTGGTAGCTCTGGGCGCGCTCGTCTTTATTTAGCTCGTAAAATTCCTGATATAAAAATTTCTGATTTTCGTATTCGCCGCCGTTTTCCTCTATCTTTTTGCCGTCCGCGTCGAAAATCGCCACATTCGCCCCCTCGCGCGCCAAAAACGGCTTTTTGATCATCTTCTTACCGATGATCGGCGAAAAGGAGCTTTGTAGCAGCAGCGGGTGGTTCGGATACAGATCCCACAGGATTTTCATAATCCCCTTGCTTTGGAAAAGTAGCGTGTATGCGGGGTTTAGGATGATCGCCTTTTGATTTTGCACGATGTTTTTTAAGATGAGCGCAAGCTCGCCCTCCTCGATCGCGATCGCCTCCCAAGGGATGAGCTTGAACCAATACTCGTAGTTTTCGCCGTCGAAAAACACGCCCTCTTCGTCGTTAAATTCCACCTCGTCCACGTAAGCAAAGCGCGTCTTAAAGCCCGCATCCTCCGCGGTCTGCTGCAAAAGCTTCGTCGTCTTTTCATCCTCGACGTTGCCCGCGACGCTGCTAAATAAAATTTTCCATCCCTCGTAAAATTTAGAAAAATCGCTTAGCTCGCCGTCAAGCACCACGAGCCGCTTGAAATTATCGCGCAGCGCGTCGTAGAGGTCGTTGAACTGGCTCGCCTCGTCCATGCCGTTTTCTTTGAGCATCGCCCACTGGATGATCGCCGTCTCAAACACCGCCGTGGGCGTGTCGGCGTTAAATTCTATCAGCTTGATCGGCTTGCCGTCCAGCCCGCCTGCGAAATCAAAGCGCCCGTATAGGTGCCAGTGCACCTCGTTTTCCCAGCTTTGTTTGATTAGATCTACGAGGTTGAAGGGGATGCCGAGCTCGTGGAAGAGGTTGTTGTCGATGACGTGCTGCGCGGCTGCGACAAACATCTCATATAGCTCGTTCGCCGCTTCGTAATACGCATCCGCCTCCGCAGCGCTCACGCGCACGATCTCGTCGCTGACGTAAGGGGTCTCGTCTGCGTCCGTGTGCCAGTAAAAGCCGAGCTTTTCGAGATATTCGTTGCTTAACGGCGTTATCTTTTTTAGTTGCATTTTTATCCTTTTTTTAAAATTTTAACTCATCTGCGCCGCGATCTTTGCGGCTTTTGCGAGCTTTTGATACGCATACGGCTTCGCGTAAATTTAAAGCGCGCAAGGCAAAATTTAATTAGCGTAGATCATGCGCGACGATCGTGCGTAAATTTAAGCCACGCGAGATGTGCGGCTAAATTTTAAACGGCGCGCTTGCGGTGTGGACCGGGCGCGGCAGAAGCGATAAAATTTAGCCGAGCTTCCTCGCGCGTTTTTGAAAAATCGGCGTCAAATCAATGCTAAATTTCACGGAAATTTTAAAATTCTACGCTCTAAATTTAAACTCGCCGCGCAAAGTCGCTGTATGTTTCAAGGCGCGCTTAGCCGCCGAAAAATCCGCCGCTTTTGCCACTTTTACTTCCGCCGAAAAATCCGCTTCTGCCGCTTCGCACCTTGTCGTTTTGCTGCTTTGCTTGATTGAAGCTATCGACGCTTCTGGAGTAGGCGCTTGGGCTTTTATAGGCGGTTTGGCGCTGGCTTTGGTAGGCTGGGTTGTTAAACAGCTTGCCGCCGATCCACGAGCCGATGATGGCGCCTGCAGCGCTTGCCAAGATCGCTTCGCCCAGGCTCATGCCGCCGCTGCTAAGCTGCGCGTTTTGATTGGTTAAATTTGAAGTGCCGGCGTCGATTTTAGCGTTTTCTTCGGCTAGAAGGACTTTGGTTTCTTCGTCGCTTAAAATTCTCTCCGTGCCGTCGAGCGATCTTAAGATGATCTGGGTTTTTTCGCTTGGAAATTCCTCTAAAATTTTATATTTTCCCGGCGCGACCTCTTCGAGTCGCACGAGCGCGCCTTCTTGCAGACGGACATTTTGCTCCTGCCCCCTATCGTCGCAGCCCGCTAACGAGCCCGCCATAACGAGCCCGAAGCCGCTTACTAGCGCATAGCTAGCGATTTTGCGTAGTTTCATTTAGATCCTTTCAGTGATTTTATATCTAGGCTTTGATTTATCAAAAGCTCGTTTCCCTCGACGCGGATAAACTCGCTCTTGCCGATGTTTTCGATGATTAGGCTTTGCGCTTTAAGGCGCTTTTTGCGTTTGAGCGATTTTACGAATTTTGCAAGGCTCGTCCATTCGCTACGATCGAAGGTTTTTTCTTTGACTTCGATATCGTAGGGTTTGGTCTCGCGGCTTTTGCTCGAAAGTAGCGGTTTGTCGAAAAAAGACAAAAAATACCTGAGCTTCTCGTCGCGCTCTTTATACATCAGCTTAATCTCCTCTTTTGAGGCGATTAAAATTTCCTCTTTTTCTTTGTGAAGTCTGTCCTTATCGCTTTGTAGTGCTTCGATTTTAACTTTTAGCTCGGAGATTTCTTTGATGAGATAGTCGATGAAGCTTTGAGTGCCCGCCCCGCCGCCAGTACGTGTGCTTTTAGTAGAGCCTTGCGAAGCGGGTTCGCTTTGTTGCATTTCATCATCTAAAAGCACGTAGCGTACGCCGCCGCTTTCCTCGGCGCGCAAGGAATTTCTGCGGATGCGGTTGTAGACGGCTTCTTTTGAAATTCCTAAAATTTCGGCTGCTTCGCCGATCGAGACTTTTTTCATACAAAGATGCCTTTTAGCGTTTTAGGTAATTATTGCTAAATTTGCCTAAAATAGGCATTAAACGCTTCGTTTACAAAGATAGATTCCGCTTTACCGCAGCCGGCGCGCAATAAATTCCGCTCGCTTGCGCTTGCGCGATATAAAATTTCGCTTCGCTTGTAAAGCCGCGCAAAATTATTTTTTGCTGAGCTTTTAGAATTTTAGCCTAATAATGTTGCTTAATTAAGTATATTTTTTATACACTTACAAAAAATTTTAGTATTTCAAAGGAGGCGAAATGCCCGAATCGCCTAAATATAAAAAATCCGAAATTCGCTGTAAGCTCATTTTAGACGCGGCGCTGGAGCTGTTTTTAGCCAAAGTCTACGAAGCTACGAGCTTAAGCGATATCATCGAGCTTAGCGGCGGCTCGCTATCGTCGGTTTATAAGTATTTTGATAACAAAGAAAGCCTATTTTTGCGCATCATCGAACTGCAAAGTAAAAAGCTTGATGAGCGAATGAACGAGCGCATGCGAATCAATAAAGACCTAAAATTGCGTGAGTATCTGCAGGAGTTTGCAGGGATTTATCTGGAGTTTCTTTTCGCTCCGGAGGCGATAAAATTCTACCGACTGATACTTTTCAGCGGCTTTAACGGCGCGCTTAGCGAGAGCCCAAAAATCTTTTTAAAAAGCGGCGTGCTAGGTTCGCCGAATGCGCTGGATGAGTATTTGGCGGCGCATGCGGACGAGTTTGCGCCCGGACGCACGGCAAAAAGCCTAGCACTATATTTTTGCTTTTTACTTAGAGAGCCGCATTTTAGCAGGCTGCTGTTTTTCGACGAAAAGCTAAATTTCAAAGCGAGCGAGCTAATCAAGGACCGCATCGATATGTTTTTGCTAGGCGTAAAAAAACGCTAATGGCGGAATTTTACGGCGTAAATTCCGCGTTTTTCGCGCCTTTAAATTTTATGAGCGGTTTGGGGCTTAGAATTTGATTCTATCCGTTACCAAGCGCTATAAAGTGCCGCATATCCCGCGCTTAAAATTTTAATTCTATCGGCGCAGAATTTTTAAAACAATTAGAGCCAAAATTTTATTTTCCGCATTAAATTCTGCGCCGAAGTTAGAATTTCGTCGTGGAATTTCGCGCCTCTTGCCTGTGCCTTTAAATTTGCGCCACTCAGATTTTAAATTTAATAAAACCTCTTATAATCCCGCGAAATTTTAGATCAAAAGGATAAAAAATGGATTATGATATCATCATAATAGGCTTTGGCAAGGCGGGCAAAACCCTTGCCGCAAAATCCGCCGCGCTGAGCAAAAAGGTCGCTCTCATCGAGCGCTCGCCGCAGATGTACGGCGGCACCTGCATCAACGTAGGCTGCATCCCGACCAAGCGGCTAGTTACGGCGAGCAAGGAAGCAGGCTTCGTAAATTTCAGCGTGCTCGGAGAGTATTTCGTGCTGAGCATGCAGAAAAAGGACGAGCTCGTAGAGGCGCTGAGGGCGAAAAATTTAGCCATGCTAAAAGGTAACCCGAATATCGACGTAATCGACGGCGAAGGCTCATTTACGAGCGCGAATTCCGTGCGCGTGCTAAGCCCTGACGGACAAACGCGTGAAATTTCGGCAGAAACGATCGTCGTAAATACGGGCTCGAGGGAGGTCGAGCCTAGCTTTGATGTAAGCTCGCAGATCGCTTATAGTAGCGAAGAAATTTTAAATTTAAAGATCCTGCCGAAGCATCTAGTAATCATCGGCGGCGGATTTATCGGGCTTGAGTTTGCTTCGATGTTTGCGGGATTCGGTTCGAAAGTCAGCGTGCTGATGCGATCGAAATTTATGAAAAACGAGGATGAGGACGTGGCCGCCAGCGTCAAATCCGCTCTGCAGGCCCAAGGGGTGGAGATTATCGAGGGCTGCGAGTTTTTGAGTTTAAATGACGGCGAGCTAAAATTTAACCTCGCGGGCGAGAGCAGGCTGATCGCGGCGGATGCATTTTTATACGCCCTCGGTCGTCGCGCGAATACGGGTGAGCTAAATTTAGCCGCTGCGGGGGTGCAGACGGATGCGCACGGCAATATCATCACAAATGAGCATCTGCAAAGCTCGACTGCTGGCATCTACGCGGCAGGCGACGTGCGTGGCGGCGAGATGTTTACCTACACGAGCCTGGATGATTTCAGGATCATTTTTAGCGCGCTTTTCGGAGACGGCGCGCGCACTACGAAAAATCGCACGCCGCATGCAAGCGTGCTGTTTACCCGCACACCGCTAGCTCGCATCGGCCTTAGCGAGAGGCAGGCAAGAGAGAGTGGGCGCGAGATCAAGGTGCTGAAGCTTTCGATGGCGGCGGTGCCCGGCGCCAAGGTCGTAGCGCACGACGAGGGAATGATGAAAGCGGTCGTGGACGCAGCTAGCGGCGAAATTTTAGGTGCGGCGCTTCACTGCGTAAACGCGCACGAGATCGTTAATGAGTTGGCGATCGCCATGGCGCTGGGCGCGAAGGCGGACTTTTTCAAAAATCAAATTTTTACGCATCCTAGCATCAGCGAGGCACTGAACGATCTTTTCGGACAGTTTTAAATTTGAAATTTAACGGCGCTCGGGCTTGGCGATGCCTGGGCGCCCTAGCTAGGCAATGTCCTACTCCAAGCGCCCGGAACAAATTGATCGTGAAATTTAATGCGCCGGAGCGGGTTAAATTTAGACTGAGTTAAATAATTTGAGCCCTTGCCACCCACTCCTTGCTTGATCGCTAGAGCTTGGTTAATTGATTGAAATAGTATTAATTCATAAAATATTCGCGTTTAGGAATAGCAAGATCGCAATCTATTTGGCACTCGGTAAGAGTATGTGGATAAAATTTCTTACCGCAATTTATGCAGGTAAAAACGATTTCGTCCGTCGCTTCGTTTAACATAACTCTATAATCGCTAGGCGACCATTGCGGACATTCGCACGCCAAGTCCAAATCCACGCTAACTACCAAACTATCAAATACAATCGAGTTTAATTCCTCATAGACCAGTCTTAAGTTCTTTTGATCTTTCAATGCTCTAATTTTATTTATCAAGCGATATTTGTCCGATTTGATAATCTTTGCGCCAAAGATATCCTTCGCTTTTCCGTCGCCGTAAATCAATAGCTCGGTCGGATAATCTTTAAAATTTAACTTTAACAGCTCGTCCAAGCCGCAACCGTCGTATTCTTTCATAAGAAACAAAATTTTATTTTCCATAAACCATGTCGCTATGCAGCAGCATACTTGCTCGGGATCAAAAGGATGTAGATTTAAAATTCTATTTTCTAACGATAAACACAAATTTCTAATTTTGGGCTGCATTATTTAATCCATTTAACGGCTAAATTTTAAATTAGACTATCTCTACCGATATTTGAGCGTCGATTTTGCCGCCATTTTCTTTTAAAATTTCAGGAAATCCCAATTTTATAATCTGCTCTTCGGAGAGGCTATAAGAATAGTGGATATTTGACTCTATGCTCAGCGGAGCGACTATTTTTGCAACTTCGCTAAAAGGCAGCTTAACGTCCAATAACGCCACGTAAAAGGCTTCCGTATTGCTATCAAAGACATTTATATAGCAGCCTTTTATATTTTTATCGCCGCTATTTGGAGCCTTGATTATTCTTTCATGGACAGCAGTGGATTCGAAGAAGTATGAAAAACCGGGCTTAACCATATCGATGCACCCAAAAGATCTCATCTGCTCTATGTTTAAGCTATAGCTATATACATAGTAGGGATCGTCTTCATCCGATTTTACGATTTGTTTTATATCTTCCAAATCAAGATCTATTTGCCGCGAATCGGCATAGCTCTCATCGATACCGAAAGATGTTATCTCATAATATGTCTTATAATACATATCGCGTATATGAAATTTAATCCGCTTATCCCTTAAAAGCTTTGGATCTATTTTTATACCGAGTTTTTCCGCGTCCGATTTCGCAATCAATTCAGGCTCGAATATAAATTCTTTTCCAAAACGATCGCTTTGCCCTTTTGGAATTTTAATCCAATACAGTTCTCGTCCATCTCTTACCGGAAAAAGATAACGAAAAATACCTTTTATACTTTTCATTTTTGAATCCTTCTTGTTTTATTTGCTTCTCAAGCCGCTTTAAATTTACGCTATACGCGCTTGGATACTTGGCGCGTATTGAAATTTTAAAATCCGCGCCAAGTTCTTTCACCCGGCGGCTAGTACTTTCTTTTTACTATGTCGTCCTTCTTTACGAAATACTCCGTTTCGTCGCAAGGATAGTAAATTTTACACCATTTATCGTTGCAGCTTTCGATAGGAACAAGTCCTGCCAACCCTGCGTTTATCTGCGTAGGTATAAAATTTTGCCCTGTTTTAATATAAATTGTGCGGTGCACGTTTTTTTTAAAGGCATAAATTTTGCTATCATCGATTTCATAATCCGCTCCGAAGTCGAAAATGCCTGCACACTGACTAATAAATCCATAATTATTGCTTGTTAAAAACTTATTGGGTATCGGATTCATGCAACCGCTAAATATTGCCATCCAAATTATGGCTGATACTAATGTCAAAATTCTCATCTTATTTTTGCTCCTCTATCGGAATTCTATTTATAACGCCTTATGATATTGCTTGTGAATACATGCGTAATTTTAAAATTTTCTGCCTTAATTGCGCCTATCTTTTGAATATTTTATTCCTTGTCGCGCCGATTTTGCACCCCCTTTAGCCGCTCTTTTTCAAATTTATAATATCTTTTAAGCTTTTTATTCTTTTCTGCTTGATTTTACTTTTCTATCTCGGCATAATCTTGCAGCGCGCCTCCGCACTTAGGGCAAACACTCCTATCTTTAACGTCCGTGAAATTATAAAATTTACTTCTCATATTTTTAAAATTTTATCGTAATTTTCCTACAAAATTTTACTTAAATTTGGCTTCAGTCGTTTAAAATTTTATCTCTTTGAAATTTAAATTTCAACCATTGTCCGGCGTTTTAAATTTCTTTGTTTTTTTAAAATGCGCGCCTCAAACGCCGCTTTAAAATTTACGCAGACGCGAGCAGGCGAGGAGTCGCCGCGATAAATTTAAAGTCAAATTTTATTTCTAGCCATCTTTTAATTTGTTTCTTATCTTTGATGTATTAAAATCCCGCTCCGTTTCATTTGCAAATTTGAAACGTATTTCTAAAAAGGAAAATCAATGAGCGAAAGAAATTTACAAATTTTAGGTTGGGCGGGCACATGCCTGTCGGTCATCATGTACGTATCCTACGTGCCGAACATAATGGCAAATTTAGACGGCAACAAAGTCCCATTTCTCCAGCCGCTCGCAGCCGCGATAAACTGCACGATATGGGTTAGCTACGGTCTTTTAAAACCTAAAAAGGACTATCCGCTCGCCGCGGCGAATTTCCCGGGGATCATCTTTGGGCTACTAACCGCAATAACGGCGCTTTAAACCGCGCCTTTAGCGGCTTGATAAATTTCAAAATCGCCCGAGCAGTACTTTTGCATGCCGCGTCCGCAACGCTTTTTAGTCGCCTACTACGTGCTGCAACTGCTCGCTCGCTGTCACGCCAAGCCTGAGCTAGCTTACCACAAGCGCGCCCGCACCTCACAAATCCATTACGACGCGGCTTTAAAATTTCACAAAATCGCCCGCACCGCATTTAAATCTGCCGAATTTAAATAACTTTTATACAAAATTTGATAAGCTTATTTCGGTCAAAATTTTATCTTTAAAAGGACGAAAAATGAAAAAGGTCATCACTTGCGTCGATCAAAATGCGCTTGCCCCGGCGGTTAGAGATTATGGAATTTATGTCGCTAAAACCTTGGGTGCCGAGCTCGTGTTTATTCACGTGGTTGAAATCCCGGAGCTTGGCGAGAATTTTTATGGGCTAGCCGCAGGCGGGATCGTCCTAGGAGAGAATGATATCCTTGCAAATAGCTACGGAAGTCCCACATTAGGCGGCGTGGATGCGGAGAAAGACCACGAAGAAGCCGAAGCGATGCTGGATGAATATATCTGCGCTGCGACTGCTGCGGGCGTAAAGGCGAGTAAGATCATCAAAGATGGCGATTTCATCGACGTTATCGCCGAGTACAAGGACGAAGCCGAAATTTTTGTACTCGGTATCAAGGGCTCAAATAACGAGGACGTAGGCTTTAACGCAAGCGTGCTGATAAAGGAGCTTCACGTGCCGTCGCTGCTCGTAAATAAAGAATTTTCGCCGATTAACTCCGTGCTCATTGCGTTTGACGGTACTGACGCGGCGAAACGCACACTTGAGTTTATAAAGAGCTCAAAGCTTCTTGCGAGCGCACATAAGCATGTCTTGCACATCAATGCGGGTGCCACAGAGGGCGAGCGGATGCTGGATCTGGCGCGCGAAATTTTAGGCACTCAAAACGCCACTTTCAAATGCATCCAAGCCGAAGTGCCCGCCGATGAGATCATCAAATATCGCCGCGCCAATAACCTCGATCTCATCGCTACCGGCGCCTTTACGAAGGGATTTTTCAAAAAGCTCTTTTTAGGCAGCGTCTCCGAGGATATCTTGCACAATGCGCTTGTACCGGTGCTAGTGCTATCGTAATCGCAAGACCAAACGCCGATAAACGCTAAATTCCGTCGCTTACGTTATTTTAAAGCGGCGGAATTTTAGAATTTTAAATTTTTCAATCCTTCGTTTTTCAAATTCATATACTTTTTAAAATTTATATAAATTTTTCTTAAAAATTCGTCAATAGATCTTATTAAATTCCGTTAAATTAGTAATCGCATATATAATTTTATGATTTAGTTTATTAAAAATTTTATTATTATTTAAGAAGAATTGTAAGATAATCCCGCCAGTAAATTGATATAGATTATAAAATCTAAAAAGGATTTTTATGAAAAAGGGTAAAATTTTACTTTCTTTTGCGCTACTTTGCTCGCCGTTTTGGCTTACTGCGGCGCAAAATAGCAGCGCTTCTCAAAACTCGTCCGCCGCAAGCTCCGCCTCTAAAATTTCGTCGTCGCAGAGCTCTGTGCAAAAGCCTGGAAGCCACCCTACCGCTGTAAATTCCGCGCCGCAGGGCAACGCCGTCGTAAGCCCCGCTACTAAAGGTATTGTACAAAATTCCGCGCCGCAAGGCGGTAGTGCTGAAAATTCTACGCTGCAGGGCTCAGACGGCGATAATCTCGGCACCATAAATGTCACGGGCAAAGCCGATCTGTCCACTACCGAGGGCACGGGAATGTATACGACCGATAATATGAATACCGCCACGGGCCTTGATCTAAGCATCCGCCAGACGCCTCAAACCGTTTCCGTCGTGCCCGATCAGCTCATAAAGGATTTGAGCCTTACTAAGGTCGACGACGCGCTAAATTACGTACCGGGTATTACCACTACTAGCAGATTCGGTATGAGTTTGCCGATTTCAAGGGGATTTAACATCGATAATATCCAAGAAGACGGCATGCAATCCACTACCGCGCTTGCGGCGCAGGGGCTTTACGGGCAGTCTAAGGAGCACACGGATTTGGCGTTTTACGACCGCGTCGAAGTTTTACGCGGCGTCGCGGGTCTTACGCAGAGTAACGGCGAGCCGGGCGGAACTATAAATTTAGTAAGGAAGCGCCCTCAAAAAGAGCTCGGAGCGAATTTATCGCTAAGCGCGGGCAGCTATGATTATTATCGCGGCAGCGTGGACGTAACGGGCGGCTTAAACGAAAGCGGCTCGGTTCGAGGACGGCTCATCGGTTTAAGCGGCAAGGAGGGCTCTTATAGAGATCTACAAGGCACCGAGCGTGGCGCGGCATCGGCGATGGTGGGAGCTGATCTCGGAGATTTTAGCGAAATTTTAGCCGGCGTGATCTATCAAAAGACAAGAAGCGTTTATGATCCTTTCGGCATTCCTGTAGTGGGCAAGGACGGCAACGCGTTAAATTTAAGCAAAAGAACGACCTTTATATCGGATTGGAGCAGGTCGGTTTATGAAAAATATAATACGTTTTTGGAACTAAATCATAAATTTAGCGATAATATCAAGGCTTACGCCAAACTAAACTATACTCACAGCGAGAGCTTGTTGAAATTCGGCGGCTGGCACGGAGTGGATAGGGATCCTGCGAGCAGATACATAGGCTATGACAGATACGACAACGGCAGTAAAGAGCTAAGCTTTCAAGTAGGTAGCGATATAAACTATGAGCTGTTCGGACAGAGCCATGATTTTTTTATAAACGCCACCGCGTCGAAGGAGAGATTCGCGCAGCACGATAGAGACGTTTACGGCGGCGCAGCGGGATTGACGTATGAGAGCTTTAATAAGGGGCTTATAAACAACGAGCCTAATTGGAATGATACGACCGCATTATGCGCGCTTGGAACCCGCTGCTACAATCTTTACTACACGACTAAAATTTATCAGCAGATGGTTGCGATGGGCACGAGATATAATTTTAACGATGATTGGCATCTGCTCGTAGGCGGCAGATATTCAAGGCTAAAGCGAGAAAGCGCTACGGATAACTATCGCACGGGCCGCCACAGCGAAGACGATATCGTTAAAAAACACAAGATCACGCCTTACGTGGGGCTTACGTGGGATTTTTCGAGAGATCATTCGCTATATGCGAGCTATGCCGAAATTTATAAACCTCAAACCGCTAGGGATAGAAACGAAAAAATTCTAGAGCCGATCGTAGGCTATAATGCCGAAGTGGGCGTGAAGTCGGAATTTTTCGACGGCGCGCTAAATACGACCGTGGCTTTCTTTCAGATCGAGCAGGAAAATAGAGCCGTTACCGACTACGATTATTACGACGCTACGGGTCTAAGCAGATCGGTAGCCAGCGGCAAGGTCAGATCCAGAGGCTTTGACATAGAAGCAAACGGCGCAATTACCGATGAGTGGAAAGTATTCGGAGGCTATACCTACAATAAAAGCGAGTATATGAAGGACGAGAGGCGTTTTGCAGCGCTAAGCAACGTCGATTACCGTAAGGGTGCCAATGCCAAGCCTTGGATCCCTAAGCGTATGTTTAAGCTCTACAGCAGCTACGAAATTCCGCTCGTAGCGCAGCAAAAGATCACTTTGGGCGCCGGATTTCGCTATCAGAGCAAGACCGACAACCAATATACCAGGCGCAGTATCTCGACGGGCGCTTATTACCCCGCTAACGACATCCCCGTACAGAGCGGCTACACGATATGGGACGCCAACGCTGCGTATGAATACAATGAGCATTTTAATTTAAATTTATCGGTAAAAAACATAACCGACAAGCGCTACTTCGTCAATCAAAATAATAGAGTAGCGGGGCAAAACAACTACTACGGCGAGCCGCGGAATTTTATGCTGACGTTTAATTATAAATATTAAGGCGCCGTTTTGCTCAAAGTCTGCCCGCGCCTTGCTTTGGGCGGGATGCATAAAATTTGCGAGTAAGTCGTATTCGCAAATCTTTATGCTCTCAGATCGCGCGGGTTGGCGTCGGCGCGAGCGCAGCGGGGCTTGCATGAAGGCATGAGTTGATCGGCGCTCATTAAGCTTGAGCAATCCGGTGCGCCGAAGTCTGCAGACGGTCTTTGCGCGAATAACAAGAGCGCGATTAAATTTTGCATTCGTTCGCGCGGATTTTGTACTTGCAAAGCTGCGAGTGGAGCGAGCACGCAAAGGCGCGTGAGCTAAATTTATCGCAATCCGCGCGTGGCGAGACGAGAAAAATTTAAACGAAGCCGCGGGATCAAAATTTAACTTGCGATTTGGTTGATTAGCGATTGATTAGCGCGGGCGCGGGCAGGGGCGATAAATTTAATCTCGCGATTTAATCCCGCGAAATTCCAAGCGAATTAAACGCGCAGACTTGCGAGCATAAATCCGCTCGCGAGATCGCGGGATCAAATTTAATCTCGCGGAATTTCGCTGCAACCGGCGCTAAATTTTAAAATTTAAAGAGAAAATTTGAAAACGCTAAAGCAATTTTTTGAAATTCTACGTCCGCACTGGTTCGGCAAGGGCGCGGCGAAGCTGTGGGCACTGCTGCTGCTCGCGCTTGGTTTTAGCCTCGCTATCATCAAGATTAGCGTGCTGATGAACGCGTGGGACAAGCGCTTTTACGACGCGCTAAGCGAGCTTAAAGGCGAGCTCATTCCCGCGCTCGTGGGCGAGTTTTTGCTATACACGGCGCTCATCGTGCTTTTCATCGTCTGCGGTAGCTGGCTTCGCAAACTACTCGTAATCGTCTGGCGCGAGCGGCTAAGCGCGATGATGGAGCGCAAATGGCTACATAACGCAAACTTCTACCGCACGAGCCTTGATGGAAATTTTAGCGCCAGGGGCGGATCAAATTTAGAAAAACCCGGCGACGTAAATTTAGATGAAAATTTAAACGAGCGCGCAGAGTGTTCCGCAGCCGAGGCGGACAGTGCGGCTTTGCATAGAGACGCAAAGGGGCTTGAAATTTTACCGAGTGCGGCGGAGCAAAATGCGGCAGGGCAAAGCGGCGCAAGCGAGAATAAAATTTCATCCAAAACTCGCGCAGATTGTGAAATTTCAAAAACGATCGCAAAGCTAGACAACCCCGATCAGCGTATCGCCGAGGACAGCTCGCTGCTCGTGCAAAAAAGCGTCGATCTCGTAAAATCGCTCGTCTACAATCTCGCCAAGCTCATCGCCTTCGTTGCGATCTTGTGGCAGGTCTCGAAGGTGTTGAAATTTGAAATTTTCGGCATGCACTTTGAGATCGAGGGCTTTTTGCTCTACGTCGCGCTCCTTTATACGCTGCTTTGCTCGCTGATCACGCATCTCATCGGGCGCAGGCTTAGGGGGCTAAATTTTGCCAAGCAGCGCGCCGAAGCCGACTACCGCTCGGATCTGTTGCTCGTGCGCGAAAACGCAGAAGCCGTAGCCTTTATGCGCGGAGAGGATGCCGAGCGCGGCCGCTTCCGCGCGAGCTTCGGCGAGATCATGAGAAACTGGCGCAGCATCATGAATACGGAATTTCGCCTCGAGTGCTTTTCGGCAAGCTACCTAAAAATCACGAATTTAATCCCGATCTTTGCCTGCTTGCCGCTGTATTTGTCGCGCGCGATGAGCTTTGGCGACATGATGCAGGCGCGCTCGGCGTTTTACAGCGTGCAGGACGGATTTGCGTGGTTTATGGACTATTACAAGCAGATCATGGAGTGGGCGGCGAGCGTGCAGAGGATCTATGAGTTCATCTCGCGCATGGACGACGAGAGCGCGAATCTGCGTGCTTGCGTCACACAAAGCGACGAAAATTCCGCTCGCTGCGAGGGCTTGTCGGTCTTCACGCCTGCGGGCGAGCCGCTGATCGAGGATCTACGCTTTGAGCTCGCGCCCGCGCAGTTTATAATGCTGCGAGGCAAGAGTGGCGCGGGCAAAAGTACGGCTCTGCGCTACGCGGCGGGTCTTTGGAGATACGGCCGCGGTGAGATCAGCCTGCCGCGCACGGGCGTGATGTTTATCCCACAAAAGCCCTATCTGGCGCCGCTTAGTCTAAAGGAGCTTATCGCTTATCCGCAGTCGCCGCGCAAAGACGATGCGGAATTTTTAGAAATTTTACGCAGCGTAGGGCTTGAGAAATTTGCCCGCATGCTAAACTCGCGCGCCGATTACGTTAAAATTTTAAGCGGCGGAGAGGCGCAGCGGCTCAGTTTCGCACGTATTTATTATCACAAGCCGAGCTTTGTTTTCGCGGACGAGATCACGTCCGCGCTCGATCTCGCCTCGGCGCGTGAGCTGCTACTGGGTCTGCGCGCGGATATGTCTAGCCTCGGCATGCTAGCGATCGTGCATCAAACGGGGCTTGAGGACATATTTGAGCGGACGATAGAGCTTTAAATTCGGCCCTTTAAATTTCACGCCGCAGGGATTTCGCCTTTAAATTCATATCTTTTTAAATCCAGATTTATTAAAATTACTCGTTTATATTAAGCGGCGATAAAATTTGCCGAAGCGCTCGGTGCCTGTGCGCATGAGTAATTAGCGCTCGCTACATAGGCGTAGAGGCTCGCATCCGTGTATGCTCGGACCATACATGCAGTCGTCAGCACGGCGGCGCCATGGGCCATACGACTACGCGGCGGCGAGCGGCTTGGAGGTCGGTAGACGGCGCGTGATCACGATTTTGCGCGAAATTAAGTCGGTAAAATTTAAACGCAAGATGATCTGCCGAGGAGACGTCGCCTAGATAAAATTTTAAACCGAGCCGCGATCGGTAGAGTAACGGCGTGCTAAATGAACGGGCTGCGGCAGCGGCGCGATGCGCGGGCGTCGCGATAAATCGGTAGTGCGTCGGATGGCGCGTAACACATCGGCGGCGCAGACGGCACGCCGTAGTCGAGAAGCGGAGTGGCGATACGTACCTACTCGGCGCCGTATGACATAACCTTCGCTCGGGCAAATCATCATCGTAACGGCGCTACGATCGAAGCGAACAACGCTGCCGCGACGACGGATCGGCAGTACAAAGCGGCGCGAGCAGCGTGGTCGTGACGGCAGATCGTCGAAGAGCAGTGCAGCGGGTACCGCGATAGCATGACGGCGCAGCAAGCAGTGTAAAACACCGCCGTGACGCAATATGGCAACCGCGATAACAGGATGCGTATATAGGTAAAGCGCAGTGCAAGTAGCGCAAACGCAGCGATACGATGATGGCGATCCGCGGAGCATATAAGTGAAACAGCGGTGTGGACGGCGCAATAACGTCGAGGCGATACGATAGCGGCGATCGGCGAGGCGTACCGGTGCAGCAGCTTAGCGCTTGCAGGCACTCCGCGTGAAGTCGCTAAATTTTAAAACGAAGCAAGGAGATTTGATGCTTAAGGCGGGGATTGTTTATAAATTTGCGCTCATCGTGCTACTAGCTTGCGCGCTTTGCATTTTGGGCTTTTCGGGCGTAAATTTCGCGCGCGGCGAATATGACGAGGCCTGGATGAGCCTGCATAAGATTGCAGGATTGGGCCTGCTTTGCGTCGCAATCTTGCATATAATCACGAGGCGAAAGAAGCTCGCAAAGCTATGGGGCGAGTTTTTGGACGTGGTTTTGAGCCGCAAAAATCCCGGCTTTTGCAATATGGATCGCATCATAGGCGCGATCGAGACCTACAATATCAGAGAAATTGCCGGTAAAATGGGCTTTGGTGTGGACGAGCTCACTGGGATTTTGAAATCAAACGGTATCAAGCTCATAAGCGCAGATCAAAACCTGCGCGAGCTTGCGAAGCTTAACGACGAAAAAATTTTCTTCATCTTGGTGCTTTTAATAGAGGCAAAATTCGGCAAAGCGGGCAGCTGCAAGGTTTAAATTTTAAAAGGCTTAATAGCCCGCGTTTGCGATCGCTTCGGCTTGAGAGTGCGCTATGAGCGGATCGATGATTTCGTCGAACAAACCGCCCGCCATGATCGCGTCCAGGCGGTAGAGAGTTAAATTTATGCGGTGGTCGCTGATGCGGTTTTGCGGATAGTTGTAGGTGCGGATACGCCCCGAGCGGTCGCCGGTGCCCACCTGATCCTTGCGATCTTTGCGCTCTTTTTCTAAGCGCTCCTGCTCCTGCATATCGTAAAGGCGCGCCTTCAGCACCTTCATCGCCGCCTCTTTGTTTTTGTGCTGATCCTTGCCGTCTTGGTTGGTGACGACTAAACCGGTCGGGATGTGAGTAATGCGAACGGCGCTATCGGTGGTATTTACGGACTGCCCGCCGTGACCGGAGCTGCGCATAACGTCGATGCGAAGGTCGTTCGGATTGATCTGTATCTCGCTATCCTCGATCTCCGGCATGACGGCGACGGTGATTGCAGAGGTATGCACCCTGCCCTGGCTCTCCGTTTCTGGGACGCGCTGCACGCGGTGGGTGCCGCCTTCAAATTTCAGCCGCGAATACGCTCCCGCGCCCTTTACGAGCAATATAGCTTCTTTATAACCGCCGACGCTACCTTCGCTGGTGCTTACGATCTCGCATTTATATCCGCGAAGATCGGCGTAGCGCAGATATGCGCCGAGCAGATCGCCCGCAAACAGCGCCGCTTCGTCGCCGCCTGTACCGGCGCGGATCTCTAAAAAGATATTTTTATCGTCGTTGGGATCTTTCGGAAGCAGTAAAATTTTGATTTTTTCTTCGAGTTGCGGTTTTTCGCTCTCTAAGCTTTTAAGCTCCTCTTTGGCTAGCTCGCCGAGATCGGCATCGCTTAGCAGGGCTTTGTTTTCTTCGATCTGATTTAAAATTTTAAGATACTCGCTAGCCGCCTCTTTGATCGGCTCGATATTGCGCTGCTCCTTAGATAGCGCCGTCATATTAGCGATATCTGCGGTAACTGCGGGATCGCTAAGCATGCGCGAAAGCTCGTCGTAGCGATCCAAAAAAGGCTTTAGTTTATCGGCTAGCATTTAAATTTTATGCGTAAGGAGCGCTTACGCGGCAGTTTTTAAAGAATTTACGAGTTTGGCTAGGCGGCTTACTTTTCTGCTCGCGGTCTGTTTTTTCAAAAAGCCCCTGCTTACGAAGCTATGAAAGCTTTCATTAGCCGTTTTTAGAGCCTGAGTCGCTGCGTCTAGATCCTTGCTCTCGACTGCCTCTCTTACGGCTTTTGTGATATTTTTTACTCTGGTGCGATAAAATCTATTTCGCTCCGTTCTTTTTATGGTTTGTCTCGCGCGTTTTTCGGCGGATTTATGATTTGCCATAACATCCCTTTCGGTTAAATTTGAATCTGCAATTATACGTAAAAAATATTTAATCGACGCTTAATTTAAGTAAAATTTAAATATAGTTTAAATTTATTAAGATTAAACTTTTTCTGGTAGAATTTGCCGATTTTTATACAAGGATTTGATAATGAAACTTTTCGGAACGGACGGCGTACGAGGCAAAGCGGGAGAATTTCTAACCGCCGAGCTTGCTATGCGCGTAGCGATGGCAGCGGGAATTTATTTTAGGAAAAATTCCGTTACGAATATGATTTTAGTCGGCAAAGATACCCGCAGAAGCGGCTACATGATAGAAACCGCGATCGTTGCGGGTCTTACCTCGGTAGGCTACAACGTCCGCCAGATCGGACCGATGCCTACTCCTGCGATTGCCTTTCTTACGGAGGATATGCGCTGCGACGCGGGCATCATGATAAGCGCGAGCCACAATCCATACTACGACAACGGCATTAAATTTTTCAATAGCGAGGGCTTCAAACTCGACGAAAAAGAGGAAGCGCAGATCGAAAAAATTTATTTCAGCGACGATCTAATCGCCGAAGCGCGCACCAAAATGATGCAAATTGGCGCCGCAAAGCGCGTAGACGACGTCATCGGCAGATATATCGTGCATATTAAAAATTCATTTCCGAAGCAAAAGACACTGCACGGGCTTCGCGTCGTGCTTGATTGCGCAAACGGAGCAAGCTACAGGGTCGCACCTACCGTATTTAATGAGCTGGGAGCCGAAACTATCGTCATCGGCGACGAACCTAACGGCAAAAATATTAATGATGCTTGCGGCGCACTAAGCCCGCAAAATTTAGCCTCGGAGGTCAAAAGATTACGCGCCGATGTCGGCTTTGCTTTCGACGGGGATGCCGATAGGCTCGTAGTCGTGGACGAAAACGGCGAGATCATCCACGGCGACGCGCTACTTGGAATTTTAGCAGTCTATTTGAAAGGAAAAAATCGCTTAGCAGGCAATAAAATGGTAGCCACAGTAATGAGTAATTCTGCGCTGGAGGATTTTTTAGCTAAACACGACATCGCGCTTCATCGCTGCAATGTAGGCGATAAATTTGTACTTGAGACGATGCACGAACTAGGCGCAAATTTTGGCGGCGAGCAGAGCGGGCACGTGATCTTTGGCGATTACGCCAAAACGGGCGACGGCATCGCAAGCGCGCTGCAATTCGCCGCCTGCATGCTGGATATGAAAAAGAAGGCAAGCGAATTTTCGGGGATGATTAAGCCCTATCCGCAAATTTTAAAGAATTTAAAAATTTCGGATAAAAAGCCGCTTGAAAAATTAAAAGGGCTAAAGGAGCTTGAAGCAAGCCTCAAAGCGGACAAGATCCGCTCGCTCTTTCGCTACTCCGGCACCGAAAACGTTATCCGCCTCTTAATCGAGGGCAAAAACGAAAAACTGCTTCAAAAGCGAATGGACGAGGTCGAGAAATTTTTTACCAAAGCCCTAAATGAATAGCGTTGCGGTGAAATTTTACGGCGCGACAAGCTCATGGCTCGGTACAAAAGGCGCGGACAAAAAATGCAGGCTTTACATATTTAAATTTGGATTGCAAGATGGCTAAAACCTGTATTAAATTTATCTTGCTTTTCGCGGTGATCTTTGCGATCGATCAAACGATCAAACTTCTGTTTTTAAACGGCTTTTCGTGGCAAGGGGAGTTTTTTTCGCTAGAGCTTACGCTTAACCGCGGCGTTGCGTTTTCGATGTTTGCGTTTTTGGGCGAAAATTTAAAATTTATCCAGATTGCGCTGATCTCAGCGCTTGCAGCGTATGTATTTTGTCATAAAAAGCTCTTTTGCGAGCACTGGATGCCGTTTGCGCTGATGCTTGCTGGAGGCTGCTCGAACCTGCTCGATCGCTTCATTCGCGGCGGCGTCGTGGATTACGTCGCGTGGCATAAATGGTTTGAGTTTGCGGTGTTTAATTTCGCCGATGTGATGATAGATCTAGCCGTCGTGATTTTTATTTTTCAGGGCTTACGCACCGCAAAAAAGGAGAAAAATGAAGAGAAATAATTATATCGCTTACGCGCTTTGGTTTTTAGGTGCGTTTTCGTGGATCGCAGCTATGCCGATCGGAGGCGGACTGCATAGAATTTATTGCGGCAAATTTATCAGCGGATTTGCTCAAATCGCGCTATTTTGGCTAGGGAGCTTTACACTATGGTTTTTAGTGGGCTTTTTGTTTTGGGCGATTTGGGGAATTTGGATTTTGCTAGACATATTTTTCGTAGGAATTTGGGTGGAAGATTTAAATGCTTTTGCAAGCGAGACCGAGGAGGACGACTACGAAGGACGTCTAAAAAAAGTCGATGCGCTCTTTGAGCTGTATCAAAAAGGGGCGATTTCTAAAGAGGAATTCGAGGCACGAAAAGAAATTTTAATGAGAGATTAAGGAGAAAAAATGAGTTACTATTGGTTTAAATTTGTCCATTTTGCGGGTTTTATTTCATGGATGGCGATGCTATTTTATATGCCGCGTCTGTATGTTTATCACGCTGAAAATTTAGACAAGCCTGACTTCGTAAAGGTCGTTAAAAAAATGGAGCGGATGCTGTATCACGCGATCGGCTGGATAGCGATGGCAGTGACGGTTTTTAGCGGCGTTATGCTTATCGTTTTAAATCCGGGGCTTATGAAAATGGGATATTTTCATATAAAATTACTAGCCGGAGTTTTGCTAATCTGTTATCATTTGTGGCTGTATTATTATATGTATAAATTTGAAAAAAACGAGTGTCACAGAAGCGGAAAATACTTCCGTGCGATCAACGAAGGCCCTACGATCATAATGTTTATAATACTTTATGCGATGCTAATAATGCCAAATTTACCGAGCAACTAACCCGTTTTGATAAAAATTTAATTAAAATTTGCATAAAATTAGAGCAAAATTTTAAAGGAAGCATGTGCAACATATCATTAAGAAAATTTTATCAAGCGAAAGTAGCGCCGGCATTATATTACTTCTATCGGCCGTTTTTGCGATCGTAGCTCAAAACGTAGAATTTTTATCCAAATATTACGAAGCGTTTTTGCATTTGAGATTTACCATAGGCGTGGGTTCTGCAAAGCTCGATGAATCGATGCATTTTTTAGTAAACGATGTGCTTATGGCGATATTTTTCTTTGCCATCGGACTTGAGCTCAAGCGCGAAAAGATCGAAGGGCAGTTGCGCCATTTCTCTCAAATTTTACTTCCTAGCTTCGCAGCTCTGGGCGGAGTAATGATGCCTGCGATCATATTTTCGATCATCAACTGGGGCGATGCCGTCGCGATGAAGGGCTGGGCGATCCCTACGGCAACAGATATAGCCTTTGCCGTGGGCGTGATGGCACTTTTGGGCAAAAAAATCCCGGCTAGCCTTAAAATTTTCGTTTTGACGCTTGCGATAATGGACGATCTGTGTGCAATTCTAATCATCGCTTTGTTTTATTCCTCTACCATAAACGCAATCTATCTAGGCGGCGCAGCTGTCTGTGTCGCAATAATGTTATCGATGAGTAGACTTGGCGTCGATAAAAAGCTTCCGTTTATCATCGTAGCCGTGGTGCTGTGGGTAATGGTACTAAACTCCGGTATCCACGCGACCATCGCAGGAGTACTTGCGGGCTTTTGCATCCCGCTTAAGACCCGCTCGGGCTCTATGCTAAAGGATATGGAGCACGGCCTAGCCTACCCAGTAAATTTTTTCATCTTGCCGATCTTTGCCTTTACAAACGCAGGCGTCTCGCTAGCGGGCATCAGTCCTAGCTTCCTTTTCGGCCCGGTGCCGATGGGTATCATGCTAGGGCTATTTTTCGGTAAACAGATCGGGATTTTTGCCTTCAGCTGGATCTTAATCAAAGCCAAAATCGCCTACATGCCCGAAAACGCAGGCTGGCCACAGCTTTACGCCGTGGCAATCATCTGTGGTATCGGCTTTACGATGGCGCTTTTCGTCGATGGCCTCGCATACGGCGGCAGCGATATGTATCATTACACAGACAAGCTCGCGGTATTTTTAGGCTCGATAATTTCCGGAGTAGTGGGATTTTTCGTCGCAAAAGCAGTTGCGGTAAAACAAAGCTAAAATTCGTAAAAAGATTAAAATTTTAAAATTCTACGAGCAACACAAAATTTCAAAATTTTACGAACGGCTCTAAATTTTAAAAATTTATACGCTACAAAATTTAGCTTAAAATTTTGTCTGATCCAAGCGTAGCTTAAACCACCAAAATTCCCGCATTTTGCATTAAGCTTAGCGCGCATTCGTCGTAGTAGCCGCGCTCATGGTTCGGCGCGTCGTATGTAGCCACCGCACCTCGCGGAACGATGACGTCTTTATCGGCGCCAATTTCGTTGAGATAGGTGCGCAGGCTAAGCGCAAACTGCATCACGCAGATGTCCGTGCAACAGCCCGTAATCACGAAGCGATCGAAGCCGTCCAGAATTTTCTTATCCAAATTATGAAAGCCGTTCGTGCTGCGCTTAAAAGTGACGTTTTGCTCGCTTACGTAGGGCGCGAGCTCCTCGATCACCTCCGCTTCGGGCGAGCCAACTAGACAGTGGATCGGATAACGTTTCATCTCCAAATCCCGCTCGGCGTGGGCGTCACAGATGAAGTGCACATTTTTAGCCGCCTCTATCTGCCTAATCACCGCAGGAGCGATCTTTGCTATGCTAGGATCGGCCATCGCGCCGAATTTTACGAAGCCGTTTAGCATATCGATTACAAATACCAAAGTTTTCATCAAAACTCCTTATAAATTTCAGATTTCATATCTTTTAAAATATCCATTTTAGCGCGAAATTTTAAAATTTCGTCTAAGTTTACATCCACGACTTTCACGACCTCTTTTTTACCTAGGCGCGCGATGATCTCACCGCCCGGATTTATCAGCATGGAATTTCCGCCGAAACTCTCGCCCTGCCCCGTATCGCCGCAGCCGTTTACCGCGCAGATAAAAATTTGATTTTCAATCGCGCGGGCTCTTGCAAGCGTGATAAAATGCTCTATGCGACTTTGCATAAACTGCGCGATCACAAAAACTATCTGCGCGCCGCGAAGCGCTAAAGCGCGAAAAATTTCACAAAAGCGCAGATCGTAGCAGACCGCGACGCCGATTTTGACCGCGCGATTTTGAAATTTTATCTCGCAAATGCCTAACTTATCGCCGCTGCTTACGATTTCGTTTTCGCGAGCGAGCGAAAAGGCGTGGATCTTGTCGTAGCGTAAAATTTCGGCTCCGTTTTGATAGACGAAAGCTGAATTATAAATTTTATCTCGCTCGGAATTTATCGATCCGCCTATTAAAACAGCGCCGCAGTTTTGCGAAATTTCGCTTAAAAATCCCTTCGTTCGCGCAGCTCCCGCGTCGGCTAAACGCTTGAAATTTTGTACACAAAAGCTCGTGTTAAAGGCCTCAGGCAGCACCGCTACGTCCGCGCCGCGCCTTAACGCGCGATCTATAAGCCCGCGCGCGCGGATAAAATTTTGCTCGCAATCCGCGGTGGAAGAGGCGAGCTTCACGTTCATTTGTAAGATTGCAATTTTCAACTCTTTCTCCTATATAGGCGCCCGGCGCATCGCGTGAGCGTGCGTGAGAGCAACGGCGATGGCGTCGGTAACGTCGAGCGGTTTAATCTCTTGATTAATCCCCAAAATTCGCTTCACCATGAAGGCGACCTGCTCCTTCGCCGCCTTTGCTTTGCCTGTGACAGATTTTTTTACCTGAAGCGGCGTGTATTCGGCAAAATTTCCAAAAATTTGTAAAATTTTAAGGGCCAGCGCGCCGCGAAACTGAGCGAGCTTTAAAACAGACTGCGGATTGTAGGCGTAAAACATCGATTCTATCGCGACCTCATCGATCTTATGAGCGCTAAAAATTTGATCGATCGCCTCGCTCATCTGCGTCATTTGAAATTGCACGTTTTCGGCCTTCATTTTCACTAATCCCGCCTCTATGAGAGTGATTTTATTCACATCTTTTTCCAAAATCGCATAGCCTAAATTTCTAGTTCCCGGATCGATTCCTAAAATTTTCATAACCACCTTTCACACTTATTCACAGTTTAATCACAAGTGAATAAACTTAAATTTACCGCAAATTTAGCGAAATTTAGCTAAAATCTTAATCTAATTTGTAAGGGAATTTTATGGCGACGTCGCAAGCACAAGAAATTTTATCGAATTTAGAGAAGGAAATTTTACCTACCGAATACTCTAGATACATTAAAAATTTGAAATTTAACGATAAAAACTCGACCCCGGAATTTTTCATCTACAACGCAACTAACGAGTTTATCGCTAAATACGCTCAGACAAAATATGGCACTAAGATAAAAGAGCTTATCAAAAAACAGTTTGGGCTCAACGACGTGATCGTCAAAATCACCTCAAAGGCTAAAATTTCGCCGAAAGAAAAGGTAAAAATCATCTCGGAAAAGCCAAAGAGCACGATTCTAAGCGAAAATTATAATTTTGAAAATTTTATCATCGGTGATTCAAATAAATTTGCTTTTGAGTGCTCTATTACAGTCGCAAAAGAACCCGGAATTCGCTTTAATCCGCTCTTTATCTACGGACCTAGTGGGCTTGGAAAAACTCACCTGCTTCAATCGATCGGAAATTACTGCATCAAAAAGGGAAAGACCGTCATTTGTGTCACCAGCGAGCAGTTTGCTAATGATTTCGTCTTTAACCTTAAAAACAACTCGATCGATAAATTTAAACAAAAATACCGCAACTGCGACGTTTTACTCATCGACGACATTCAGTTTTTAATCGGGCGCGATAAGGCTCAGGAAGAGCTTTTTTATACGTTTAACGAGCTAAAAGACAAAAACTGCCAAATCGTGCTAACCAACGACCTACCACCAAAATTCCTAAAAGGCTTTGAAAGTCGTCTTACAACACGATTTGAAAGCGGCATAATAGCAAACATTACCCCGCCAGATCTCGAAACTAAAATCGCCATTATCAATAAAAAGAGCGAAGAAAATCGCGTTAGAATTCCACACGACGTCGTAGAATATATCGCCGCAAATATGGGCGATAATATCCGCGAAATCGAAGGCGCAATAAATAAACTAAATGCATATTCCTCGATACTTCGCACAAAGATCACACTAGAATTTACCAAAAGTACACTGCAAGATCAGATCCATCAAAAATATTCAAGTGTAAGCCTTGAACACGTTATAGAGGTGATCTCAAAAGAACTGAACGTAAAACCTAGCGAGCTAAAGAGCAAAACGCGAGCTAAAAACGTCGTCGAAGCGCGCCAAATTTGCATATATCTAACAAAACAATTAACTCAAAACTCAATGCCTAAAATCGCCGCATTTTTTAATCTAAAAGATCACAGCGCCATCAGCAAAAATATCAAAAAAATCAACGAACTCATACAAACCGACGAGATGTTAAAAATAAAGATCGAAGAACTAAAAAACAAAATAACCAAAAAGGATAAGAATGAAATTTAAACTTTATGAAAATAAAGCAAAAAAGGTGAATGAAAGTGAATAAAACAAAGCTACTTACTCACTGGATAAACTACCTAAAGACAAGCTTTAGGACAAGTTTTTCACAAAAACTGCATACCAACTACTACAACGATAAAAATTTAAAAGGATAAAAATATGAAAGTGTTAATCACTAAAAAACTTTTAGAAGAGATAGTTTCAAATACTAGCTCCTATCTTGATAAAAAAGATCTAAGCTCGATAACTTCACATCTTTTAATGAGCGCTAAAGATGGAATTTTTAGTATAAAAGCTACCGATCATGAAATCGGTCTAAGCTATAATCTACAAAATATCTCAATAGAAATGGAAGGAGAAGCTACGGCAAACGGAGGCAAACTTCTTAGCGTTATAAAAGGTCTAAGCGACGATAGTGTTACTTTAGAAACCGTTAACGGAGCACTATTCGTAAAGCAAAAAAAATCCAAATACAAGCTTCCGATGTTTGAAACGAGGGATTTTCCGAGCTTTCCTACAATAGATGGTAAAAACAGCTTTGACGTAAATGCTGGAATTTTAGGCAGAAGCCTTAAAAAGATCTATCCGTCGATCGATACGAACAATCCGAAATATGAGCTAAACGGCGCTTTAATCGACGTAAAAGAGGGCTTTTTAAATTTAGTCGGAACCGATACGAAGCGACTTAGCGTTTATAAGCTGATCACTCAATCAAAAGCGGGCGAGCTAGATACTAAAATTTTAATCCCTAAAAAGGCGATAGGAGAAATTCAAAAGCTATTTTCAGATAAAATTAAAATTTACTACGACGAAAACGTTCTGCTAGCGGTGAGCGAGAATTTTGAGTTTTTTACGAAGCTTATTAATGGCAAATTTCCAAACTACGAACGCGTTATCCCAAACGATACGGCGTATAAAATTTCAATTCCGCGCGATAAGATGGTAAGCGGCGTGCGAGCGATAAACGCGATGTGCGAGGAGATGAAGGTTACCATCAAAAAGGATGGAATGGTTTTTGAGAGCATCAACGAGGATAATTCCGAGGCAAAGACCGAAATCGAAGCGGCGATTGAGATAAACGGCGAGATAGTTTTCGGCGTGAAAAACCGCTTTTTACTTGATTTTTTAAGTAATATCGAGAGTGAAATTTTTGAGCTTGATTTTAACAGCTCCGATACGGCGTTTGTGCTTAGCGCGGATGGATTAAAAACGGTTGTTATGCCGATAAATAATATTTAAAGGAAAATTATGAAGCAAAATTACGGCGCTAGTAATATTAAAGTTTTAAAGGGTCTTGAAGCCGTTAGAAAGCGCCCAGGAATGTATATTGGTGACACCAATATCGGCGGACTTCACCATATGATCTATGAGGTAGTGGATAACTCGATCGACGAGGCGATGGCAGGTTACTGCGACACAATCGATGTTGAGATCACTAGCGAGGGAAGTTGTATCGTTAGTGATAACGGTCGTGGGATTCCCGTTGATATACATCCGACCGAAAAAATTCCTGCCGCAACGGTGGTTCTTACGGTGCTTCACGCAGGCGGTAAATTTGACAAAGACACTTATAAAGTCTCCGGCGGTCTGCACGGCGTTGGCGTTAGCGTTGTAAATGCGCTTTCAAAAAAGCTCGTTGCTACGATCAAACGTGACGGAAATATTTATAGACAAGAATTTGCCAAAGGAATTCCTACTACCGAGCTTGAAAAGATAAAAACTACTAATCGCACGGGTACTACGATCGAGTTTTGGCCCGACGGCGAAATTTTTGAAATTTTAGAATTTGATGATGAAATTTTATCAAAAAGATTTCGCGAGCTAGCGTATCTAAATCCAAAAATTACGATAAATTTTAAAGATAACCGCACGGGCAGGGACGAGCACTTTCACTTTGAAGGCGGTTTGGAGAGCTTCGTAAATGATATGAATAAGGCGCCTGCCATATCCAAAGCCGTATCGTTTAGTGACAGCGCAGATGATGTTATGGTCGATTTTGCGCTGATGTATAACGAAACGTATAGCGAAAATTTACTGAGCTTTGTAAATAATATCAAAACTCCGGACGGCGGTACTCACGAGGCTGGTTTTAGAGCGGGTCTTACTCGCGCGATAACAAATTACGTCGCGGCAAATGCGGCTGCGCGCGAAAAGGACACGAAGATCACCGGCGACGACGTTCGCGAGGGGCTTATTGCGGTAATTAGTGTTAAGGTTCCCGAACCGCAGTTTGAGGGACAAACGAAGGGCAAGTTAGGCTCCAGCTACGTTAAGCCGATCGTGCAAAAGATGGCGTTTGAGGTACTTAGCAAGTATTTTGAAGAAAATCCGATCGAAGCGCGCGCCATTATGAATAAAGCTCTTTTAGCCGCGCGCGGTCGCGAGGCGGCGAAGAAGGCGCGCGATCTAACGCGCAAAAAAGACAATATAAATTCCGTCGGTACCCTTCCCGGAAAGCTAGCCGATTGCCAGAGTAAGGACGCTAGTATTAGCGAAATTTATCTAGTCGAGGGCGATAGCGCGGGCGGTTCGGCGAAGCAGGGAAGAGACCGCGTGTTTCAAGCGATCCTGCCGCTTAGAGGTAAAATTTTAAACGTAGAAAAGGCGCGCCTGGATAGAATTTTGCAATCCGAAGAGATTAAAAATATGATCACGGCCTTTGGTTGCGGTATCGGAGAGGAATTTAACGAAGAAAAGCTTCGCTATCACAAAATCATCATTATGACCGATGCGGACGTTGACGGTAGCCATATTCAGACACTGCTTCTAACCTTTTTCTTTAGATTTTTGCGCCCTGTTGTCGAAAACGGCTATGTTTATCTGGCACAGCCGCCGCTTTTTAGATATAAAAAGGGCAAAAAAGAGATTTACCTGAAAGACGAAAAGGCGCTTAGCGAGTTTTTAATCGAAACTGGCATCGATATGGGTGAGTTTGAAGGAATCGGCAACGAGGATCTGATCGATTACCTAAAAATCGTCTCAAACTACCGCTCACTTCTAAATGAGCTCAAAAAGCGCTTCAGTGTGCTTAGCGCGATCAGATTTTTGATAGAAAACGACGAAGCGAGAAACCTAGGCTACGAGGAGCTATTTAAAATTTTAAAACCGCGTCTGGAAAGTGAAGGATTCAATATCTTAAATTCCTACGTAAATGATGAAGGGATTAGAATTTATGTTCAGACGCCGAGCGGCCTAGAACAGCTCGTGATAGATGAGAATTTATTCGGCAATTATATCTTTGAAGAGGCAATTAGAATTTATTCAAAGATTAAAGAGCGGGATGTAAGCTTTGGCAAGGATTTTATTGAAATTTTAGACGAAATCGAAAAAAGCTCGAAAAAAGGCGCTTATATTCAGCGCTACAAAGGTCTTGGAGAGATGAATCCGGAGCAGCTTTGGGAAACAACTATGAGCCCTGAAAATAGAAGGCTTTTAAAAATTAGCATTGCAGATGCACAAAGTGCTAGCGATACCTTTAATCTCTTCATGGGCGACGAGGTCGAGCCACGCCGAAACTACATTCAAGATCATGCCAAAGACGTTAAACACTTGGATATATAATGTCTGTTCTATTTAGTGAGACCAAAGAGCGCGAAAACCGTTTCATAACGGCACTTAAAATTTCGGTGCCGTTTACGTGCGTTTTGATTGTTTTCGGAATTATTTTATTCCGAAATGGCGAGTTTAAATTTGACGACGTAATTTTGTTTTTGATACTTTTAATCTGCTATGTTTATTATGTCATCTATCAAATTTACTTCGGCTTTCAAAAGACTCTGATTGATCCCGTTACTCACGTATTTGTACGCGAGGAGATCGAAAAAATTTTAAGTAATGATCTATCCAAAAATCGTCAAATAAATATCGTTCTTTTGCGAATTAAAAATATCATCGACATAAACGATCGATACGGCTATAAAAACGGAGATGAAATTTTATACGAGTATTGTAAGGAACTTTCAAATTTTATGGCGGAGCAGGGTTTTAAGGACCTCCCGATAGGGCGCTTTATAAACGGTTATTTTGTATTCGGCGTAGAATCAAAAGCTACGAATTTAAGCCATATTTTGCGGATGTTTGAACATAAAATTTCAAGTCAAACGATTAAAAACGTAGAGATAAAAAGTGAATTTACGATGCTTCCAAGCTCGTATGATCGCAATCTAAATAATATCGTAAATGCACTATTTTATAAGATAAATCACCTAGACGACGAAGAACACGGCGAGAAGGCGATCGACGTCGAAAAAGTGTTAATAGACGTGTTTTCCGCCGACGTTATGGAAGCGATCGACAGCGAAAATTTTAGCTTTAAATATCAACGCGTTGCAGATAAAAACGGCGTGAAATCGCATATAAATTTAATCCCGAAACTTGATCTAAGAAGTGGCGAAAAGATCACAAAAAGTAGAATTTTAGATATTTTGCTTCTAAATCATTACGATATTAAATACGATATTTCGATGATGAGGCAGATTTCTAGGATCATCTATTTCAAAGATATCGACGCTAAAATTTTTATTGAGATCATGCCTCAGACACTGCGAAATAACGAGTTTCGCAATGAAATTTTAAAGCTCATCGATAATAATCTGATTGATCCAAAAAAGATCGTGTTTGAGTTTAACGAAAAGCTTATCTATTCGGAGATCAAGCGCTTTGACGAAATTTTGATTAAATTTCGCGAACTCGGATTTAGCTTCGCGCTGTCGCAGTTCGGCGGCTCGAACGCGAGCTTTGAGTATTTAAAATTTCTAAACGTCGATTTTATCGTTTACGACATAGAATTTAATAAAAATTTAGACGATGAAAAGATTAAAAACATATTTATTGGCATTAATGAAGCCTGCGCTAAATCGGGCATCAAAACCGTAATGCGTTTCGTTGACAAAGAGGAATTTCAAATGCAGCTTTATAAAATGGGTATCGATTATATTCAGGGATTTTGCGTCGAAAAGCCGAATGATATATCGAATTTAAGGAGATCATAGTGAGATACGGCGAAGAGGAAATTGAAAAATTTGACATCGAAAATTTAGAAGTTTGGCCCAATAAACAAAAGCGCGATTATCTGATAAAAATCACCCTGCCCGAGTTTTGCTGCCGTTGCCCGCGCTCTGGCTATCCGGACTTTGCGACGATCTATTTGGAATATATCCCGGACAAGCTTGTAGTCGAACTTAAAGCGATTAAAATTTACATAAATTCCTTTATGAACCGCTACATCAGCCACGAGGACAGCATAAATGAAATTTACGGCGCGCTGCAAAGCAAGCTAAAGCCTAAATTTATGAAAATCACGGGCGATTTTAATCCGCGCGGCAACGTCCACACGATAATCGAAATAAACTCGGATCAAATTTACCGATGATAAGCTCAAATTTAGTCGAACAAATTTTTAAATCCGCAAGCATTAGCCGCTGGAACGATTACCCAAAGATGGTAAGTCTTGTTGAACTCGATAAACAAGCGCATAAATTTATCATCGCTTATTTTATTGCTAGCTTTGAGCGCGATGTGGATATCAACTACGTGATAGAAGCGGGGATTTTCGAGTTTTTAGCGCGCATCGTCGTGACCGATATCCGTCCGGACGTCTTTCATCAGATCCAAAAAACCAAGAAAAAAAAGATCAACGAATGGGTTTTAAGTGTCCTGGAAAGCGATCTTTTGCCTATTCAAAACGGCGCGTTTTTCGAGCGATTTAAAAAATATCTAAATTCTAAAGATCATAAGAAAGAAGCCGTGATCTTAAAGGCGGCAAGCTACCTCTCTACGCGGTGGGAATTTAACATCGTCTATCAAACGAGTCAGTTTCTAAACGATATTGAAGAGCTAAAAGCCAAGGTCGAGGAGGAGCTCGAAGATTATTATGAGCTAATCGGCGTGCGAAAGATCGTGATGAATAAAAAACTTGCTCGCATAGTCGATCTTAGCGGCAGACTTCGTTTTCAAAAGCGCTGGGCGCAGACGCCGCGCATCCCTGAGACATCGGTGCTGGGACATATGCTGGTAGTTGCGATTTTAAGCTACTTTTTCTCGCTTGAAGTGGGTGCGTGCCGCTCGCGCACGGCATATAATTTTTTCTGCGCGCTATTTCACGATCTACCAGAAAGCCTCACTCGCGACATCATTAGCCCCGTAAAATACGGTGTTAAAGGCCTTAGTGACATCATCGGCGAATATGAGATGCGGCTAATAGACGATAAAATTTTACCTTTCGTGCCGGAACATATGCGAGATGATTTTAGCTATATTTTGGGTATCCGCAAAGAGGGCGGTAAATTTATAAAAGACGAGTTTGAAAACCGCACCTTCGAGCTAGGCAAGGAGCCTAAATTTGCAGAAGGCAGCCTAAAGATGTTTAATGAAGACAAATTTCGCGCAATCGACGGCAAAGCGCTTAAGTATTGCGATAAACTAGCGGCGTTTTTCGAGGCGGGGATTTCGATCAGCTACGGCGTGAAAAGCAAGGAGTTGCTTAGTGGGTATAATTCGATGTTAGAGTTTTTCAAAGCCAAGCCGAAAATTGAAGGCGTCGATTTTCAGAGTGTTTGTGAGGATTTCAAAGAGCATTTCGGGCTCAATAGGATCGATTTATAAAACCCCTTCCCAGATGGCTGCGGCACATGCGAGATCTAAGTGCTCTGCTGTATTCCTACCCTGAAGCGGTGCCTAAAAAAAGCATTGCACAGGTCTAAGAAAGGGCAATCGGGATTATATGAAAATGTTTCTTAAAGTAAGGTTATAAATGAATTTCAAAAATCATCTTTTATCCGTATTTCGCGAGATTTTTATTCCTCATCATCGCTCTATTGAGTTCAGAGCTAAAATTTTTGCCGCGATGCTGCTTGCTAAAAAGAAGCAGACCGACGAGGATTATGACGCGATTAAAGATATAGCGGGTGAAATTTATCCAGGCGACGAACAGCGCATCGGCGTGTTGGTCTCTATCGTAAAAGAGTATATCTTAAAGGCGAAAACCTATAAAAGTTTAAATTTAGATTCGCTTCTAAAAGAGATCGACAGAGATATCAAAAATAACAAAAAGTATATCAAAAAGATTGATTTTTCTCATCTGCGCCGTCTGATCGGCGACGATGATGAGGACGCATTGATCCAACAGCGCGTGTATGAGTTTTTTGTCTGCGAAGTCAAAGAGTACTCGTAAATTTTTATCTTAAGAATTTTTTTAGTATAATCGTCAGCCTTTAAAATAGCAAACGGAGAAAAATTTGGAAAATATCAGAAATATCGCGGTTATCGCGCACGTCGATCACGGCAAGACCACTATCGTAGATGAGCTTTTAAAACAATCCGGCACCTTTGGTAATCACCAAGAAGTCGGCGAGCGCGTGATGGACAGCAACGACATAGAGCGCGAGCGCGGTATTACGATCCTATCCAAAAATACCGCCATCCACTACGGCGGCGTTAAAATCAATATCATCGACACTCCGGGCCACGCCGATTTCGGCGGCGAGGTCGAGCGCGTACTAAAGATGGTGGACGGCGTGCTTTTGCTCGTCGATGCGCAAGAAGGCGTTATGCCGCAGACAAAATTTGTCGTGAAAAAGGCGCTATCTTTGGGGCTCAGACCTATCGTAGTCGTAAATAAGATCGACAAACCCGCAGCCGATCCGGACCGCGTGGTAAATGAAATTTTTGATCTTTTCGTAGCGCTTGACGCAAACGACGAGCAGCTCGAGTTTCCAGTTATCTATGCCGCGGCTAAAAACGGCTACGCAAAATACGATCTAAACGACGCAAGCGCCGATATGAAGCCGCTTTTTGAGACGATCATCTCTCATGTCCCTACTCCTAGCGGCAGCGACGATAATCCTTTGCAGCTGCAGGTTTTCACGCTCGATTATGATAACTACGTCGGTAAGATCGGCATCGCTAGGATTTTCAACGGCACGATAAACAAAAACCAAAGCGTTATGCTAGCCAAAGCCGACGGCACGCATATCAACGGTAGAATTTCAAAACTGATCGGTTTTAACGGGCTTGAGCGCACCGATATTGATACAGCGGGCACGGGCGACATTGTGGCGATTGCGGGCTTTGACGCGCTTGACGTAGGCGATAGTATCGTCGATCCCAATAATCCGATTCCGCTTGATGCGCTGCATATCGAAGAGCCGACCCTTAGCGTAATTTTTAGCGTAAATGATGGACCGCTAGCCGGCACGGAGGGTAAATTCGTAACCTCAAACAAGATCGATGAGCGCTTGGAAGCGGAGATGAAAACCAACATCGCGATGCGCTATGAAAACGCGGGCGAGGGTAAATTTAAAGTAAGCGGTCGCGGCGAGCTGCAGATTACGATTTTGGCTGAAAATATGCGTCGCGAGGGCTTTGAGTTTTGCCTCGGACGCCCGGAAGTCATCATTAAAGAGATCGACGGCATCAAATGCGAGCCTTTCGAGCATCTAGTCATCGACGCGCCCGATGATTGCACCGGCACCGTCATCGAAAAGCTCGGTCGCAAAAAGGCCGAGATGAAGGTGATGAATCCTACCGGTGACGGGCAGACGCGCATGGAGTTTGAGATCCCTGCGCGCGGTCTCATCGGCTTTCGCTCGCAGTTTTTGACCGATACTCGCGGCGAAGGGGTGATGAATCATAGCTTTTTGGAATTCCGCCCCTTCATCGGCGCGGTCGAGAAGCGACAAAACGGCGCGCTCGTGAGCATGGAAAACGGAGTGGCACTAGGATACAGCCTGTGGAACCTGCAAGATCGCGGCGTGCTTTTTATCGCTCCGCAGGCGAAGGTTTATCTGGGTATGATCATCGGCGAACACAGCCGTCCGAACGATCTGGACGTCAATCCGATCAAGGGTAAAAATTTAACCAACGTCCGCGCCAGCGGCAGCGATGATGCGATCAAACTCGTGCCGCCGCGAGTATTAAATTTAGAGCGCGCTTTGGAGTGGATCGAGGAGGACGAGCTTGTGGAAGTTACGCCCGTAAATATCCGTGTGCGCAAGCGATACTTAGATCCTACGACTCGCAGACGAATGGCGAAAAAATAGAATTTTTGGATGAAATTTTAAAATTTGGTGTGAAATTTAGCTTTTAAATTTCACGCCTTTTTTATAGGCAAATTTTAAAATTTGAGCTGCTAAAATTTTGCTAGGAGAGGCAATGAATCTTGTTTTATTCGACTTTGACGGCACGATCACGCGCGATGATTCACTGCTCGAGTTCGTCGCCTACGTAGTCGGATTTAAGAAATTTTTTCGTGGGATTTTGGTGCTATCTCCCATTTTGGCAGCGTATAAATTAGGTCTTGCGAGCAATAATTTTACGCGCAGAAAGCTCTTGGGCTACTTTTTTGCGGGCATGAGCGCCGATAAATTCGATAAAATTTGCAAAAAATACTCCACCACCCACATCGAAGATATCTTAAAACAAAGCGCGATGGACAAGATCGCAAGCTACAAAGCCGCGGGCGATAGGGTCGTCATCGTCACCGCCTCGCTCGAAGACTGGCTGCGTCCGTGGTGCGACGCGCAGGGCTTGGAGCTTTTAGGCACTAAAATACGGCGCAAAGGCGGCATCATCACGGGCGAGATCGAGGGGCAGAACTGCTACGGCGCGCAAAAGGTCGCTCGCGTGCGCGCGGCATATGACGTGAGCGCGTTTGATCGCGTTATCGCTTACGGCGACAGTAGAGGCGATCGCGAGATGTTAGAATTCGCCGATGAGGCGCACTACAAGGCGTTTGAGTAAAATTTAACGGCTGAAAGCTAAATAATAGCATCTGCGGCGACTGCGCTTTTGCTGAGAGCTAGATTTCGCCTCACGCGGAATTTTATCCTTTTAAATTTATCGCGTTTATCTGCGGAATTCTATACCGCACGATAAATTTTCATATTTTATCGCAGCGCAAAAGCCCTGAGCTACGAAATTATGTTGTAGCACGAGATTTTAAAATTCTCGGTGCGAGTAAAATTTTAAAATTCTATCGTGGCGTAGAATTTTGTTCCGAATGGAATAGATATTTTGAAACCTAGCGTAAGATAAAATTTAAAATTTTGCGGGATTTTTCGGCTATTAAAATTTCAAAATTTGCAGATTTCAGAATATATACTCGCCGTGTACGAAGCGGAATTTTAAAATTTCAAAATTCCGCGCCTTATAATTCTAAGGTCTAAAGCATATTATAAATTCCGTCTAAAAGGAAGTATTTTTTATCCGCCGTGCCGCGGTAAAACGGCTCGAAAGTGTCCTCATAAGCCTTTTTGAAAAAGCCCTCTTTGCTTAGTTTGATTAGATCGGCATTGATGAAATCAAGCAAGCTTTGATTGCCTTTTTGTACGCCGACGCCTAAGAATTCCGCTGCGCCTAGGTTTTTAAATGGCACTTCGAGCGTATCGTCTACTACGGCATAGGCTAGGACGATGATGTTGTCATTGGCGTAGCCGTCGGCTCTGCCGTCCTTCATCATCGCGTAGCACTCGGAGGTATTTTTGCAGTAAACTAAATTGCTAAATTTCTCTTTGCGCAAATAGCGCTCGGTCATCGAGCCGTTTGGGTTCTTTTCGATTGAAATCCTCATATCGCGAACCTGCGCAAAGTCCTTCACTTGATCCTCTTTACGCGTTACGATGCCAAAATTTACCGATAGATACGGCAGCGAGAAATCCACCTGCTTCTTACGCTCTTGCGTAATCATAAAGGTGCCGATAACCATATCGACCTTGTTATTTTTCAAAAATGGGATTCTCTCTCCCGCGGTTACGGCTACGAACTGCACTTCGCCCTTTTTATCGCCGAAAATGTCTTTGGCGATCGAGCTAGCAAGCTCGATTTCAAAGCCCTCAAACTTGCCGTTATTAGACTCGCTTAGTGGCGGACGACCTTCGCGCACGCCTACTCTGATAACCCCTGCCTGCCTGATTTCATCTAGTGTGTTTGCAAAAATGCTAGCGCAAAATAAGGCTAAAATAAAAAGTAATCTCATAAAAAGCCCCCTACTTTTTAGTTTTGAAATAATTATAGCACTATATATTTTAGAGAAAATAAATTCAAGCGGTTTAAAATTTAATCACCGCGCGTATGCAGGCTTGAAATTTAGGAGTAGAGCGGGGAGTTAAAATTTCGCAAATTCGCTAAATTTTAAATCCCAAGATTTTAATTATACAAGCTACCTTCGATAAATTTTATATTTTAATTTCTAGCTCGCTTTTATAATAAGTCATAAATTCCATCTAGCAGGAAGTATTTTTTATCCGCTGTGCCGCGGTAAAAAGGCTCGAAAGTGTCCTGATAAGCCTTTTTGAAAAAGCCCTCTTTGCTTAGTTTGACAAGCTCTGCGTTAATGAAATCAAGTAGCTCTTTGTTGCCCTTTTGCACGCCAATACCGATGAAATCGGGCTTACCGAAGTTTTGAAACGGCACTTCGAGCGTATCGTCCACGACGGCGTAGGCTAGCACCGTGATATTAAGGTTGATGTATCCGTCGGCTTTGCCGTCTCGGATCATCGCGTAGCATTCGCTTGTGCTTTTGCAGTAGCTTACGTTGGTAAATTTCTCTTTTTTGAGATAATTATCTACGGTCGTGCCCTCTTCAGTGATGAGCCTCATATCACGCAAACGCGATATATCTTTGATGGCGTCTGCTTTGCGAGTTAGTACGCCGAGATTGGTCGAAAAATACGGCATCGAGAAGTCTACGTGATTTTTGCGCGCCGCATCAATGACGAAGGTAGCTGCGACCATATCGACTTTATTATTGACTAGATACGAGACGCGATCGGCGGCGCTTAGAGAGACAAACTGCACTTCGCCTTGTTTGGCGCCGAAAATCGCCTTTGCGATTGCATTGGCAAGCTCGATCTCAAAGCCTTCAAATTTACCACCGCTAATCTCGCTAAAAGGCGGTCTACCATCTCTGACGCCTACTCTGATGACGCCGCTATTTCTGATCTCTTGCAGCGTGTTTGCAAAAAGCCCCGCACAAAGCAAGATCAAAGTAAAAAGTAGTTTCATTTGCCGCTCCTTTGTTTAGGTTATTTACGGCTAATTCTAGCGAAATTAAAATCAAAAGGCGCTTTTTTGGGCTAAATTTATTTGCCGTTTGCTTTTTATGAAATTTCAAGGCGCCATTAAATTTAGCCTTAGATTTGATATAATCGCGCAAAATTTAAGCGAGGGCGATATGAAAAATTCTATCTTTTTGTGGCTTTTACTTGCGGGCTGCGCTTTCGGCGCCGCTAAGGATGACGCGAGAGTTTCTGCTTCACAGCAAGCAGAGTCAAATTTATCACAACCAAATTTTGAAATTTTTTACGATGAAAATGCTAGCGATGCGCAGATAGATGCGGGCTTGGACGCGCTTTTAGCCTTCGCGGCGCAAAACAGGGGCAGGATCGACGAGGATTTCGGGGAGTTTAAAGATAGAATTTTCACTGCTTTCATTTTTAATCCGAAGGTGCTGCGAAATTCAAAATTCGACTTCGAGCGGATAGAAAAAATCCTTAAATTTAAACCAAATCTCAATTACGGCAGAGACGGCGGTTTTTTCTCGCCGCTAAAGCTCGCGATCTTTTTCGGCTCGAAATTTAGCGGCGAGACGGCAAAGCTTTATCACTTTGATAGCGCCGATGCGATGCGGCTTTTAGAGCTTTTGGTGCAAAACGGCGCGAACGCCAAGACTAGCGGGCTGCTGCGAGATGCCGCGGCAAGTGATAATTTCGAGGCGTTTAAGTTCTTGATCGAAAAGGGCGCGCGAGATACGAAAGACGTAGTCGGCTCGGTTGCGGGCAGCGAATTAATATTTTTAAGCGACAACAACGTTTCCATTTTCGGATATAAAGAGGCGCTGCCGCTTGCTGCGAGGGAGTTTGCCGCGGGCACCAAATTTAAAGAATTCCGCGACGGGAGGCTACGCTATGTAGAGGAAATTTTAAAATTTCAAAGCTTTGCGAGCATCGATAAAAAGGAGATCGAAACGCTTATCAAAGTAGCTGTGGTGCTAGACGACGACGCTGCGGCGGAGTTTTTGCTCGCTCACGACCTTTGTAAGCAGAAAGAGCTTTGCGAGTTTCTAAAAGCGCAGGCGAAAACTTACGACGCCGCAAAAATTTCTAAAATTTTAAGTCGTCAAAAGGGCTAAATTTTAAAATTTATACGGCTATGGCATGGCAAAGCAGATAAAATCGCTATTATAATTGTGCTAGTCGCAGCCGCCCTACTTTGTTATTTAGCGCGAGCGAAAAAGTAAAATTTGTTCCGCCTAACCTGCCCTCCTCCGCTTATCAAACGGCTCGCTATTAAGTTCATTCGAGATAAATTTTAATGTATTTGCCAGACAGTGCGGCTGCGGAGGTAAATTTTAAAATTTAATCAATATAAAGGACAAATTTAAGTGCCATTGTTATATAATTTATCTTATTTTTAAAAAGGAGTTTGAGATGACTTTTATAGAGTCTATTCGCACTTGTCTCAAAGAGAATTATTGCAATTTTGAGGGGCGTGCACCACGTTCAGAGTACTGGTGGTTTGCATTATTTGCGGCACTTTTAGGAATCATAACGTTAGTATTGGATGGCTTTTTAGGCACCTATGCCGTTACGAGTTCCGGTAGAATGATCGGTTTCATTAACTCAATCTTTTTATTGGCAATACTTTTACCTTCTATCGCCGTAGCGGTAAGGCGTCTGCATGATACCGATAGAAGCGGCTGGTTTTATCTGTTAATTCTTGTCCCGATAATAGGTCCGGTAGTATTGCTCGTGTTTTTTATCCAGCAAGGCACTAACGGAGGTAACCGCTTTGGAGACGATCCGTTGCGACCTGCAAGCAGAGGCTCGATTTTTTAAAGCGCCTGCATAGTCTTTGCAAATAGGCTAAATTTAGGGCCAATTCCATTTTGGTTTTAGCCCTTTTTTACGAGGCGGTTTCGCTCAAAATAGCCTTTTATATTTAAATTTAGATTCGCCGCGAGATTCAAACTACAAAATTTTAATCCTATTGCCCTTTAATTTCACGATCTTTTTGTCATTTACGAGCTTCGTAATCGCCGAGGAGACGTTTTGGCGAGGCGCGCCGAGCAGGCTTGCAAGCGTCATTATATTAAAGGGAAGCTCCGCAATCTTATCTGTGTTTGCGATGCGATTTAGAAAATTTAAAATCCGCGTCTGGATTTTCGCAAAGACGATCTCTTTAATTAAAATTCGCTGCGAGTAGATATTTTTGATAAGCGCGTTTATGATCGAGCTTGCAAACTCATCTCCGAGCAGCTCAAAAAGCTCCGAGATATTGATCTGCAGCGTCTCGCAGTCGCTTAAAATTTCAAGGCTCGTGTTTTTATCCAAGCAGACGTAGGCGCCGCTTTTTACGAAGCTAAAGATAAATTCCTTGCCGTTTTCGTAGCAGTTTAGCTTCGCCCTACCCTGCAGCAGAATGATAAATTTAAACTTCTGCGCGTAGATCACGTCGCCGCGAGCGTAGCTTTCGCGCCTAAATTTAGCAATCCGCTCCCTACTTAAAAAGTCGAATTTCTCGCTGTAATCGTTATTTAGTCTATCTATCATAGCAGCTCTTTGCATAAAATTTCACGTAAATTTTACATAAAAAGGATAAATTCGTCGCAATCGCGACAAATTTAAATTTATCTTTGATTTATAATTCGCGTTAAAGACAACCCAGAAAGGATACTTTATGAGGAAAATTTTTATCTCATTTATCTGTGCGTGTTCGCTTTTCGGCGGAGAGGTAATCTCTAAAACCGCTACGATCTCGCAAGACGGCAAAGCAATCGGCGAGGCTGAAATTTTAACGCCGATCGAGGTGATATCCAGCGATGGCGGCGTTACCAAGATTAAAATCAAAGGCGTCGTGAGCGAAAACTATCAGCTTCAAATCCAAAAAAATATGAAAGAGGCTGAAATTTACGCGATTTTTACGAACGAAGCCGAAGCAAATTTTAAAAAGGGCAAAAAGCTCGAGGACGATTACGGCGAGATCTGGTACGAGGTCGAGGGGATTTACGATGTCGGCTCGGATGCCGTAGCCAAGGACGCTAAGGCGCTTTATGCGGAGGCAAAGACAAACTACGAGCAGATCTGCTCGGCGTGTCATAGGCTTCACGAGCCGAATAGCTTCACGGCAAATCAATGGCCTGCAAATTTACAAGAGATGATCAATGCAAACTACGTAGCGCTCGAGGGCGACGAGCTAAATTTGATCATAAAATATCTACAACACAACGCAAAAAAACCTGAATGATAAAGGAGATCAGATGAAAAGGCGAGACTTTTTAAAGGCAGGGATTTTAGGCGCAAGCGCAGCAAGTGCTAGCAGGATTGAGGGAGTAACGCAGACGATTTTTGATAACAAAAAGGTATTCGGCGCGAATAGATTCGGCCCTTTTTGGCTAAATTTAAACTCGTCGCAGATCGTTTCGGTAAGCGATTTCGAAGGCGATAAATTTCCAAACACGATGAATTACAGCTTGCCCGATTCCGTGCAGAACGAAAACCGCGTGCTCTATCCGATGGTGCGCAAAAGCTATCTAAAGGCTAAAGGTGCAGCCAAAAGCGAACTGCGCGGCAAAGAGGAGTTCGTGCGCGTTAGTTGGGACGTAGCGCTTGATCTAGCGGCGAAAGCCTTAAAAGAAAATTTCGACAAATACGGCGCCGAGGCGATCTACGGCGAGTGCTACTGGTGGGGCGGCAGCGGCAAGATCGGCTGGGGTCGCACCGTAGCGCACCGAATGCTTAAAATTTTAGGCGGCTACGTAGAGGAAAGCGGCGACTACTCGACCGGCGCTGGGCTCGTTATCATGCCCCACGTGCTGGGCTCAAGCGCCGTTTACGATGCGCCTACTACGTGGAAAGCGATCGTCAAAAACGCTAAAAACGTCGTATTTTGGGGCACTGATCCTGCAGTAACCAATCAAATTTCATCCATTCCGCCTACGCACGACGGCTACATCGGTATGCAAGAGCTTAAAAAATCGGGCATCAAAACCTACAGCGTAAACGTGATGAGAAACGACACCGCGCGCTACTTCGGCAGCGAAGATATCATCGTGCGCCCAAACACCGATACTGCGCTCATCATCGGTATGTGCCATTATCTGTTTACGAATAAGCTCTACGACGAGGAATTTATCAAAAAATACACCGTCGGATTTAATAAATTTAAAGCGTATTTTCTAGGCGAGAGCGATAAAATCGTAAAGGACGCAGCCTGGGCGAGCAAAATTTGCGGGCTTAGCGAGGAGGCTATTGCGAAATTTGCTACGGCGCTTGCAAAGGAGCCGAGCACGATTTTAATCGGTCGCGGTTTGCAGCGCGCCGATCACGGCGAGCAGCCTTTCTGGGCGCTAGTGGCGCTTAATGCGATGCTAGGACATATTGGCAAGGAGGGGCTCGGCTTTGAATTTAGCTTAGGCTACGGCTCTGCGGGCGCTACGAATAAAGTGGCTCCGATTCTAAAAGGACTTAGCACGCGCATAGATGAAAAATACGAAAACACGGGCTCTGCGCCTTGGAAAAACGCGAAAAATATCACCATCCCATCCTCTCGCAGCATCGAGGCGCTGGAGCACCCGGGCAAGGAGATCAACTACGACGGCACTAAAATCAAGCTACCGCATATGAGAGTCGCTTATATGGCGTGCGGATCGATGTTTACGCGCCATCAAGACGTGAATAATATCGTCAAGCAGTGGCGTAAATTTGATACCGTCATCACCGCCGAGCCTTACTGGACGAGCACAGCGAAGCTTAGCGATATCGTGCTTCCGGTGGCCGTCGAGGTCGAGCGCAACGACATCAACCAAACCGGCGCTACGGGCGAATATATAGTCGCTTACAGGCCCGCAATCGAGCCGATGGGCGAGAGCAAGAGCGACTTTTGGATCTGCGAGCAGATCTGCAAGCGCTGGGGATACGGCGAGGTCTTTAGCGAGGGCAAGGATGAGTTAGGATGGATGAAGGAATTCTACGCCGATGCCGTAGAGCAAGCCAAAGGCCTAAATATAACGATGCCTAGCTTTGAGGAATTTTACGACAAGGGCTTCGTGCGCTTTGAAAAGGACGATGAGAGCAGTGCGCTATACACGCGCCTCGCGGCATTCCGCGAAAATCCTGCCAAAAACCGCCTCGGCACGCCGTCCGGCAAGATAGAGCTTTACTCGCCAGTAATCGCTAAGATGGGCTACGCCGACTGCCCGCCGATGCCTACTTGGATCGAGCCGAAAGAGTGGCTGGGGGATGCGAAAAAGACGGCGAAGTATCCGATTCACATCGTAAGCCCGCACTCTCGCTACCGCTTGCACAGCCAGCTAAATAACTCTATAATTAGAAATTTCGCCGAGGTTAGCGGCAGAGAGCCGGTGCTCATAAATCCAAAAGACGCCGAAGCTCGCGGGCTTGCGAACGGCGACATCGTGCGCGTTTTCAACGATCGCGGCGAAATTTTAGCGGGCGTGCTCGTCACCGACATCGTGCCCGAGCGCGTCGCAGCGATCTGCGAAGGCGCGTGGTACGATCCCGAGGTTTGGGGCGAGAAGAGCCTCTGCCAGCACGGCTGCGTAAACGTGCTTACGTTTGATAAAGGTACGTCAAGTCTCGCGCAAAGCAACTCGGCTCACACCGTGCTTGCCCAAATCGAGAAATTTAAGGGGGAGATTAAACCTATAACGGCGTTTGGTAAACCTAAAATTTTGCAGTCGCTATAAAATTTAGCGCGTCGTCTTTAAGCGTCTTTGAATGAGCTAGAAAATTTCGCCCCGCGACAGACTAATTGCCTAGTCTTGGGACGAAATTTTCGTCGCAACATTCAAATCCATCTTAAAATACTTCCGCTTACGTTTTTCTGGCGGCGCGTCGTCTCGTCTTGTAAATTTTGGCTTGCCTTTTTGTGCTCAAATTTAATTCACCAAACTTTGAGCGTAAATTTACTTCTTTCGTATCCCTCAAATTTGAACGCAAATTTTGCGCGGATTAAAAACTCTGCTAAAATTCGCTCAAATTTAACCCAAAGGCATCGCCATGCAAATCCCCAATTTAATCCGAAATTTTATCCGCAAACGCATCGTTTCAGAGTACATTTTACTGCCTTTTTTCTACCCCGACGAGGGCGAGTTTGAGAGTTTTCAGAAGGGGTATAGGCTAGTTAGCCGCAAAACGGGCGAGGAGCTAGCGGGCGACGCGCCCAGGCAGTGGCGCAAGGGCTGGCGGGTCATCGCGCGTAACGGTATGGACGATCCTTTTTTTGTAGATTTTACCCTCGGGGACGCTTCGCCGGTGTATTTTGCCTATTACGGCGCCGGCTCGTGGGAGCCGATAAAGGTCGCGGACGACATCGTTAAATTTGAAGAAATTTTAACCGCCCTTGCCGCCCTTGAGGCGCCTTGCTCGCTTGAAGCGATCGCGACGCTTGCTGATTTAAACAATGAATTTTACCGCGAGCTGGCGGACGACTACGCGCAGGAAGATGAAGCGCGCGAGGAGCCGGGATATAAATATTTCAGCGTTTTTATCGAGGACTTAGGCGCGGACAAGGTAAAAACGCTCGTGTTTTTAAAGAAAATTTTTGAGGACGAGAGTTTTGCGGCGACTAAAGATAGGACGCGAAATTTGCCGCTTTGCGTATTTAGCGGCATAGAGGAGCTGGCACTGCCGCTGCAAGACAAACTCGCCTCGCTCGGAGTTAAATTTTACGCGCAGGAGATCTCTTTTAGCGAATTTATCGCGCGGAGTGGCTAAGCAGGCAAATTTAAAATTTTAACTCCCGCTGCTGCTAAATTTAAAATTTAGCAGCAGGCGATCCTATAAATTTCGTGCTCGTTCGCTTGTTATTTCTGTGCGCTAACAGCTTTGCGTACGCTGGAGCACAAATTAAAGCATAAAATCAAAATGTAAAATTGAAGTAGAATTTAAGCGCCCCACTTCGCTTTTTACTTGCAGTAGGGCGAATTTGCTTAAAGTAGTGAACTAAAGTGATGCGAAAATTATCCAAACCTTGGATCTATTATCTTGCTCAGTTAGAGCAGCTGTTGCGAGCGACGAGCTCTGCAAAATCCAGGGCTGCGTCGTAGTTGGGCTCAGAGGCTATGTCGCTTACGAGTTCTTTATAAACCACAACGCCTGCGGTATCTATGACGAAGATCGCTCTGGCGCTAAGACCTGCCAATGCGCCGCTGGCGATGAGGGTGCCGTAGCGGCGGCAAAATTCCTTATCGCGGAAATCGCTTGCAACGCGTAGATTTTTTATCCCCTCAGTCGTGCAAAACCTCCCCATCGCAAACGGTAAATCCATCGAAACGACGATTACTTCGGTGTTGGGAAGCGATGCAGCGCGCTCGTTGAACTTACGTGCCTCCGTCGCGCAGACGGGCGTATCTAGCGACGGCACGGCGACTATGATTTGCACATGCTTGCCGCTAGCGATCTCGATTTCGCTTAGATCTTGAGTCACTAAGCGCACTTGTGGCGCGCGATCGCCTAGATTTATCTCCTGCCCGCTTAGCTCTACAGGCTTTCCTTGAAATGTTACTGTTGGCATTTTTGTCCTTTGTTTTGAATTCGTAGCGGCGAATATACAAAAATTCCTTAAATTTCAGGTAAAATTGCTTTAAAAATCAAGGAGAGCAGATGGGCGAAGATATTTGGGGCAGCAGCAGCAATCCTGCATCGCTAGCCAGCATAAGACGTAAAAGCGGCGAAGAAAAAAAGCCCCTGGATGAGAAACCACAGGAGCAATCTGAGAATTTAGATTTAGCGCAAGAAGAACTTGCGGCGGATGATACTAGCGAGCAAAATTCTGCGGCTCAGAATTCTATAGAGCAAAATTCCGCTTCCACAAGGCAGAATTTTACGCCACAGAATTCTGCGGAGCAAAATTTAGCTTTTGCAGCTCAAGACTCGGATGAAGAAAATTCTATTTTGCGAGATTCTGCCGTGACAGGCTCTAGTGAGCAAGATTCTAACGCCAAAGGCTTGAATTCTACTAAAAATGCCGCGAACTCGCAGAATTTTACAGAGCAAAATTCCACTTGGCAAAATTCAGCTTCCTTAAATTCCGATAGAATTGGCTCTACGCAAAGCTCAGCAAGGCAGATCTCAGCGGCTAAGGCTTACGATCTAAATAAAGCCTATGTATTTTATATGTTTCTCGGACCTTTCGGCGCGCATAGATTTTATCTTGGGCGTATAATCTCCGCGATTTTTCAGCTTTTAGGTGGGCTGCCATTTCTCATCTGGCTTTTTTTAGTAGTGGTTGCTGTCATGTGGACGAGTATAGAAAGTAACGAGCTGTTGGCGCTTGTAAACTCATCTCGTCCGGATTTGGACGTGCAAGCATCAGACCTAAAAGATATAGAACAGGGCTTTTTTCATTTTATGGTTATTTTCTCGGTGCCTAATGTTTTATTTTTAATCTGGCTTATTAGCGACTTTTTTAGGTTGCCTGATATGGTGCGAAAGCTAAATGTATCCGTAGGTGTGGGAGATATTACCTATCTTTATGCGGACGATGTTATGGAATGTGGCGAGAGTCTATCTAATGCCGAAACCGCTCTTTATGTAGCATTTGGACTTGAGGTACTAAGTGCAGTGAGTGGATATATTAAAAATGCGGACAAGGCTGGTGCACTACAAGGTATCGGGATTATTTTGGTAATATGTTTAGCTGTAGGGCTATATTTTTTAGCGCGCGCAATACGCAGCACGGATTTGCTATCAAATGCTGCGATTGCTGGAGTTTTTTCGACTATAAGTGCGTTAATCATCGTATTTATAGGCTTTGGGCTTTTTAAGCCTTCTGTCTTTGCACTGTGTGTTTCTTGCGTGTGCATGTTAGTATATTTGATTTATCGGTTATTAATTAGCAAGGAGCTTTATGATTGTAGTGGCGAGAAAGACTATTTGAGAGCGTTTTATGTTATCGCGGCTACGGAGATGATAACTCTAGTTCTTGCGATACTTGGCTCGCAGCTTTTAGTTCTAGTATCTACCATAGGTCAGGTTGTCGCAGCAGTTCTAAATATTTCAGCGGTTTACGCCACCAAGGGGGTTACTGCTTCAAAAGGCGGCTACGGCCTAGCGCATCTGGCGTATCACGTAAGGCAGATGAATAGGCGGGAGTTTTAGGTATTTAAATTTAAGGGGCGATTAGTATAATCCTACATTATTTTAAAAAAGGAGTTTAAAATGACTTTTATGGAGTCTGTGCAAACTTGCGTAAAGCAAAAATACGCCGCATTTAGCGGGCGAGCATCAAGGTCGGAGTACTGGTGGTTTTTTCTATTTACCGTGCTTGGCGGGATTGTTTTGAGCTTGATAGATGGCGTTTTAGGCACTACGATAGGGTACAATCAAATAATAGCCGGCAAAATCGTCCATCAAGAAATCGGCATTATAGATGCGCTTTTTCAACTAGCTATGCTCGTGCCAGCCATCGCTGTATCAGTCAGGCGATTACATGATACCGATAGAAGCGGCTGGTTTTTTCTGCTTATTTTAATGCCGATCGTGGGTGCTTTTTTCGGCGATATCGGGCTTTTGGTATCATTTGTGGGTTGGATAGTGCTGCTTGTGTTTTTCGTGCAGCGCGGTGATAGTGGGTCCAATCGCTTCGGATACGATCCGCTATGATAAAGCTCTAAACTTTGCGGAATTTTAGAATTCTAAAATTCCGTGCAGATGAAATTCTTTGTATTATCACTTAAAATTCTACGCATAAGCACTTTGCAGCGCTAAATTTTTCTTAAAATAATCTTTTCAATTACGCTTTAATTGATTGCCGTTATCTGTAACTTAGAATTTTTATATTATAATGGCGCTCAAAATTTTATTTCGGAAAGGATGAAAATGAAAGAGAGAATAGAGGCGCTGTTTGCGCAAAATCCTAAAATTTCGATCGCGCAGATCTGCAAGGAGCTGGGCGCGAAGGAGATCGACGTACTGCTAAATCTGCCCGAGCGCTTCGGAAAAAGCGCGAACGGCGATAAATTCGGCGAGGTCATTAGGGGGCTTGAGGGCTGGGGCGAGGTACTTTTCGTAAAAAATACGCCGAGCTTTATCATCGAGTTTAAAACCAAGATCCCAAGCGGCAAGAGCGCGCGCGGATATTATAACTTCGGCATGGGCGCAAACGGCGATGAGGCGCACGGGCTGGGCATTTTAGCAGGTCATCTAAAGACGGATGAGATCGATAAGATCATCCTCGTGACGCAGACTTTCATGGGGATGCTCTCGAAATTTGTGGGCTTTTACGACAAGGCGGGCGAGAATATCTTTAAAATTTACGTCTCGCGCGATGAGAAAGGACAGCTTCTAGCCGAGCAAGACGCGAAATTTGAAGCGCTAAAAGCCGCGATTTAGCGCCTCGCTTAAAATTAGCCTTGCCTCCACTGCTCGCGCATCGCCTGCTTGAGCTTTAAAAATTCTATAGGCGCCAACCAAGGCGCCTTAAGCTCGTCAATAAGATTTCAGGCAAATTTTAAAATTATCGTTGATGATGAAATTCCAAACTCCCTCGTCGCTATTTCGCGTCTTAAGGGCGTTTGGAATTTCACGGGCTCGGTTAGCGCCCACTTTATCTGAAGCGGAATTTTACCGCTTCAGATAGATAGCCCTTTTAAATTTTATTTCAACAATTTACTACTAAATTTTCAAAAATTTTATTTATATTGTCTTTGTACTGCGTATCGTCAAACTCCAAACTATTATTCGCAATTTTCCGTCCGGTAATATCTCCAAGCTCTATAAGGTACTGCTTGGGCTTTTCTAAAAATTTATCCGCATTTGTCTTTTTATCGGAGCCCCACTCGTCTGAGCTAAAATGAATATACGCGATAATTTTTTTGCTTTTAAGATAATATTTCGGTTGATAAATTCCGGATTTCGGAAAATATCTCGATACTTCCCCGCTCAAACAAAGGCAAATATCGATCTTTTGCAGCGAGCGCATTTCAAAATCGCTAAAAACCCTTTTAATCTCTTGCCTTGCCGCTCTTATAATATCCGGCATATAGATCGGCACATCATCCGCCCCGCCGATAACGGCATTTATGTTAAATTTCACACGGCACCTCGTCCTTAAATTATAAAGTGATATTATTCAAAATTTCGGCTCATTATATCATCTTCATAATATTTATTGGGTGCTGGAGCTACGGAGTTTGGAAATCGATATATTTTTTATCAAAACAGGCTCGAACAAAGATAAAATTTTATAAAATCTATCATTTTAATTTCATATCTCAAAAACGTTTTGTGCTGCGCAAGGAGCGTCAAATTTTAAAATTGAAATTTTATACGTTAAGCTTAAAGCTTATTAAACTCCGCTATTTAGGGCAATGTAGACCTGAATTTTTATCTTTTACTGCTATAATTCTCTCATAAATTTAAATCTTAAGATTAAAAAGTATTCTTAAGAATTTTATAAGACGGAGGAGATCTTGAATAGATTGATTTTGAAAGTTTACGCGTGGCAAAATACCGCTACGCCGTGGTTTTGGCTCTTTGTGATAAGTGCTGGGTATCTTGCGGTATCGTATTTTTTCTTTCAGCGCTACCTTTTTATGTCGCCTACGCAGACGAGCGCCCTCGTGCGTCTGGGCTTTGCCGTAGCGGGCGCGGGCGCGCTTATAGGCTTGCTGATGCCGTTTGGCTTCATAGCAAGGCTCATTGCCTACGCGCTCGGATTTGCGGGCGCGATATACGGCTATTTACAAAGCTCCGCGCCGCACCCCGCCGCGGATACCGCAAATTGCCTCTCAGCGCCCGCATTTCCTTTTGCGGCGCCGCTTGATAGCCTGCTACCGGAGCTATTTCGCCCCGCAAGCTGCACGGGCACCCCGTCCTTCCCCGCAGGCACCGCGCTTAGCGAAGTGCAGAGTTTTTTTGGCGGATTTTACGGCGAGGGATTTTATCTGGTGCCAGGCATTAAATTTGCAGACGCGGCGCAGTGCGCGCAGGTAGCCTTTGCGGCATTCGCAGCGGTTTTAGCCGTGATGTTTGCGGGCTTTTTATACGGCAGATTTACGAGAAGTTTTTAAAATTTTAAGAAAGGATAAGCATGAAGTTTTTAAATTCTATTGCGGCTGCGGCGGCTCTTGCGGCTGCGATCGCAAGCTACGCTGGCGCCGAGGTTAAGGCGGGCGAAACGCTTTACGGCACGGTGCTAAAGCAGGTAAGCGTAAGCGGCGATTTGTCGCACAAGGACGGCAGGCTACTGCCTACGAATGCCATAGAGGTCTTGGAGGTCAAGGACGGAGTAGTGAAATTTTCGATCACGGGCTATCAAAATCCAAAGGCGCCCAACGTTATTTATTTTACGCCTAAAGCGCGCATAATCGCGCTGGCGTTTTCGAAGCAGGCTAAATTTCAAAGCGAGAGCTTGGGCGAAGAGGACGGCTTTAATAAGGTTAAAATAACCGCCTACACCGACGAGGGCGCGCTAAGCGGCGACGTGGATAAAATTTTCGCCGAAGCCAAAGAAAAATTCGAAACCTCGTGTAGCGTCTGCCATGCCTTGCATCAGCCCGCAAGCTACGAGGCAAACAAATGGCCCGGCTACATAAAATCGATGCTTTCGCGCACGCCTATTAGCAAAGACGAGAGCTGGACGGTGGTGCAGTATCTGCAAAAGCACTCCAAGGACGTAAATTTAAAGGATATGAAATGAAAAGACGAAATTTTTTAAAGCTCGGCGCGGCGGTCTCGGCGCTTCCGCTCATCCCAAGCTCGATGCTTGCGGCGGATAAACTTACCGCGCTTAAGAAAAACGGCGAAATTTTAACCGCGGCGCGGTGGGGAATTTTAAAAGCGAGCGTCAAAAACGGCAAGATCGTAAAATCCGCGCCGTGGAAGATCACCTCTAAAATTCCAAATACTCTTCAAAATACGATGGCGGATCTCGTTTATAACACGCGCATCAAAGCGCCGATGGTGCGAAAATCATATCTCGCCGATCCCGATAATCCTAAGCCAGAGCTTCGCGGACTTGACGAATGGGTCGAGGTAAAATATGAAGATGCGATCAAACTCGTCGCGCGCGAGCTTAAAAAGACGCGCGAGCAAAAGGGCGCGGACTCGGTGTTTGCGGGCAGCTACGGCTGGCAGAGCACGGGCAACGTGCATGTCTCAAGGACGCTGCTTCATAGATTTATGAACTTAAGCGGCGGCTTTACGGGCGTCACGGGCGACTATTCTACGGGCGCGGCGCAGGTCATCATGCCTTATGTAACCGGCTCAAATCAGGTCTATGAGCAGCAAACCTCGTGGCCGGTGGTGCTTGAAAACTCTAAAGTTGTAGTCTTTTGGGGGCTCAATCCGATCTCTACGCTTCGCGTGGCATGGACGAGCTCTGACGAGCAGGGATTTAAGTATTTCGAGCAGCTAAAAAACAGCGACAAAGAGATCATCATCATTGATCCGATCAAAACCGTAAGCGGCAAGTATTTCGAAGGCAAGGCGCGATGGATCGCTCCTCGCCCTAACACCGACGTAGCGATGATGCTAGGCATGGCGCAGCACCTCTACTCGCAAGGCAAGTACGATAAGGAATTTTTACAAAATTACACCGTGGGCTTTGAAAAATTCGTGCCGTACCTCACGGGGCAGAGCGACGGCGTGGCTAAGACGCCCGAGTGGGCCAGTGAAATTTGTGGCATTAGCGCGGACGTGATCAAAGAGCTTGCGATAAAATTTTACGAAAATCGCACGATGATAATGGCGGGCTGGGGGATCCAACGCGCTCATCACGGCGAGCAGGCGCACTGGATGATCGTAACTTTGTGCGCGATGCTAGGACAGATCGGACTTGCCGGAGGCGGCTTTGGCTTTAGCTACCATTACGCTAACGGCGGCGCGCCTACCTGCGCGGGCGGCGTGATCGGCGGAATGAACGCGGCAAGCGTCGGCGTCGTTAAGGACGGCAAATTTTTAGGGCTTGCGCAGGATCAGAAGCAAGGCGGCGAAGCAGCCCAAGCATGGCTAGTAAATACGGCGAAGGTTGCCTTCCCTCTAGCTCGCATCGCGGACGTGCTGCTAAATCCGGGCAAGACGATCGACGCGAATGGCGCAAAGATCACCTATCCGAAGATAGATTTTATCTACTGGGTCGGCGGAAATCCGATCGTGCACCATCAAGACACCAACACCAATATCAAGGCTTGGCGCAAGCCGCGCACTATCGTAGTGAATGAAATTTACTGGACGCCGACTGCGAAGATGGCGGACATCGTGTTCCCGACCACGACGGAGTATGAGCGTAACGACATTACGATGAGCGGGGACTACTCCAATATGCATATCATTCCTATGAAGCAGGTCGTCGCCAAGCAGCACGGCGCGAAGGACGATTATCAAATTTTTACCGATCTTTGTAAGGCCTACGCTGACGGGCTTGCCGAAGTCTATACGGACGGCGGCAAAACGGAGATGGACTGGATCAAAGAATTTTACGAAGGAGCGGCTGGCGCCGTGAACGCAAACACCGCTTTGGGAATACAGATGCCGAGCTTTGAGCAGTGGTGGGAGAAAAACGAGCCGACGGAATTTTACGAAACGCCAGAGAGTGCTGCATACGTGAGCTTTGAGGATTTTAGAAATGATCCTGTTTTGGAGGCTTTGGGAACGCCTAGCGGGCTGATTGAAATTTACTCCGATACGATCGAAGCGATGAACTACAAAGATTGCGGCGCGCATCCGATGTGGTTCGAGCCCGTCGAGTGGCTCGGGATGAAGGATAAGCCTGCGAAATTTCACCTGATTAGTCTGCATCCGTATGACCGCTTGCATTCACAGCAGAGCAACACCTCAAATCGCAAGAGATACGCCGTCGCGGATCGAGAGCCGGTGTTAATAAATACCGAGGACGCTAAGGAGCTCGGTATCAAGCAGGGCGATCTGGTGCGCGTGTATAACGCTCGCGGTGAAATTTTAGCGGGAGCCAACGTAAGCGATGACATAATGCGCGGCGTGGTGCAGATATTCGAAGGCGCGTGGTACGATCCTAACGCCGAGGGGCTTTGCAAAAACGGAAATCCGAACGTACTTACGATCGATCTTCCTACGAGCGAGCTTGCCAACGGCAACATCGCGCACACGGCGTTAGTAGATATTGAGCTTTATAAACACAAGGCGGGCGAGGATATCAAACTAACCGCGTTTATGCCGCCTAAAGGGGCGAAGTAAGGATTAGAAGCGGTCTGGGGTTTAAGACTGGCTCATTGCTGGCTTGAACCAGATACGCCGATCCTCTACAGGCTTTAGTCAAGCTCGCCGTGGTTTTGCTACGGCGAGACATATCGATTTCGACTTGCCGCGGCTTTATATAGTCGCGGCTGTGTATCGGGACCAATTTGCTTGCTATAGCCTCGCGACTGCAACGATAGGTCGCGGAGCTGATTTAAATTTTATAGCCTTGCGCTTGCAGTGATGACTGAGTTGATTTGATTTATCGTAACTTTGAGCTGTGGCAGGCTGGAGATAACAGCAAGCAATATTTGCCTCGCCGCCCTACTCTCTATTTGCTCGTGAAATTCTCGATAAATTTAAGAACTTGCCGTTTGGACTAAAATTTCAATCCAAACTAAAAAACCGCCTAAGCTTCCATTTAAAATTTTTCTTCGGAATTTGTGTATCACTAAAATCGTCGCTGTAAATTTCGTTTTTATCGGTGAAATAGCCGCTATTTTGAGCCTGCGGTATAAAGTCGGTCCGATCTTCTTCTATTTTTACGTTTAGCGCCTTGAAATATTGCAGCAGCTCACGATACTCTTTTGTAGATACGGTATTTATTAAAAAGTAATTTCTATTGTTAAATTTGATGACGAAATTTCTTTTTAACAGCCAAGGTAAAATTTTGAAATTTACTGCTTTAAATCTGCACTGAATTTCAAAATTTTAAGCCATAAAATAAGATAAAATTTTAAAATTCTACGCTTTTTTTGGGTGTGAAAGTTTTTATTGGGACAAATACTACCGCTTTGATATTGATGCTTTTGTGCGTATTTTACTTATCTCCATAGTGAGTTTTACACTGAGCTATTTCTATGGCGCCATTAGATATTCTAAATACGATCCGATTTTTTCCATCTATTCTAACACTATAAAGCCCCGATAAATTGCCCTTTAGCGCTTCGGGTTTGCCTATACAATCGTAGCCGTTACGCCCTATATCTAGGATTAACTTATTTATGCGCTTTAGGATATTTTTATCATTTTCCTGCCAATACAGATAATCCTTCCAAGCTTCTTGCGACCAGATTTTTTTCATCGATCCGCTTCTAACAAATCGTGCTCAATCCCGCTATTTTCCTTTAATTCGTCAAAAGAGCGCTTAAGATGAGATAAATTTTCGTGGCTGTAAAAGGGATCTGCTGTCAGCTCGAAAGGAATTTTGCGTTCTTGCAATACTTTTTTAGCAAATATTGTAAAAGCAGTAGTTAAATTTAGCCCCATTTCAGAACATACTTCCTCCAACCCTTTTTTAAGCTCGGCATCCATTCTAAAATTTACGTTTATAGATCGCGTCATATTGTCTCCTTTTTGATTGCATTATACATTATTTATAATGGATAATGCAATGATTTATAAATGTGCTTTGCTAAAACTCCATTACGAAAGAACACTATTAATTCTAAATCTAGCAAGATTTTAATTCAAAACGAAATATGCATACTAAGCGCGATTATGCATAAAAGTAGCGCCAGCGGGACATAGACAAAGCGCCCGATATCATACCAGAGCTTGCCGCGAACCCTCTCTGCGCCTAGATTGATCTCATCTAAAATTTCATTCCGCTTAATCACCCAAAACCACGATATCGCGCCGATTACTGCTCCGATCGGAATGATATAAATCGATACGAAATCCATCCACGGACCCCATGAGCTTATCGCTTCCATACCAAGGCCCGCGCCCAGGCAGATCGCGCACAATAATGCAAGCGTGAATGCACGGCTTAGCCTTGGAAACTTATGCATTAGCGATTCGGCGACTACTTCGAACATATTTTGAAGCGATGAAATTCCACCAAAAATCACGGCGGTAAATAAAATCACCGCAAAAATTCTACCACCCGCCATATCTTGCAAAATTTTAGGCAGAGTTACGAAAAGTAGCTTAGGCCCCGCCGCGGGATCCATTCCGTAAGCAAATACTGCAGGGATCATCACTAGCGCAGCTACCATCGCGGCTAGCGTGTCAAATAGCGCGGTATTTTTCGCCGCAGATACGATGTCTTCGTCCTTGGATAGATACGCGCCATAGACGATCATCCCTGAGCCCGTAATTGATAGCGAGAAAAATGCCTGTCCCATCGCAGAAATCCAAACCATCGGATCTGCTAGCTTAGTAAAATCGGCGCCAAAAAGAAACGCATATCCGCCTGCAGCGCCTTGCAGCGTCGCGACCCTAATTGCCAAAATTGCAAATAGCACGAAAAATAGCGGCATCATAATTTTATTCGTTTTTTCGATGCTTTTGGCGCCGAAAAACAGCGTCAGCAGCGTGCCTGCGACGATTATGCAGTGATAAGGTACCACGGAGTAGGGCGTAAGGGCAAAAGAGTTGAACCATGTATCGGTATTTTCGCTCATTAGCGAGCCGTCTATGGCTTGGACTAGCGCCTTTAAAACGTAGGCGATGATGACGGCATAGCCTACTGCGATACACATCGAACCGGCAAGCGGTAGCCAGCCGATAACCTTACCGATAGCGCCCAGTCCGCGGCTTTTCCACGCGTATTCGTATGAGCCCAGCGTGCCTGTTTTGGCGCGGCGACCGATCGCGTATTCGGCGCTTAGGCCTACGTATGAAAACAGCGCTACGAAAAAAACGTAAATTAGCAAAAATGCGCCACCGCCGTTTGTGCCGAGTTTGTAAGGGAAGCCCCAGACATTTGCCATACCTACAGCAGAGCCCACGCAAGCGATGATAAAGGCCCAACGCGATGAGAATTTGTGTTTTGTCATAAAGCCATCCGTGTGAAAAATTTTCGTTATGGTAGCAAAAAGGAATTTAAGATTTATTTATGCGGAATTTTAAGGCGTGCCGATTTGATTACTGAGGATTTTTAGAATTTAAAATCGCAAATTTTTAAAGTAGGATTGGCGGAATTTTATGATCAAAATCGATAGAGTTAATTCTGCGATACTGCGCGGCAAAATTTTATCTTTATAATTTTAGAATTTCTTCGCGGAATTTTGCGCTTAGGCTTTGGCTTTAAAATTCACTTGGCCTGGGCTTGCGGCAGGGCTTACTATTTAAGTTAGGCGAGAAATTTAGATCAATTAGAATTTTAAAATTCCGCGAAATTTTGAAATTTTAAAATTTACGATCTCGCAAGAAAACAGGGTCATCGAGAAATTCTATCTAACGCCGCTCTGGCAGAATTTTCGCGGTAGAATTTCACCTTTCGTTTGTAATATGCAGAGGACTTATAAATAGCACTTTATGGCGCTCTGAAGGGCGGCGGGCATTCCTGTGCCTAATATATGCGGGAGCGGTGAATAAATTTTTACCCTAGATGGGAATTGGGAGCGTCGTAAGCGGCAGCGCGCTTGAAATTTCCGGCACGCAGCATCACAGAGCGAATTTTATTAACCCATACTTTGGCTTAGTTATTTTTCTCCGCTTCTTCGTTTTCTTGCGGTTGCGCGACTACTTTTTTGATCGCTTTTACGAGCGAAACTCTTGTGCCATCCATTCGCAGCACTTCATAGTCGCAGTTTTCATCGCTTATTTTATCGCCTATTTCAGGTAGGCTGCCGAAAAGATTAAAGACGTAGCCGCCGATCGTTAGCTGTTCGGTCTCCTCATCAAAGTCGATGCCCATCACCTCCTCGACGCCTTCGATCTCGAAGCGGCCTCTAAACTCAAAGGTATTCTCGTCGATACGTTTGAAATTTTGCGCATTCGCGTCGTGCTCGTCGTTGATGTCGCCGAAAATTTCTTCGATTATATCTTCCATCGTCAAAAATCCCGCCGTGCCGCCGTATTCGTCGATGACGAGCGCGGCAAACACGCGCTGTTTGTTCATCATCGGTAAAATTTTAGAGATCGGGCTGTTTTCAGGCACGATGATGAGTTTGCGCACGATCTTATCGAAGCTTTTATCTCCCCTTTGCTGGATGATGTCGCGGATATGGATGAGGCCCAGGACGTTGTCTTTGCTGCCGTCGATATACGGGAAGCGCGTAAATTTCGACTGCAATACGGTTGCATAGTTTTCATCGTAGCTTTTTTGCTTATTTAGGCATATGAGATCGCGCCTTGGCGTCATTATCTCTTTAGCGACCGTGTCGCTGAAATCGACGGCATTTTTGATGATCTCGGTCTCTAGGCTATCGAGCACACCGCCTTTTAGGCTCTCGCTCGCGATGATTTTGATCTCTTCGTCAGAAAGCGCGAGCTCGCTCTCTTTGGCGGGCTTTACGCCGATGATTTTAAGCGAAACGGCAGCTATGAAATCAAACGCCTTGATGATCGGAAAAAACATAATCCAAAAAATATGAAGCGGCCTAGAGATGAAAAGCACGATCTTCTCGGTTTTAGCAATAGCGATGGATTTTGGCACCAGCTCGCCAAGCACGACGTGAAATAGCGTAACGAGCGTAAAAGATATGACGAAGGCGATCGTATGTGCCGCCGCTCCGCCGCCTATGCCGATGGATCTTAGTGGCAGCTCGATCAGTCTCGATACCGCGGGCTCACCGATCCAGCCGAGGGCGAGCGAGCTTATCGTAATGCCTAGCTGAGTGGCGCTGAGGTAGGTATCAAGGGAGTTTGAAATTTTAAAAGCGAGCTTTGCGTTTGGAATTTTATCCTTGATAAGCTCTTCGAGGCGAGACTTTCTTACTTTGACGATTGAGAATTCCGAAAGAACAAAAAAAGCATTCATAAAGATGAATACAAAAGCTAAAACTAACATTAAAACCGAACTGTCCGTGTCCAAATTTTTTATCCTTTGAAATTTAAAAATAAATATTTATGATTATATCTAAAAACGCTTTAAAATCCAAAAGATATGGAAAATGCCTCGCGCCGCTCGTAGAATTTTGCAGAGTTGAAATTTTGCTTCTTTTATCGCACGAAATTTCATCTGTCCGCGCGAGACTTGTCGCTGCGCAAAATAGCGCTAAAACCTGCCACCCGGCCGAATAAATTTTATTTTCATACTGGGCTACGGCCGCAAAATTTCATTTGTATACGACCGCGGTAAAATTCTATCTGTGTCCAAAGGAGCAAAATTTTACTCTAAATTTCGCCGCGCTTAAAATAGTAAAATTTCGCGCCGTAAAATTCTGCATCGACGGGTATTTCGGCCTCCTATGCGGCAGAATTCCGTCCGGCACTTGCATTTTGAAATGAAATTTTATCTCAGCGCGGATTATGTTTATCGCGCGTATTGGTAGAATTTTGCGGTAATTTAAAATTTCGCGCCACGGCAGGCCTTTGTCACGGCGAGATTCTATCGCGATAGAGCTTCGGCGCGGCGACGGATAATCCTAGCGCCGCGCGCAAGTCCATTAAGAAATTTAAATGCGACGATAAAACCTGCTACTTAAAAAACCTCAGCGCGCAAACTCTTGCGAAATTTTAAATCGCAAGACTATCTATTTCTCGCGGCAGCCTCGTAAAGCGGCAAGACTTTTGGCATCACCTCTTTTAGATCGGCGATGCGATCGTCGTTTGAAGGGTGTGTGGACATAAATTTAAGTGGATGGCTCTCATTTAGCTTATTCATCTTCTCCCAGACATTTATCGCCGCCCTTGGATCGTATCCCGCGCGCGCCATCAGCTCGACGCCCATCAGATCGGCCTCCGTCTCATGCGTGCGCGAAAACGGCAGCGTGAATGTGTACTGCGCCGCCATGTTCAAAGCTGCTGAGCCTAGATCTCCAAGCCCTGCTGCGGAGCTTGCTACGGCGATACCGACATCTTTCATCTGTTCAGTCGAGGCTCGCTCGCGGCTGTGTTCGCGCAGTGCGTGCGACATCTCGTGCCCCAAAATAGCAGCTAACTCGGCATCGGTAAGCTTAAGCTTTTCGATGATGCCCGTATATACGACGATGCGACCGCCAGGCATACACCAAGCATTGATCGTAGGGTCGTTGATGACATTTACCTGCCAGTTCCATTTCAGTGCGTCTTTGCGAAATGCGCCAACTTGAGCGATTAGGCGCCTCGAGATGCCTCTAACGCGATCAGTTAGCTTTTTATCGGTATTTAGGACATGCTTGGCGTTTGCTTGGGCGGTAATCTGCCTGTAGGCAAGCGCGGCACTTTGATCCATTTCAGCTTCGCTTACGGTGATGAATTGCGAGCGATCGATGCCTACGGCGCCGCCTTGCGTGGTGCTCGCGCAGCCGCTAAAAATCATCATCGCAGCAAAGGATATTAAAAGAGCTAATTTTTTCATCTTTTCTCCTTAAAATTTTGCGACGATTTTAGCAAAATTTGGTTAAATTTTTAGAATTTTATTTTGGATTGCCGGATTTTGCAGGCGCGATCTATTTGGAATTTGTCGTAAAATTTAAGGACGGCCGTCTCCTTTAAAATAGAATTGGGCTTTGTAATTTAGCGATAAAATTTAGCGGAGATTTCGCAGAATTTTATCGTGGCGTAAACGAGGCATTGCTGTGTGAAAGCAGTGTTTTATCTAAACGCGGCGCTGTATAAACAAGGCACCTCTGTGCCCAAATAAAGTAGGGGGGGGTACAGCTTTTAAATTTACGTAGCGTAGACTATGATAAATATGGCGGAATTTCATTTACACCAGGCGCTCGGTTTGGGTGGATAAGAGCAATTTGAAATTTGCGCAATCAAATCGCGCGATAAAATGGGCTCGGATGTCGCTATGATTCGAAATAAGCCGCGCTAATCTTTGCAACGCAAAATTCTAATTGTTAGCTTAGCGGTATCCCTTCACATTGCATCTTGCACTGCAATGAAATTTCGTTGTGGGAATTGAAATGATCGCAGAAATGCCAAACGCCAAGACGCCTTTTCGTAGAATTTTATCTCGCGGAATTTCATTTGCGCGCGTCGGGATAAAATTTCAAACTGCAAACCGTGCTATATCACTTTGGGGCGGAATTTTAAATTTTATGCGTTTAGAATTTTAAAATTCGGCTATGCAAATTTGTACGATGAAATTTTAAGCTTAAAAATCTGCGCCGTTTTTGGAATTTTATATGTGCCGCGTCAGCTATAAAATTTTACACTTAGAATTTTATCGCTGCGGCAAGATTTGGTTGGACCGGGGTCTCGCATCGCCGTAGGATTTTTGGCGGCACGGAATTTTGCAGCGCGCATCTAAATTTAGCTATGCAAAATTCGTAAAATTCTTATCAGCATGGAATTTTACAGCGCCGTTAAAGCGCATGAAAAATTCCGCATAAGCCTCGCAAACTCTAATGAAAGCTCCATTATTTTGGAGGGTGCGGACTTTAAGGCAAGCGAGTAAATTATGCAACGTAAAGCCGTGGGCGCCATACTTGACGCTAGGATTTCGCGCCCGCGGCGCCCATTTAGTCCTTTTTGGACTTTAGCTTGGCGATCGTCTCTTTTGCCGCCTCGTAAGCCTTAGCGCTCATCTCGCGCGCCCTTTCGCTTACGTTTTTGGCGACCTCGGAGCTTTTTAGCTCGGCAAATTTTTGGCTCATCTTCTTTTCAAATTCGCTGAGCTCTTTTTTGATTGCGTCCAGTTTCTCGTCCAGATCGAGGTTTTCGATGATTTTGGCGCTTTTTTGGCTTAGCTCTTGAGTGATTTCGCGCGCTTTGGCGCTCGCCTTTTTCGCGCGCTCGCCAAGTTCGATCTCGCCGATTTTGGCGCTTAGTTGCTCGGCAAGATCGCTTGAAATTTTTCTAAATTTAGCCAGGTAGCCTCCGAATTCTTCATCGGCGATCTTGGCGATCTCGCTTTTAGCGGGCTCCTCCGAGCTTGCGACCGCATCGCTTAGCACGGCGCTAAATAGCTCACTCATCTGCGAAATTTGAAGTCTTTCGTTCTCTAGGCTCTGTGCGTCGCTTGCTGGCGAGAAACTTAGCTCGTCGCGGTATCTTTCGGCAGCTTTATTTATGCCGTCGTAGCAGCCTAAAATCGCGCCTCTAATCAGCGCAGAGGCCGTATTTTTGCTCTCGTTTGCGACGAAAATCGCGCGATTTATGATGATTTTTGAAATTTCTTTAGTGCGGAATTTCGTAAATTCCCCGTCGCCGATAGCTGAAAATGCGATGTTTTTCGCCGTCTCGTGCGCGGTATCCTCGATGTCGGTTCCGCTTTCTAGCACGCTTATGAAGGCCAGTTCGCTTGCTTCTTTAAGTACGTCCGCAAGCGGAAGTTTGCTCGCGATCGCTCGCTGTAGCGCCGAGCCTATGCGTTCTTTTAGCTCCGCTTCGTTTGCGTTTTGCAGCGCGGTATCCAGATCGTCGTAGCTGCGCAAAACAAGGGTTTTAATCGCCTTTTGTTTACAAGCGATCTTTTTGCGCAGATCGTCGTAGTCGTAGATGAGTTTGTAAAGAGCCTGCTCGTCCTCGTCGCACAGCGCCTTTTTAACGCCGTTAAGTAGGGCTTCTGCCGTCTCATCGCTAAGCGCGCCCGCGTCTTTTAACTCGGCTGCGAAGTCTAGGATTAATTGCGTGCTTTTGGCGCTTTTACTCTCGTCGTCAAGCTCACACAAAGCCTTCGTGGCTTCTTGCAAGGCGAGCTCTTGCACATATGAGGCTAGCTCGGCTTGTGAAATTTGCGCGAGATCGGCGCCGAATTTTTTGATTAATGCTTCTTTCATTTCATCTCCTGTCACAATACATATTTAAAGTGGGCTTTTAAGCGCTCGAAAATTTCGTTTCGATGCAAGTCGTCTTTAACGAAAACGCTTACGTTGAAGCTCATATATTTGCCGCCGTTTGAAAAGCGCGAAAAGTCTATTTTGTAATTTTCGCCCTTTAAAATTTCATCGATCTGCTCGCGCTTTTGGGTAGTCGCGTCTAGGACTACTTTATATTCCCAAAAGAGTGGATAGTCGATTTTTGGCTTTTCAGCCCCTAATATACACGCCACTCTTACCCCCCTCTTTGCGCTGCAGCACGACATCGGTGATCTGCATCGATTTGTCTATCGCTTTTAGCATATCATAAATCGTCAGCAGTCCCACGCTCACGCCCGTTAGCGCTTCCATCTCGACGCCCGTTTTGCCCGCGATTTTCACAGTTACGAAAAGCTTAAACGCGTACTCGCTCGTAAGCTCCTCAATATCGGTTTTAATCGAAGTAATCGTAAGCGGATGAGTCATCGGTATTAGCTCGCTCGTCTTTTTAGCACCCATTATCGCGGCAACTACGGCGGTTTGAAGCACGGGGCCTTTTTTCGCCGTATTTTGCTTGACGGCGGCAAACGCCTCCGCGCTCATTCGTATGATGCCGCTAGCGGTGGCTACGCGCTCGCTCTCGTCCTTGGCGCCGACATCTACCATGCGGGGCATATTGTTTTCGTCGATATGTGTAAGCATAAAATTCCTTGCAGTTTTTGGCGGGATTATAGCAGAATTTCGGGTATAAAAAAAGCCCGAGCTTTTACGCTCGGGCTTCATACAAAAAGGAGGTTTTATCTTGTCGGACGAGAACGATTATACTACCTAAACAGTAAATAGAAATAAAATATATCCTTTTTAGGCAAACTCTTTCGCGCTTAATTTATAGCCGTTTTTAAAATTTTGATGAAATTTGACGATATGCTATGGTGCGCTACATGGAAATTTGAATCAGTAAAGAAATAAAACAGAGCTAAAGAGTGACTAAATTTAAAGCGGACGTTTGAAGGACAAAGATAAAATTTAAGCGGCATTTGAGGTTGTTTCACCTTGAAACGAGGATTTAAAGAGAGTCGAGCAGGGCGCTCCGCAAAGGCACTATAAATAAAATTCTGCAAAAGTAAAACGGGTTAAATTTTAAATAACTTTTGCTTTAAATTTTAGCCCTCCTTAATTAAGCGCAAGGTTTTTGTGCGCAATGCAGTATAAATTTAAATTCTTTACGCGAGCGTTAAACGACGCAGGCGCGGATTAAAATAGCGCGCGCAAATTTAAACATCGTCGCGTTAAAATCCGGCCTGCATTTTAAATTTAGCTCGTTTAAATTTTAAACGTTTTTAGCAGGCTGCCTAAATTTAGCCCCTTATTTTCGCCGTTTGCGCCGCCTCCTAAAAGATCGCCCAAAAAGCTACTTGCGTCGTTGATATCGATTTTACCGTCGCCGTTAAGGTCGAGCTTGGCGCTTGCGATTTTGCCGATCAGCGCGCTAAAATCCACGCCTTTGCTATCGACGGCGTTTGCTTGCACGTCCTCGCCGCCGCCCAAAAGTCCGCCCAACATCGAGCCTAGCGAGCTAGATCCGCCGCTTTCGTTTTTGCTTAAAAAATTTGAGCTAATGCCCGCAATTATCGCATTTATCTGGTCATCGGGCAGGTCCACGCCTAGAAATTTTTCGATAAAAGCGACAGGGCCGCTTTGAAATTCTCTTAAATTTTTATCGTCGTTTTTGAGTGCAGAGACCATATTTACAAGTCCGTTTATGTCCATTTACGCCTCCTTGATCTTGGCTTTTGCAGCCTGTTTTACGATAAGCTCTATTACTTTTAGAGCGTCCGCTTTGGCTTCAAAATCTTTGCTAACGGCGATGATCTGTCCGTTGCTGGCCGTTAGGCGGAAGCGAACCTTGCCTGCTTTATCGGTGTAAAGCTCAAATTTTGGATTGTTTAGCTTTTCTCCGCCCGCGATTTGATCCTCGATCTTATTTAGCGCGGCGTTTTTTGCTACGCTTTCGATGCCGTTTTTGCAAGCGGTCTTGCTCGTGTAAACCTCCGAAGTACATAGCACGTGTCCGTCATAGAGTAGATCGAATTTGCAGCCGTCCTTGGCGTCTTTGATTAAAAACTCAGCCATTTTTCATCCTTTCGTAGAAGATATCGTTATTTTAGCTAAAATTTTAATAAATATTTTTAATAGGCGCGGAATTTTCTGCTAAAATTGCGCATAAATTTCATTTACAAAGGATCATAATGATAAAGGCTCTACGTTTTAGCTTGATTTTCGCCGCTACTTTAGGATTTAGCGCGGATGAGAGCGATGCATTATTTAAGGATATAAGGACGCGTCTGGGTTGCAATCTAGCCGCACAGGACTGCGAGACTAACGCCGGCGGGCAGAAGGCGCTCTTTAGCGTAGCGCGCCATCCGATCGAAGCGGGAGCAAACGAGCTAAAAATAAGCGAAATTTCGCGTGAGCTGAAAAATCCGAGCGTTAAAATTTCAGGCGTGAGTATGAATATGGGCAATGCGGAATTCCCGCTAAAGCGCAGCGCAGACGGCTATGAAGCGACGCTTGATGTTGCAGTGTGCACGCACGCCGTAATGCGCTACAAACTTGAAATTTACGAGGATGGCGAGCCTAGTGGGCTTTTTGTGTATTTTGATCTGCGAAAGCGTGCTACAGATCGAGACCGCGGCGAAGACATCCACTTGCATAACCACGAGCATTAGACGCACCCCGTTTGTGCGCGGGGTAAAATTTGCGCTTTTTCAGACACGACGCTTTAGGGGAACTTGCACGTTGATTGTAGAAAATTTTACAAATTTTATAAAACGCCACTCGCGATAAATTTTTATTCGGCTTTCAAGTGGTGCCTATCGTGGGCAGATACGGGTGCCTAACGAATACGCGAATAGCCGTAGTGATCTAGGCGCGCTTCATTAGGGCGTTTACAAAAACGCCTTTATAAGCGCGCGGCGATTTGTCGTGCATTCGCCGCATATGTTTCGTAACCACTACCGAGGCGCGTCAAATTTAGCCCCTCGCCGCCTCTAAATTTTAAAATTTTTAAAATTCGCTTGCGTTTCATACGCCCAAGCTACGCGGAATTTTGAAATTCCTTGTATAATCTGAAGCAAATTTTAAAATTTAAGGAAAGCCATGCAAATATTAAGACAAAAGCACTTTAGCGGCGAGCGCGCGTTGTTCGGCGCAAAGGATCTTCGGATCGAAAATTCCGTCTTCGGCGAGGGCGAGTCGCCGCTAAAACACAGCGCAAATATCGTCGCGCAAAACTGTAAATTTGAGTGGAAATATCCGTTTTGGTATGCCGAAAATATCCGCGCGCAGGACTGCTTCTTCGACGAGATCGCGCGCGCAGGGATCTGGTATAGCCGCGGCGTGGTACTAAAAGACTGCCTCTACGGCGCGCCCAAGGGGTTTCGCCGCGTAAAAGACGCCGCGCTGCAAAACGTGGAATTCCACGACGCGCAGGAGACTTTGTGGCACTGCAGCGACGTCACGCTAAAAAACGTCACCGCAAAGGGCGCGTATTTCGGGCTTGATTGCGAAAGCTTAAGCATCGAAAACCTATCGCTCTTCGGGGATTACTGCTTTGACGGCTGCAAAAACGTAACGATTAAAAATTCCAAACTCCTCTCCAAGGACGCGTTTTGGAACTGCGAAAATATCGTGGTCGAGGACTGCTTCATCGCGGGCGAGTACTTCGGCTGGAATTCTAAAAACGTGACGCTGAAAAATTGCAAGATCGAGAGCCTACAGGGTTTTTGCTATATGCAAAATTTGCGCCTGCAAGACTGCGAGCTCATAAACACGACGCTAGCGTTTGAATACAGCGACGTGCATGCCGAGGTAAAAGGCGCGATCGATAGCGTCAAAAATCCAAGCAGCGGGCTAATCCGCGCAGCAAGCATCGGCGAGCTGATCCTAGACGGCTCTACAGACGCGTCTAAAATAGAGATCATTACTGAGATAAGGGCATAAGATGGGACTTTTTGATTTTACCTTCGGTAAAGAGAAATACGACTTCGACACGTTGCCGAACCGCCGCGGCACGAAGTCGCTTAAATGGGACGTGGGCGAGAATGAGCTTCCGATGTGGGTCGCGGATATGGACTTTGCCGTAGCGCCCGAGATCATCGAGGCTCTGCAAAAGCGGCTGAACGAGCGGGTTTTGGGTTATTCGCTTGTAGATGATGAGTGGCGCAGCGCGTATCAAGGCTGGTGGCTCGCGCGCCACGATTATGAAATTCAAAAGGAGTGGCTGATCTATGCCGGCGGCACGCTGCCCGCGATCGATTCGATCATCCGCAAGCTCACCTCGCCCGCCGAAAACGTGCTGCTGATGAGCCCGGTTTATAACTGCTTTTACTACTGCATCAAAAACGCCGCCCGCGTGCCGATAGAAAACGAGCTTGCCTACGCTAACGGCAATTATAGCATCGATTGGGAGGATCTACAGGCAAAGCTCGCCGATCCGCAGACGACGCTTTTTATCCTTTGTAACCCGCACAATCCGGTCGGTCGTACCTTTAGCAGGGACGATCTCGCCCGTATCGGCGAGCTGTGCGAGAAGCACGGCGTGACGGTGCTTAGCGATGAGGTGCATTGCGATCTGACCGAGCCGGGCGTGCGTTACACGCCATTCGCTGCGGCAAGTAAGATCTGCGAGAGGATTTCGGCTAGCATAATCGCGCCAACCAAGGCGTTTAACATCGCGGGGCTACAAAGCGCGGCAGTTTTTGTCGCTGATAAGCGCTTGCGTCATAAAATTTCAAAGGCGCTAAATTCCGACGACATCGCCGAGCCGAATTTTTTCGGCGTCCAAGGAGCGATCGCCGCATTTACGAAGGGTGCGGCGTGGCTGGATGCTCTGCGCGAATACCTCAGCGAAAATCGTAAATTCGCGGCGGAATTTATCGCGCGTGAGCTTCCGCAGGTGCGCGTCGTGCCGCAAGACGCGACCTATCTGATGTGGCTTGATGCGGGCGCTTACACGCAGGATAGCGCGGAGCTTGCGCGCTTCATCCGCGAAAAAACAGGGCTGTATCTCTCCTGTGGCGCGCAATACGGCAAGGGCGGCGAGAAATTTTTGCGCCTAAATATCGCGACCTCTAGGGCGCTGCTAAAAGACGGGCTCGGGCGGCTGAAAGAGGCGCTAAAGATTTGTCCGCATTAAACGAACTGCGGCGCGGCAAGGACGAAATTTAAAATTTTATAACAGCCAAATTTAAAGCGACGGAGCAAATTTTAAAATTTCGCAGTAGGGCGCGAGTTTTGCGCTAAATTTAGCGGCGATCAGGCGGCGGCGCGCGAGCGTTTAAATTTGGCGCGCGGCAAATAAACCGGCGCTAAATGCGCTACAAAAGGCGGATTATGGATAGAAACGGCGATTTAGAGGAGCTTTACCTACTTGAAAAACGGCGCGAAAAGCTCGCGCGCATTAGCAAGCTCGTCTCATTTTTGATAGCCCTGCTGCTGCTCGGGCTTTACGTGCTTTTAAATACTAGAGCAGAGCCCGTCTCGTTTGATACGAACTGGCTTATAGTCGCGCTTTTCATCATCTTTCCCCTCTTAAATGGACTACTCTACCGCCTATTTTACAGCCTAAGCTTTGGCAAAAATGAGGGCGCGCAACGCGCAAATTTTGATAAATTTAGCGGCTTTGATACGGCGCAAGATACGGGCGCGCTAGGGCAGGGCGCAGCGCAAGATGGGCAAATTTTAAGCGCTGATGCGAAAGAGAGGCAGGTATTAAAAGCTGAAGCGGGCGAGGGTAGCGGCTTTAAAGACAGCGACAGCTGCATGAGCGCTACTTACGGAAGGTTTGAGCCCAAAGTCGCCGAAGGTGAGGGCGGGGGCAAAGAGAGCGGAGTAGCCGGGTCAAAATTTAACTTTTTGGCTGATCTGCAGAGCCTGGAGGATGAGCGTGCGGCGCTGCAAAAAGCGGTGAAAAAGGCCGGTCTAATCGCCGCTGTCGTAGGGACCGGCGTGGGCGCGCTGGTGGCGCGCTTTTGGGACGAAGCGGCGCCCGGCATATTTTTCGGCATCTCCGTTTACGGCGTCGTGAGCGCTCTTTTGACGGCGAGCAAAAGACGGAATTTCAGATCAAATTTTAAAAACAGGGTCGTCGCGAGCATCGCAAAAAGCTTCGGGCTTAGCTACGATGAAAATGGCGGGCTGGGGACGGATGAGTTTTTTGAAATTTACGACTGCTACATAAACGAGCAATCGAGCGAGGATATGATGAACGGGGAGGTGCAGGGCGTGCGCGTTAGATTCAGCGACTTTTACGCCGCCGAAAAGGTGCGCACCAAAAACGGCACTCGCACCGACGTAAAATTCCAAGGAGTGCTTTTCGTCGCGGACTTTCACAAAAGGCTTAGCTGCGAGGTGCGGGTATGTCACAAAAACTCGCGAAATCTGCGCAGATACGGGCAGCGAGCGAATATGGACGACGTGAAATTTGAGGAGTTTTTCGACGTCTATACGACCGATCAGGTGGGTGCGAGATACGCTTTGACGCCGCTTTTGATGCAGCGACTGACGGAGGTCTATCTAAGGCTGGGCTCGCAGATAAACGCGGTGCTAAGGGAGGATAAAATTTACATGGCGATCGAGACCTGGCGCGATAATTTCGAGCCTAGAATCGACTGCTCGCTAAAGCAGGACGCCACGATAGAGCTTTACGTAGATGAGATCGGCGCGCTTGTGGGTATCGTGAGCGAGCTAAATTTGAACCGCAAAATTTGGAGCGAATGAGGCGGGCGGCGGCGCGGTAGAGTATGACGGCGGCGGGTCGTATACGGCTCCGGCGACACACAGATATGCAGACAAAGCGCGCAGGATCGTAGGTTTAGCGGCACAGATGGGCTGTGTAGCTGGGCGTGGAAATGAATGCGTTGCGCAGATTGTGCGTTTGGCTCTTAAATCGGTACGGAAAATTTAGCCGCGCAGAATTTACGAGCCGCCTTGAGCCGATAAAATTTTATAAATTCTCGATCCGTTTAACGAGCGAGCGCTTGCGATTTATCATCCCTCGTGCGACATAAATTTTACCGCACGAGCAGTTTGCGTTAGAATTTTTATTGCTTGAAATTTTACGCCGCCGCGCGTGACTTAAATTTTGCCGCGACGACCTGCGCTAAGCTGCGTTTCGGCTCGGCTAAAATTTACTCGGCGGCTAAATTTACCGTGCGAGAGCAAAGCTTTGCTGCTATAGATCGATAAATTTAGCTAGCTTATAAAAGCGCTCGCCGCCTATGGGCGTTTATGGATGCCGTTTTGGTAAAGCTACAGCGCCAGCGTCGCTGCGAGCTTGCGGGGCTTAGTAAGATCGCCCCGCTAAACTAGACGGCGAATCTAAATTTATAGCTTCCCGCCTTCGATTACGACGTCGTCAGCCTTGATGTCGTCGCCGTATACCGGCGCTAGCGTCGCGTCGTAGTCGGCATGGAAAAATTTCTCGTCCGCGAGCTTTACGATTAGATCGTCAAGCCATTTGCGAAGCTCGTCGTTGCCCTTTTTGACCGCAGGCGCGATGACGTCCTGATCGCCCAGCGAGCGGATACCCACCTTAAAGCTCGGGTTTGACTTAGTCCACGCAAACAAAAGCGTATTATCATGCGCGATCGCATCGCCCCTGCCGTCCAGCATCGCACCGAAAGTCTCGGTATTTTGGTCAAATTTTAAAAGCTTAATCTCGGGATGGTTTTTCGTAAAATACAGATCCGCGGTCGTGCCTTTGTTGATTAAAAGCGTTTTGTCCTTAAGCTGCGAAACATCGGTGATATCGCCATCCTTGCTCGCGACGCCGAGGGCTACCTTCATATACGGCAGTGCGAAATCCACGACCTCTTTGCGCTCTGGCGTGACGGTAAAATTTGCAAGCGTGATATCGACCTTATCCGACGCCAAAAATTCCGCGCGATTGGCGGCCTCTACGAGCACGAACTGCACCTTGCTCTCATCGCCCAAAAGCTCCTTTGCGATACGTTTTGCAAAATACACGTCATATCCCGCGTTTTTGCCCGTCTTGTCGATATAGCCAAACGGCGGCTTGTCGCCGAAAACGGCGATCCTTACTACGCCGCGCTTTTTAATCCCGTCGATATAACTTTGCGACGCGACGGAGCCTTGCGCGGAATTTGAGGAGCCTTTGCCCTCGTCGTTGCAACCTGCGAAAAATAACGCACCTAAGATAAAAAGCGTGCTTAGCGTTTTTTTCATCTTTTCTCCTTTATTAAAATTTATTTTTTAAATTCGAACATATTTAAAAATTTCTTCGCGCGCTCGCTATTTGGAGCGGTAAAAAATGCCTCGGGCTCGCTAATCTCCACTATATGCCCGTCGTCCATAAAAACTATGCGATCGGCTACGGCGCGCGCAAAGCCCATCTCGTGCGTTACGATTAGCATCGTCTGCCCCTCTTTGGCGAGATTTAGCATTACGTCTAGCACCTCGCGCACGATCTCGGGATCAAGTGCCGCGGTAACCTCGTCAAAAAGCATGATCTTGGGCTTCATCACAAGGCTTCGTACGATCGCGATACGCTGCTTTTGCCCGCCGCTAAGCTCTTTGGGGTAGGCTCGCTCTTTATTTTCTAGTCCTACGACTTTGAGCCAATGCCTGGCTAGCTCTACAGCTTGCTCGCGCGGTACGCCTTGGACTTTCACGGGACCTAAGATTATGTTGTGCAGCACATTTAAGTGATCGAAAAGTTCGTAGCTTTGAAAGACCATACCGATCTTTTGTCTGATCCTACGCCACTCTTTGAAATTTTGATCGATCCGCTCGCCCTCGATTATAAAATTTCCGCTTTGTACTGGCTCTAGCCCATTGATTGTGCGAAGTAGGGTGCTTTTGCCGCAGCCGCTAGGGCCTAGGATCACAACGACCTCGCCCTGCGCGACGTTAAGGCTGACGTCCTTTAGCGCGTGCAGCTCGCCGTAAAATTTATTGACTTTGTCGATTTTTAAAATTTCCATCAGCTCCACCTGTTTTCTAGTTTTTTCGAAAGCGCCGAGATCGGATAGCAGATCAAAAAATATACGAAAAATATCGCTCCGTAGATGATTAGCGGCGCGTAATTGTCGCGGAAGACGTTTACTTCGATGATCTGCTGTCCGACCTTGACGAGCTCGATGACGCCGATTAGTACGGCGATCGAGGTTGTTTTTATCATCCTGCTGAATAAATTTATCGTTGCGGGCACTAGGCGCCTCATCGCAAGCGGCAGGATCACGTAGAGATAAATTTGAGATCTGCTAAATGCGAGTGCTTCGGCGCTTTCGAACTGATGCTTAGGGATGCTAAGCACGGCGCCGCGCACCAGATCCATCATCTCAAAAACGCCCCAGACGCTAAAGACTATGATCGAAGCCGCGATATTTGAGATGTGTATGCCAAATGCCTTGCTCGCGCCGAAATATACGATAAATAGCCAAACGATGGGCGGCATGATACGCACGATCTCCAGGCAAATTTTAAGCGGGATGTATAAGGCTCTGCGCCCAGAGGCCATTAAAATTCCAAGTACCAAGCCTAGAGCGAGAGAAACCGCGATCGAAATGAGCGCGATTTGCAGCGTGATCCCGAGCCCGCCAAGAAGCCTGATTAAATTTTCGCCGCTTAAGAGTTCCATCGCTAGCCTCTCATATACGCAAGGCGCTTTTCAAGCAGCGTAAGCGCTAGCGAAAGCGGCAGGATTATGATCAGATACGAAACGCTTAACATAAATAGCGCCTCGTTCGTCTTGTAATACAGCCCGATCACGTCCTTTGTGGCATAAACGAGATCGGCGAGCGCTACGATGCTAACGATCGAGGTTTCTTTAAGCAGAAAGATTATGTTTGCGCTGATAGAGGGCAGGGCGATCGCAAAGGCGCGCGGCAGCACGACGTAAAAGACTATCTGTGCTTCGCTAAGACCTAGGCTCATCGCACTTTCGATCTGGGATTTTTTTATCGCCTCAAAACCGAGCCTAAAGCTCTCGCTCATATAGCTTCCGCCCAAAAACGCAAGCCCCACGATCGCGCAGGTAAAGCCTGAAATTTGAACGCCCAGCTTCGGCAGGCCGTAGTATAGAAAAAATAGCTGAATTAAAAGCGGAGTATTGCGCGATAGCTCGATATATGCGCTCACGAGCGGGCTTAACAGCGGCAATCTTTTATATTTTATCAGCGTGCAGATAAAACCGATGATGATGGATAGTAAAATCCCGTAAAATGCGAGCTTTAGCGTTAAAATTCCCGCCTTTATGAACATCGGGCTAAATTTAGCTATAAAATCAAAATCCATAAATTCTTCTTTCCGTAAAATATGCATATTATACAGATAACTGATTAAAATAGTATTAAATTAGAATTTTTTTATAAAGATTCCGAAAATTTAGGAGTTTAAAAATATATCTTATAAATATATTTAGTCCGAGCAGATACTCGGACTATAGAATTTTGACGGAATTTTAAGAGTAAAAAATATACGCGTAGCCCGAGACCAAAATTGCAGAAACCACAGCTAAAATTCCGCCGCTTCGCACCATCTCTATCTGACGGATACGTCCCGTGCCGAAAACCAAAGCATTCGGCGGCGTCGCTACCGGCATTACGAAAGCGCAGCTCGCGCCTACGCCGATGATAATCGTAAGAGTTTCTTTCGGTAGTCCCATCTGAGCCGCTACACCCGCAAATACGGGCACTAAAAGTGCAGCAGAGGCGGTATTGCTCGTAAATTCTGTAAGGCAGATGATGAAAACCGCTGTTACTAAAAGTACGATGTAAGTAGGCGCTCCGCCGAAAGTGTGCGCGACTAGATCGCCAAGCACCTTAGAGGCTCCGGAATCCCCTAAAACCGCACTTAGCGTAAGTCCGCCGCCAAAAAGCAGTAGCACGCCCCACTCGGTATTTTCTGCGATATCGTGCCATTTGGCAAGCCCTAGTATGACGATTACGACTGCCGAGCAGATGGCGACGTAAGCATCGTCCACTTTAAAGCCCACAAGGGCTGAAATTTGCTTTGAAAATATCCAGCCAAGCGCTGTTAGAGCAAATACGATGATCGTAATAACGCGCTCGCGAGTCCAAGGGATATGCTCCAGATCCATCTCTACTTTATGGCTTAAATTCGGCTTGAAAATTATATAAAGCACCACAAGCATTATTGGCAGCATCACGCACATTAGCGGCAAACCCACCTTCATCCAGTCTGCGAAGCTGTAGTGCAAGGCTTGAGCTACGATTAAATTTGGCGGAGATCCCACGAGCGTGCCCAAACCTCCGATGCTTGCAGAATACGCGATGCCTAAAAGCAAAAACACGAGCGTGCCGCGATCTTTGCTCTCGTCCATATTAGCACAAATTCCAAGCGCGATTGGAAGCATCATCGCAGCAGTTGCGGTGTTTGAAACCCACATCGAAAGGATCGCCGTAGCAAGGCAGATCAAAATTGCAGCTACACCCAAGCGACCGCCTGCGCGGGCGATTAGCCACATCGCGATCTTTTTGTCTAGCTTTTGCATATGCAGAGCCGTTGCCAGAGCAAAACCGCCGAAAAAAGTAAAGATCGTAGGGTTTGCAAAATTTGCAAGCGTGCTTTTGATGGTGGCAGCCGTGAAAGTGCCATCTTTAGCGAATTTGCCAAGTCCGATAGCTACAGCAAGCACCGGCACCATAAGCGCGGTTACCGTGATATGCACAGCCTCTGTAAGCCACATAATCGCGATGAAAGCAAGCAGCGCAAGGCCTTTTTTGACATTGGGCTCAAATGGTAGTGCAGCATATAGCGCAAAGCCCACTGCAGCGGCAATCGCCATGATAATTACGCCGCGCTTAGGAAACGGCACGGTGTCGGTGAGCCTGTCTAAACCTAGCTCGTCTACGTCTGAGTCCAGCGGCCCTTGTAAGCGGGAGTTGCGTAACTCCACTTTGTGTTCTTCCATAGATACTCCTTTTTTGGATTTGGCTTATGATACAAAAATGAGGCGGGAATTTTATAAATTCCAAATCAAATCGTCTTAAATTTTTAAAAGTGCAGTTACTATCGGTAACACGGCACTTATCTCGTGTGTAAATTTTAAATTATAGATAAAAACGAGCAACTAAATAAGCGCTTTAAATTTCATCACAGATTATTTTTTAATGGCTCTGGCATTTAAATTTGCTAGCTGCCTAAGGGAGGTGGCGTAGAATTTCGTCGAATTCCGTGCTGGCAATCGAGATAGAATTCTGTCCTTAGCAAGCGAGATAAAATTTTATCCAAGGCGAGTGAGATAAAATTCTGCGTTTTACCTTAAAAATTTATCGAAATTTAAGTGGGGGGGGCTATTATAATCAACAAATTTTAAACGGATTTGTAAGCGAATCCGGTGGAGGAGGCTCAAAGATCGTAAGTTATAAAACGGTAAGAGCGGCTGTGGCGAGAAGCCTTGAAATCATAAATTGTAAGGAGAAAATATGAAAAACAAAATTTTAATCGCGGCGTTTGCCGCTGCGGCTTGCGTTAGCGTAGGCTCTAGCGAGGGTTTACTTTTAGGCATCGAGGGGGATTATTCATTTAAATCTAGCATTACTTCTAAGTGGACGGACGAGGATTATTCGGATACAGATAAAGACAGTAAAGGGCAAGCTGCGATAGGTTTTAAAGGCGGCTATGATTTTGGTATAGCTAGAGCATACGGTGAGTATATGTATGACTTCAAGACTTCAAAAAGCGGCAGTGATGAATATGGAAATTTCAAGCACGAGTGGAGCAAACATAACCTGCTAGTAGGTGGGGATTTTACGCCTGAGATTACAAATGGCTTTAAACTCGTAGCGGGCGCATATACAGGAGTTTCATTTTTGAAATACAAAGATTCTTATAACGACTTTGACGGCACTAGCGGCTCCGCATCTAAGACCGCACCGGGTTGGGTCATTGGCGCAAGACTGGGCGGTTTATATAGCTTTGATGAGCATAACGAGATCGAGTTTGGCTACAAGGCGGACTATACAAGATACAAGGCTAGCAAACTAGATGAAGACTTAGATAAAGTATATGAAACCAACCACGGGCTATATCTAGGATATAACTTTAAATTCTAAAAATTCTAACGTGCTAGCGCAGGATGGAGCGAACGAACTCCTGCTCCATCCGCTTTTAAATTCCAAATAATTATTAGATGTCAAATTGCAGGCAGGATTGTTTAATCCTGAATTTGCTAGCAATTCAGACGTAATATATGATGATCAAGGGTGCTGCCGATATTAGACGTCAAATTTTACCCGCTTACGCGTATAAAATTTTAAAATTTTTAAAAATATCATTACCCAAGCTTAATTTCCTATTTTTAGTGCTATCTGCTAAGCGCTTAAATTGATGGAATTTATGAAATTTTACTCAATCCACTTTTTTCTAAGAATCGTTATAATTCCAAGTTGAAAAAGCGGAATTTTATCAATGTCTCCATTTGCCACTTTAAATTTGTTTCATAATTGCTTCGGATATCTCACGACTCCTAGCTTGAGCCAACGCAGAAGTGCCATTTTGCTTGATGGAAATCTCGCATTTATAGCTTTGAGATTAGCACTTAAAATTTTGCGGTAAAATTATAAAACTACTACACCGAAGAATTTTACCGTTTTAAAGCATTAAATTTTTACGATTTTAAGGTTAGTTGCAACCGTAGAAAAAATTTACGGTAAAAGCAGTGGTTTCTGGTCGTGCGGATTTAGATGCCAGATTTATCCGCAAGCGCTACGCTTTTACTAAAATTTTATCTTTGTCAAAATTTTAAAATTTCAATCACTGTTTTTAAAGCGCTTCGGCGCAAACATAAATTTCTAGCCGCTTCGCTATATTTTGTAGGCTTGCTCGGAGCTTTAAAATAGCAAGTCGCCGTGCCTGCTATTTGCCAAAAACCCTAGCGAAAATCGCGTCTACGTTTTTGGTGTAATATCCGTAGTCAAAGCACTCTTTGATCTCGCTTTCGCTTAGTTTTTCTCGCAGCTTTGTATCTGCGAGCAGATTTTGTAAAAATAGGCTATGCCCTTGCTCATCTATAGCTTTTTTGCCCTCTTGCAGATCCGCCCAGACCTTCATCGCATTACGCTGTACGATCTTATAGGCATCCTCTCTGCTAACTCCTCGTTTAGGCAGCTCTAGCAGCACACGCTGCGAAAACACGAGCCCACCGGTTAAATTTAGATTTCTCATCATATTTTCGGGATATACGAGCAGTTTTTCGATCAAGCTTGTCAAGCGATTTAGCATAAAATCAGCAGTTATAAAGCCGTCGGGGAGGATAAATCGCTCGACCGAGCTATGGCTGATGTCGCGTTCGTGCCATAGCGCTACGTCCTCCATCGCGGGTATCGCAAAGCTGCGGATCATACGGCATAGTCCCGTTACGTTTTCGCTAAGAACAGGATTTCGTTTGTGCGGCATCGCGCTAGAGCCTTTTTGACCGGGGCTAAAAAATTCCTCTGCCTCATAAACCTCGGTGCGTTGATAGTGGCGGATTGCGATAGCGATCTTTTCGCAGCTGGAAGCTAGGATCGCAAGTGCGCTCATTACCTGCGCGTAGCGATCGCGCTGGATGACTTGATTGGACGCGGGGGCGGGCTTTAGCCCCAGATATTCGCACACCAGCTCTTCCAGCTCTAGTGGAGCGTGGGCAAAATTCCCCATCGCACCACTTATTTTGCCGTAGCTGATGACGCTTTTTGCATGTTGCAAAAGCTCTAGTGCGCGATTTATCTCATCATACCAGACCGCAAGCACGAGTCCGAAAGTGATCGGCTCGCCGTGGATACCGTGGCTGCGCCCGACCATCAGCGTCATTTTATGCTTCATGGCTTGAGATTTTATCGCGGCTTTTAAATTTTGCACATCCTCGATGATGAGCTCCATGCTTTCTTTGATTTGTAGCGCGACGGCAGTATCGATGCAGTCACTACTAGTCATGCCGTAATGCACGAAGCGGCTCTCCTGCCCAAGGCTCTCACTCACGCTCGTTAGAAACGCGATGACGTCGTGCTTGGTCGTCTTTTCGATCTCATCTATCCGCTCGATTTTAAAGCTTGCGTTTTGTAGAATTTTATCTTTATCGCAGTCGCTTATTAAACCTAGCTTATTCCACGCCTTAACCGCTGCGAGCTCGACTTTTAGCCACGCGTCGTATTTGGCTTGCAAGCTCCATTTTTCAGACATCTCTTTTCTTGCGTATCTTTCGACCATTTTAGTAGCCTTTCGGTTAGAATTTCTTGTATAATGATGGCAAAAATTATATAAAAATGGGGCTGAAAGTTTAATATGGGTTATGAGAAAAGAAGCTTGGGAAGCTTTGAGGGGCGCAAAATTTACGAAATTCTGCTTAGCCTCGGATACGACATGAAATCCGCGCAGCGCATCTGTGACAAGCATCGCGTAACCGATGCAGAGGATCAGAATTTGCATAAAAATTCCGTCGCGCACGGAGAAATTTTTTTGATCGATTACAAATGCGAGCCGCGCGGGCTGAAGCCTATCTTTGAGTGCGATGCGTTTGCGGCATTTGACAAGCCGAGCGGAATTCTTAGCCATCCGAGCGGGCGCAACTCGCCTTATAATATGTATGACGAGATCTGGTCGCTATACGGGCAGGACGCGTGCGTAGCGCACAGGCTTGATTTAGAAACCAGCGGAATTCTTATCGTCGCTAAGGATAAAGACGCGGCGCGCGAGCTTAAAGAGTGCTTCGAACAGCGTAGGGTGATGAAAAGCTATCTAGCGCTCGTGCGAGGGGATTTGAGAGAGGGCTTGCAAGCTGATTTGCAAAGTGCCGCTTGCAATGGTGAGATAGAGAGTTGCTATGCTCTAGGCTTTGATGAAATTTGCGGATCAAAATTTGCGGGCGATGCTGTGAGTTTACCAAGTAGCGTATCAGATCTGCGCGATATGCGAGCTTTAAAAGGAGCGGGCGATAAATTTGGATTTAATATCTTGTCTAATGGTGCGAGTAGGGGATTATGGTGCAGCACTCTATCTGGCGGCGCGCAAGCTAAATTTAATTCTGGCGCTCCTACTGGCGATGTTGGCGGCGGATTTGAATTTGATGCCTTATCCTGCGGCGTGAGTGATAAGCTTAAACCCACTATCGCGATGAGTAGCGCGGATAACGGACATAAACCTTGCGCCTTATCTGTGGCTAAATCTTTGCTGGATACTTCTACGGGCTGTGTAAATTTGAAAAAATTCGAGCCTACAAAATACGCAAAATTTAGCGAGAAACTGAAATTTTTAAAGGATTTTGAGGGATTTGTGATCGATGCTCCGATCGCCACTAGCGACGAGTTTGCCGATCTTAAAATTCGTATGAAAATATCGCGCGACGGCAAGGAGGCGATCACGCTGATTCGCCCGCTGCGATATCTCTCGGACATAGACGCTAGCCTGATTGAGTGCTATCCGCTGACGGGTAGGCAGCATCAGATCAGGCTGCATCTATTCGCCGCGGGTGCGCCGATATTGGGAGAGCCGCTGTATGGGCTTTCTCGAGAGCAAGCGGAGCTGATATTGGATAAAAATATGGATGAGACGGAGCGGATCAGAACGACGGGAGCGCCGAGATTGCTACTGCACGCGAATGCGATTTGCTTTGAACTGAGCGGCGAACGATACGAGATAAAAAGCAAATTTGATGCCGCAAAAGAGTTTTATAATCTCGCGAAAATAGGTAAAATTTAAGCAACTCAATAAAATTTTGAAGCGGCGATGATTATTTTTATGACGAGGATTTTGCTTTTACTGGTTTTTATAAAATTTTGTGCTTACAACGGCATTAATTTATTAATTTCTCATCTATAGTTATTTGAAAATTTTAAGACGATTTTATTTTGTGATAGCTATAATTCATAATTAGAATATTAGTAATTTTGAATAAAGGATGAAAATGTTGTGGTGGGAAAAAACAGTAGAGTATTATTTTGTAAAGCAATGTTTGTTAGGCATCGATATAGCTCCATTTGATGGCGATGTAGAAAAACTAGGCGATGTCCTAACTCATAATAATGGGAAGTTTTTACTTATAGAGTTTAAAAGAGCATTTGAGAATTTATCCTTAGAAAAGAATAAATATAAAGATTGGGAAGAAAGCGCCAAGGCCATAAAGACATATAATTCAACTTGGTTAGACGGCGGGTTTCATATATTTATTTTCGGTAGCAAAGATAATTATAAATTTGAACTCAAAGCTCATAAATACTGGATGCTTCAAGATAGGTTGGGCGGTAGTATAAAAGATTTCAAATCCGATGTCGATTCTTTTAAAAAATACAATCAAGAACATGGAATATGCAAAAAAGAATTTGACGAATATGCTAATTTTTTATTTAAGCAAAAAGGTGGAACCGGAGGCTTGGTCAATCTAGAAAACTCAGCATTGATAGCAAGCATGGGAACGGGAGTGGTAGTAGCTTCTTTTGGAGAGTATTGCAAGAGAGTGCTTAATTTAGAGAATAGTAAAAAACAAGAGCGCACAATAAAGATAACACCACCAAGTAGAGGTATGAGCTTTGGGCGATAATTATTGAATGTCTTTGATATCCTACAGTATAAAAACTTGAAACCAAGAGATAAGTAAAAGCTTGCGGATTATTTTGGTATTCCTTTTGCAACTGCAAGTTTGATGGCATGGAAATATAGAAATGTCGGCACGACAGCATATATGCGTGAAATTTTATAAATACCAAAGAGGAGATGTGTGGCATCTGTGAATAAATTCTATGTTTATCACGCTTTATATAATCATGATTGTAAATTCGCGAATTTATACTATTGCGATTCTTGTATTTGCATAGATATTTATTGTTGCGGAAGAAATAAAGAAAAAATGCGTAGTTTTAGCTAAAAGTAATTAATAGGTAATTTTATGCTATTAAAATTACCTATTAATTCAAACAACTAAAAACGCCACCTCTGCTTCGCCGATATTTACGACCTTGCCTTTGCGCGTCATCACGCCTAGGCCATGCTCCATGTCCCACGAGCAGCTAAACTCAAAGCCGATTTTCGCGCTGTCTAGGATATAGATATTTTGCAGCTCCAATAGTTCGCTAAGCTCCTGCGACGTGCAGATGCCTGGCATGAAATCGCTTTTCGTCTCGCTCGGATAGTCGTAGATCTCCTGCCATTTTGGGTAGTTTTTTAAAATTTCGCTTAAGATGCCCGTTAAAATTTCTTCCTGATTTTGCTTTAGAAACTCTAGTGCGTCCGATTGCGCCCGGCTTGGCTCGTCCGTCTCTTCGCTGTCTTCATCTAAAAAGGTGCAGCGAAACTCGCCCTCTTGCTCTAAAGCTTTACCGAAATACTCCAGTCGCAGCGGGAAGCTAAAGTCCTCGTATTCCTCATCTTCAAATTTAGGTAAAATTTTAGGTTCTGCAAGATGCGCATTAAAAAACTCCGCGACCTTTGGGCTACGGGTGAAAAGATACTCTTCATTAGCTTCGTAGCTTTTGCGCAAAAATTTAAGCGCCTCCCGCTCCACGCCGCACTCCAAGCAGCACTCGCCTTTGTAATAATCGCTCACATAGGGCGGATTTTCATTGCTTCTGGCGTGCTTATCCATCTCGCCTAGCCAGCGCAACATATTTGGGGCGTCGCCCGCCCATTTGTACTCATTTACCATGCGCGCCGCGTAGATGTATGAGGCGTAGACGCGGTATTTCTCATCGTCCGCCTCCGCCCATTTTGCCTCGATAAAGCGGATAATTTCCGCCTTTGTGATCTTGGATTTTTTAAGCAGCGATCTGTCTAAGAAGACGCCGATCTCCTCCATTATTTTTGCGCGTCCATTGCTACTCCGTTATAAATTTTTTACTGATCTGCCTTATGATCTGAAAATAATCGCCGAATTTTTCCTCTACTTGTTCGAAATTTTATCGGCACTGATACCACTTTGAGCCGAAATTTTACCTTGTTCGTTTCTTTGCTTGAGCTGTCCGCACGCCGCACTGATATCTAGCCCCTTGCTCTGGCGGATCGTGCAAGTAATGCCGTGCGCGCAGAGATAATCTTGGAATTTCACCATATTTTCAGGGCTTGGCCTGCCAAAGCTTGAGCCTTCGTGCGGATTAAAATAGATCAGATTTACTTTTGCGCGAATGCCGTGCAGAAGCTTCACTAGCGTTTTGGCATCGCTTGAGCGGTCGTTTACGCCATCGATCATTAGGTATTCAAACATCACGCGCTTTCGCAGATCGATTGGGAACTCGCGCACCGCCTGCATGATCGATGCGATATTGTAGGCCCGATTTATCGGCATTAGTTTTTCACGCAGTTCGTCATCCACTGCATGCAGCGAGATCGCGAGTAGCACGCCAAGATCCATTTCGCCAAGCTTTTTTATCTGCGTAGAAAGTCCGCTAGTGCTTATCGTTTGGCGACGCGGCGCTATGGCGAGTCCGTCGTTTTCTTTTAAAATTTGCACAGCTTTGGCAACGTTGTCTAGGTTATTAAGCGGTTCGCCCATCCCCATATATACGACATTGACGCGGCGCTCGTACGGGATCGCGTTCATTTTCTTGATGAGCCAAATTTGAGCCACGATCTCGCCTGGAGTTAAATTCCGTACGAAGCCACCTTTTGCTGTCAGGCAAAAGCTGCAGCCAATTTTGCAACCCACTTGCGAACTTACGCAGATTGAGTAGCGCGCGTGTCTTATAATTTTTTCGTTTTCATCTCGCAGCTCATCCTTCATCGGCAATAAGACACTTTCTATCGTCTTGCCGTCTTTAAGAGCGAAAAGATATTTGATACTGCCATCGCTACTTGTTTCGGATCTGACGCATTCAAGTGGATCTAAATAAAAATTTCGGGCTAAACTTTGGCGGATTTCTTTTGGTAGATTTAGCATTTGTGCAAAGTCGTCCACGTTCTTTTTGTAAATCCATTCGCAAATTTGCTTGGCTCTAAATTTTGGTTCGACGAAATTTTCAAGCTCTTTCATCGTAAAATCAAAGATATTTTTCAAATTAATGCCTTGGTTTTTATATATTTAGTTAAATTTTCTTTTGCGGCGGCGTGGTTTTTTAAAAAATCTACGTGAGCATTTGAATCACAAAAATTCGTCGCACAAAAAATTCCGTAAGCGGGAATTTGAAATTTTTGTGTTACCTTAAGAACCGCAAAAAATTCCATATTCTCTAAAAAATAACCTCGTTCAAAAAATTTTAGCGCAGATTTTTTATCGGTCGTGATAAAATTTGAGCTATTAGTTATTGTTTCATATGAAACATTGGTAGAATTCCTAGCTAGAATTTCATAGCTAATTGGAGAGTATGAAAGCCCATAAAGCGCTGATATTTCGTAGTTTACAGCCGATCTGCTTTCATAAATTTTTAGAATTTTACCCTCTTTGTATAGCCCTGCAGAACCCACGAAAATGATCTCGCTCGGCAAATTTTTTCTATTTTCGCATAAAAATTTAGTCAAATTTATACTCATATCCACTAGCCCTACGCCCATAGGCATGGCAAAATCAAAAATTTCATTTCGTCCGGCAGATATTATCATTTACTCATTCACGCTTTCGTTATTTTTCACTAATCATAGCAAAATGACGATAAATTTAAAGCTAAATTTTGAAATTTTATCGTGGTAAGTTATCTGATAAAATTAAAATCAAATTAAGCAAATATCTAGGAGAGCTATACCCTTACCTTCCATAATGGTAGCAGCGTAGGTGGCGGGTAGAAGATGGAAAAGTATTTAAAAAAGCTTATGATTTAGCTAAAACGAATAAATTTTATCTAAGCAAAATCATACTTGTCAAAAAACTTGCAAGATAATGAAAGGCTGAAATAAAATTAATTGTTTGGTTGCTTTGGCGGCTAAGTTTCAATCCTGCGGTATAAACTTGGCCAAATTTACAGTCTCACTTCGATATTTTGTTCTCGCAAATACGCTTTTAGTGCCTTGATTTCGATTTCTCTGAAGTGAAAGATTGATGCTGCCAAACATGCGTCTGCGCCCGCTAAAAATGCGTCCTTAAAGTGCTCCATTTTACCCGCACCGCCGCTTGCGATCACAGGGATATCAAGCGCGCTAAAAATCCGCGTTAAATTTAACTCAAATCCGTTTTTAACGCCGTCGCAGTCCATCGACGTGAGCAAAATTTCTCCCGCGCCGCGCTCCTGCGCCTCTTTCGCCCAAGCAAGCGCGTCTCTGCCTGTATCTAGCCTACCGCCGTTTATAAACACGCTATAGCCGCAAGGCCCGCCGTTCCCAGTTAAAATTTCACCCTGCGAGCTGCGTGAAGTCTCTCTAAAATTCTGTGCTTCGTTGCGTAAATTTGCGTTCAAATTCCGTATCGCGTCGCGTAAATCGCCGCGCGAAATTTCACTAGAATTTCGTTTCGCGTCGATCGCGACTACGACGCACTGCGAGCCGAATTTATTCGCCGCTTCGTCTATTAAATTCGGATTTTTTATCGCGGCGGAGTTGAGGCTGATCTTATCGCAGCCGACGTTTAGCAGGCGAGAGATGTCATCGATCGTGCGGATGCCACCGCCCACGGTCAGCGGGATAAAAAGCTCGCGCGCAACCCGTTCCACGACGTCCACGATCGTATCGCGCCCCAGATGCGACGCCGTGATATCTAGGAAGCACAGCTCATCCGCGCCCTTTTCGTTGTAGCGTTTGGCTATCTCGACCGGATCGCCCGCATCCACGAGACCTACGAAATTTACGCCCTTTACTACTCGTCCGTCTTTGACGTCTAGGCATGGGATTATGCGTTTTGCGAATCTATTCAAAGCAGCCCTTCATAATAAAATTTTTTATGATTTTAGCCAAATTTTACTTAACATAATGACTTTATAAGTAAAATTTGGCTAGACTCTCGCGATGATTAGGGCGAAAAAAGAGTTCGGGCAAAATTTTTTAAAAGACGAAGCCGTTTTAAACAAGATCATCCAAGCGATTCCCGAGAATGTACAGAATGTCGTTGAGATCGGGGCTGGCTTAGGTGATTTAACTCGTAAGCTTTTGGAATTTTACAGATTAAAAAGTTTCGAGATAGATGAAGATTTATATCAAATTTTAAGCGCTAAATTTGCGCAGCAGATCGCTAGCGGCGAGCTTGAGCTCGTTTTGGGCGATGCTTTGCGGATTTGGCAGGAGCGGGGACTTGAACGCGGCGAATATTTTTTAGTCGCAAATTTGCCCTACTACGTCGCTACGAAGATGATTTTGCAGGCGATCGACGATGAGCTATGCAGCGGATTTTTGGTGATGATCCAAAAGGAAGTCGCTTTAAAATTCTGCGCCAAAGCCGGACAGAGCGATTTTAGCGCCCTTTCGATCCTGGCCGATCTTGCGGGCGGCTGCGAGCTTTTGTTCAACGTTGAGCCCGACTGTTTCGAGCCCGCGCCGAAGGTGACTTCGTCGGTTATGCGGCTATTAAAGCGCAGGAATTTTAGAGGCGTTCATTTTGCGTTGCATCCCGAAGCTGGCATAAACGATCGCGATGCGAAGATGCGCGGCAAGCCGCAAAGCCCCGATGAATACGAGAGATTTAAAAGCTTTTTGCGCGTATCTTTCAGCGCGCCGCGAAAGACGCTTATTAAAAATTTAAGCGCAAAATTTGATAGAGGCTTAGCCGAAGAGATCTTTTTAAATTTGAAAATTCCGCCCACAGTTCGGGCACACGAGTTAAATTCCACCCTTTTTTTAGAAATTTTTAAAAATTTAAAGGTAAAAGATGGAAGAAAACAGAAATGAAAACGGCGTCGAACGACTCAAAAAAAGCAATCGCTATAAAAAACGCAAGGAAAATCTAAAAAAATCTATCGCAAGCGAGGGCTCTGCGGGCGGCGCAGAATTCGGCGGCGAGCATGAAAACGGCTCTCGCAAAAACAAAGGCGCGAAAAACGGGCAAAATTCCGTTCCTTCAAAGGGTCCAAAAAACGGCTCCCGCAACGGATCAAATTCTGCTAGCGGTTCGTCAAACGGCAATTCGAACGGCGCGAGTGGTGCGCATTTCGGCGGCGCATACCCAAAAAGCAACGAAAACGGCGCGGGCGGTTCAAATTTAAACCGCGAGGGCCGCGCAAAACTAGACGGCAATAACGCAAAAAGCGCAAATTCTAACGCCTTAGACGACAACTCTTCAGACGCTCAGAAAAAGAAAAAGCACAAAAAACGCTCAAATATGCCAAAAAGTCTTACTGGTAACGAGCCGTGGCAAAAGGCGATGGAAGAGGCGATCGCGGAAAATAAGCTGATCCACGAGGAGCGCTTGCATCCGCTTAAAAATGCTAACCGCAGCGATGAGACGGTGCGTATCACGCCGCTTGGCGGACTGGGCGAGATCGGCGCGAATATGACCGTTTTTGAGACCAATACGAGTGCCATCATCGTCGATGTGGGCATGAGCTTTCCGGAGGAGAGTATGCTTGGCGTGGATATTTTGATCCCAGATTTTGACTACGTTCGCAAGATAAAAAACAAGATCAAAGGCATCATTATCACGCACGCGCACGAGGATCATATCGGCGCGATGCCATATTTTTTCAAAGAATTTCAATTCCCGATCTACGCTACGCCGCTTCCTTTGGGGATGATAAGCAATAAATTTGAAGAGCACGGCCTAAAAGCCGAGCGTAGCTACTTCCGTCCCGTGCAGAAGCGTCAGCTCTATCAGATCGGCGATTTTGAGGTTGAGTTTATTCATATAACGCACTCGATTATCGATGCAAGCGCGCTTGCAATCACAACGAAAGCGGGCACGATCATCCATACGGGCGATTTTAAGATCGATCACACGCCGATTGACGGCTATCCGACTGATCTGAACCGCCTAGCTTATTACGGCGATCGCGGAGTTATGCTTTTGATGAGCGATAGCACGAACTCGCACAAAGAGGGGATCACAAAGTCCGAAAGCTCGGTAGGCAAGACCTTTGATACGATATTTTCAAGCTGTAAGGGGCGCGTGATAATGAGCACCTTCAGCTCAAACATCCACCGCGTCTATCAGGCTATTGAGCGCGGTGTAAAATACGGCCGCAAGGTTTGCGTCATCGGGCGAAGCATGGAGCGGAATTTATTTACCGCGATGGAGCTTGGATATGTAAATTTAGACAAAAAAATCTTCGTCGATGCCGATCAGGTCTCCAAATACCCCGATAATGAGGTTTTGATCGTAACCACCGGCTCGCAGGGCGAGACGATGAGCGCGCTGTACCGCATGGCGACGGATGAGCACAAATATATCAAGATCAAATCCACCGATCAGGTAATCATCAGCGCTAAGGCGATCCCCGGCAACGAAAGTAGTGTCTCGACCGTGCTTAACTATCTGCTAAAAAGCGGTGCAAAGGTCGCGTATCAGGACTTCAGCGAGATACACGTAAGCGGGCACGCCTCAATCGAGGAGCAAAAGCTTATGCTGCGCCTGATAAAGCCGAAATTTTTCCTACCTGTGCATGGCGAGTACAACCACATCGTAAAGCACAAAGAAACTGCGATGGAGTGCGGCATCGAGGAGAAAAATATCTATCTGATGAACGATGGCGATCAGATGGAGGTTTGCGAAAAATATCTAAAGCGCGTCAAGACCGTCAAGACGGGCAAGGTCTTCATCGATAATCAGATCAACAAGCAGATCTCCGACGAGATCGTCAAGCACCGTCAAAATTTAGCTGATGCGGGCGTCGCGGTAATCATCGCGCAGATCGACAAAAACGAAAAAAGGCTCATCCAGACGCGCGTCATCACCTACGGGCTCGTTGCCGATAACCAAACGGCGCACTTTACCAAAGAGATGCAGGGCATCATCGAGCAGTTTTTAGCGAATTTAAAAGATGAAATTTTGCTCGATCACTGGGCGCTGGAGGGCAAGATTCGCCAGGCTGTGCGAAAGCACATCTTTAGAAAGATCAAAAAATATCCGACCATTGTGCCGGTGATTTATTTGATGTAAGCGAGGCTAAATTTAGCGTGCAAGGCGGATTCGATCTGCGGCGGGCAAGTGAAATTTTAATGGCGCCGGTTAGCGCTCGGGTCTGAAATTTTGCGATGTGAGCGAGCTTTGCAGCGTTGGAATTTCAAAGCGGCAAGTAAAATTTCGAGCGCAAAATTTCGGCGTAAAGCAAAATTTAAAGAGCGTCTAGCAAGCCTGCGGTGAGCAGGCAGGGGAGCGCGGCGATTTTGTAGATTAGAATTTTATGGTGTAAATTTCAAAGGCGTGAAATTTTAGCTAGCTCAAATTTAGACGCGGCGCAAAGAGGCACAAAATGAAGGCAAATTTTAAAAAGAAGGTTGAATGAGTGAAATTTTAGATACGGCACGAGAGGTGCTGAGGCTCGAAGGAGCGGAGCTTTTGCGGCATGTGGATCTTATCGGCGGCGAAATTGAGCGAGCCGTAAACTTGATCCTAGCTTGCAAGGGCAAGGTAATCGTCACCGGCGTGGGTAAGAGCGGACACATAGGCGCCAAGATCGCTGCGACGCTTGCCAGCACCGGCACGCCGTCGTTTTTCGTCCACCCTACCGAGGCGCTGCACGGAGATTTGGGCATGATCGGCAAGGACGATATGGTGCTTGCGATCAGCTTTAGCGGCGAGAGCGAGGAGCTGGTTAGAATTCTGCCTCATCTCAAACGCTTCGGCGTGAAGATCATCGCGATGGCGCGCGATAAAAACAGCTCGCTCGGTAAGGTTAGCGATGAGTTCATAAGCCTTGGTATCGTCAAAGAGGCTTGCCCGCTAGGTGCCGCGCCTACGGTTTCTACGACGCTAACACTTGCGTTAGGAGACGCGTTAGCGATCTGTTTGATGAGACAGCGTAGATTCGGTAAAGAAGATTTTGCAAATTTTCATCCCGGTGGAAGCCTAGGCAAGCGACTTTTCGTCAAAGTAAAGGACGTGATGCAAAGTAAAAATTTGCCGCTCGCAAACCGTAACGCCAGCCTAAAACAAGCTATCGACGTTATGACGCACGGAAAGCTCGGCACCGTCTTGTTAGTGAACGAAAAGGGCGCGCTTGAGGCGATTTTAAGTGATGGCGATCTGCGGCGTGCGCTGATGCGAGAGGATTTTGACATCAATGACGGCGCGCTAAAATATGCCACCAAAAACCCTAAAATGCTGGATGATAAAAATATGCTCGCAATAGATGCGTTAAATTTGATCGAGCAATTCAAAATTCAAGTCCTACCCGTAGTCGAAAATGGCGTGCCCGCGGGGATCTTGCATATTCACGATCTAACGAGCTTGGGACTAAAATAATGCAAAAGATGCGTCTGAATAAATTTATCTCCCATAACACCGGCTACTCGCGCCGTGAGGCGGACGAGCTGATCAAGCAGGGCAAAGTTAGCATTAACGGTCGCGTCGTTAGCGATTTTATAGAGGTTAGCGGCGAGGAGAAGATCCGCATAGGCTTGCGCCTTATCAAGCCCAAGACGGAATTTACGATGATCGTTTATAACAAACGCAAAGGCGAGTTAGTTACTAAAAAAGACGATCGCGGCAGGCGGACGATTTACGATAGCTTGCCGGAGGGGTTTAGTAGATTTGTTAGCGTAGGGCGTTTGGATTTTGCAAGCGAAGGGCTTTTGCTGCTAACCGATGCGCCCGCGATCGCTACGGCGCTGATGAACAGCGACATCGAGCGAGAGTACTATCTAAAGGTAAAAGGCGAGGTGAAGGAGGAGGTCGTAACGGCGATCCGCGAAGGCTTTTTCGCCGCAGATGCGAGCAAGGGCGCGCACGCCAAAAGCAAGATCAAATCGATGGAATTTAAACCCTTTTTGGGCTATCGCATAATGCCTAGCAGCGGCGGTTATACGAAGATAAAAGCGATCATTAACGAGGGCCAAAACCGCGAGCTGCGTAGATTTTTCGGCTATTTCGATCTGGACGTCGTGGAGCTTAAGCGCACGGCATTCGGCAGAATGAGCCTTGGAACGCTAAAGCCCGGCAAATGGCGCTATTTTGATCAGAGCGAATACGAAGATCTGCGCGATTTTTTGAAAGAAAACAAAATCCGCTATTAAATTTAAGGAGGCGAAATGAGTTCAAAGACAAACGCTGCGCGCGTACTGGATAGCTTGAAAATTCCCTACGAGATCAAAGAATATGCGGTGGATCCTTTAAATTTAGACGCGGTGCACGTGGCAAACAGCGTGAACGAGCCGATCGAACGTGTCTATAAAACGATAGTTTGCACGGCGGATCACGAATATGTCGTAGCCTGCCTACAAGGTGATCTAAATCTGGATCTCAAGGCGCTAGCGCACATCTGCGGCGCGAAGCGTTGCGAGCTGATGGATTTGAAGGATTTACAAAAGGTCACGGGCTACGTCAGGGGCGGCTGCTCGCCGCTTGGGATGAAAAAGCACTTCCGCACCTTCATCGACGAGCGAGCGCTAACGCAGGAGAAAATTTACGTTAGCGCGGGCGTACGCGGAAAACAGATCGCTCTTGCACCGAAGGATCTCGCAACTGCGACCGAAGCGCAAATTTGTAAAATTACTCACAACTAACGAGGCGTTACTTTTGCCGCCGCTTCTGCAAGTAACATCGGCGGCAAGCTAGCCAAAATTTACGCTGCGAAATTTAGACTTTTAAAATTTGGCGTTGCGCCGTTTATTAAAACAAGCTCCTGCGCGCCGAGAAAATACAAATCAAATTAGTTTTATAAATTTTATTGTTAAAATTCTAAGTACCGCGCATCGCAAAATATCTCAAACGAGATGACGAGCAGGCGGGGGTGCGAAGCAAACCCTTTAAAGCGCATATATTTTGCGCGCGATCTGTTTTGCTCGCTATAAATTTAGCCTTGTGGCACTAAGCGTTATTCGCGATAAAATTTTAAAATTTCATCGTAAATTTTCTACGTCTCGCGCCTATTTTTTGAAAAGCTCAGAGACGTTCGGAGCTTGCTTTTCTTGCTCGCTGGCGGCGAAAAATTCTGCCTTGGCGAAGTTGAAAACGCTAGCGATGATATTGGTAGGAAACATCTCGCAGGCGTTGTTATAAACCGTAACGGCGCCGTTATAAGCGCGGCGTGCGGCGCTGATCTGCTCCTCGCACTCGCCTAACGCGTTTTGTAGCTTGGCAAAGGATTCGTTAGCCTTGAGGTTCGGATACGCCTCCACCGCGATGCGGATCTGCCCTAAAAGAGCCGAAATTTCGCTATTTAGCTTAAATTTATCCGCGTTAGAAGCCGCGTTGATCGCCTGTGAGCGAAGTTCGCTAACGCGCGTTAGCACGGCGTTTTCGTGGCTCATATATTCGCGCGTAGCGCTAACTAAATTTGGGATGAGGTCGTAGCGCTTTTTAAGCTGCGTATCGACGGTGGAAGCGATATTTCTCACCTGGTTGCGCTTAGCGATGAACGAGTTGTAAACGCCCACTAACGCCAAAACTAACAAAACTATGACGACTAATAAAATCAAAGCCGCATTCATTTTCTCTCCTTTTAAAGTGTTTCAATTAAAAATAAGAATATTTAGCTATACTGCCGTTTCTTTATTCGTGTCAAGGTAGCTCAGCTGGTTAGAGCGCTGGTCTCATAAGCCGGAGGTCGAGAGTTCAAGTCTCTCTCTTGACACCATCTTAATCCCTTTAAGAGCCGCAACGGCGCCCCGAAAAGTTTGGGATTATATCTTACTTATACTTGAAAAATAATGAAAATTAGCAAAAGTAGAAAATTTACCTTCGGGCAAATGTGAGTTTTTTGGATTTGTTGCTTCGCCTCAAAAAGACAAATTTGCGCAAAGCATCTTTATCTACGAGCCTTTAAGCTATTTTGGCAAAAGTTTTTTATTTGAGTCTCTTTCGCGTTTTCGCGTCGGCAAATCTCGCGTCGGCATAATCTAACGCATTCCGCACAAATTCACACTATTTAGCTAAATTTTTGATATAATCTCCCGCTTTAAAAGCTAAAATTCAAAGGAAACATATGAAATTTATTTCTCACAAAATTTTAAAAAGCGCGGTTTTACTGGCGGCATTGGGATCTTTTGCGACTTGCGGCGCCGAGACGCAGCAGCCTAGCGGCTATGCAATAAGCGGCGCGGCGCTATCAGCAATAGAGGAGGACAATAGAGCAAAAGAAAATTATCTGGTCATTGACGTTAGAAGCGCGGAGGAGTACGCCGCAGGCCACATAAAACACGCGATCAACATCCCTCTTGGGGAGCTGGAAAGTAGGCTGGACGAGATAAGCGCCTACAAGGATAGAAACGTCGTGCTTTATTGCAATACCGGTAATCGCAGCGGCAAGGCGCTTGATCTGCTTAAACAAAAGGGCTTTAGCATGCTTATGAACGCGCCCGGAGTGAAGCAGTACGACTACGAGCTGTATAAGGTCGGCAGCATAAACGCGAAGGGGTTTTTGAAAATAGCAAATGAGCCGAACGTGCTGATCATCGACGCTAGGCAGAAGCAGGACTACGACGCGGGGCATATGAAGGGCGCGATAAATATCCCGTACGGCGAGCCTTTGGAAAACTACAAGGACGTGCTTGAGGCCAACAAAGACAAAAAGATAATCACGCACTGCTACAGCGGCAACCGCAGCGCCAAGCTCGCCAAAGCCTTAAATGAGCGAGGCTACAACGTCACAAATCTACTCGACGGCACGAAAGAGTATAATTACGAGCTGGTGAAGTAAATCGAGATTGGCTCTTGAGGTAAAATTTCGCGACCATTTTTTGTATTCGCCGCGTCTTTGTAATATGCAGCTTCGCGGCATCCGATAAGACAGGCGCCGCTAAATTTGAAATTATTTGCTCCGCCTGCTCATTTAGCGTGCACTTTGCATAGGATTCGCCTTTGATACAAAGCGAAATTTTGGCTCCCCCATACCGAGGCGACAATAGCGCTTGGGAGTTTAACTCCTTTTAGAGAAATTTTTGAAATTTAAATCATAAAGTTGTAGCAAAAAAGCAAATATTTAGAGCTAAAAATAGAATTTTATAAGTTAGCGCGGATTTTACGGAACGTAAAATTAAAACGGACTCTATAAAAATTGTGTAAATTTTAAATGCAGCCGAATCGCTTAAAAATTTTACTTCCGAAAATGAAATTTCGCGCTAGTGGTGCGCGCGTTTTAAATAGCCTCACAAATCCCGATAAAATTTACACTTTAGGAGAGGCAAGCAAAATCAAAGCCGAATTCTAAAAGCAAATTAAGCCCGCAACGTATTTTTCTAGCTCTATCATTACAATGAACCGAATTTTGCGCGGGAATCAAACGCACGAATTAAATTCTGCACGAAATTTTATTCAACCAAGAATTCCTTCTTATCGATTGTGCCGTGATAAAAAATCTCGAGCGTATCATCAAAAGTCTTATCCAAAAATCCATCTTTTTTTAGTCCTGCTAAAGATGTATTGATTAGCTCTAGCAGCGCATTATTGCCCTTCTGCACGGCGATTGCGTTGTAAGTTTGCTTACCTAGACCATCCAAAGCAACCTGCGTTTTATTATCGATGATTGCGTATGCGTGCAGGATTAGGTTATCATCGACATGCACGGCATTTTTCGCCCTTTTGAAAGCACGGTAGCATTTAGCCGAGCTGGCGCAAAAGTTTAAATTCTTTCTAAAGCCAGCTTTGCGTAAGAAATTGTGAATAGGAGAGTGTTTGATGACAAAAATCCTCTTTTTGCGCAGCTGATCGAAGCTCGTGACATTTTCGTCTTTTTTGGCTAGCACACCTACCTGCACCTTAAAATAAGGCTCCGAAAAATCTACTTTTTTCGCTCGCGCGGGCGTCGGAGTAAAGGTCGCAATCACCATATCTGCTTCATTGCGCTGTAAAGCGCTAATGCGCCTTGAAGCCGTGATCGGGATAAATTTTACCTTGCCAGGATTATCGCCGAAAATCTCCTTACCGAGCTTTTCGCCAAGAGCAATCTCAAATCCCCTGTATTTGCCGTCTACGAGCGCACTAAACGGCGGCTGATCGTTATATACACCGATGCGAACGAGCCTATCTTTTTTGATCTGATCCAAAGAATTTGCAGATAGAAAACCAAGTAGCAGAGTCGCCAAAACAAATACTTTCATTTGCTCTCCTTTTAGTTGAAATAAGGCGCAATTATAATAAAAAGAAATTATAGCCAGCTAAAATTCTGCGATTTATGGCGCATTTTCATCTAAATTTATGAAAAGATGAAATTCATGGAGAAAATTCTATGCCTGGTTTACAAACGAAATCTCATAAAAAACTTACACGAGCGAAATAAGGCGTTTTTAATTAAATTTATAGACAAAATTTTATAGATGAATTTCACGCTAAAAAACCTTAGCTAAATTTACGATATTCTTAAAAGCAAGCACCGAAATTCTACGCAGATTTGGCTAAGGGGTGGAATTTAGCTCCGATGTTGCGCAGAAGCTCAAGCTCTTAAAATTTCGTCAAGACCAAGCCAAGATGAAACGTAGCGGCCGATAAGTTTAGATCGGCATCACGCGGATGTTTGGACTAAGGTTTTCTTGCAAGACGTTTTCGATCGCGTATAATGTACCACTCGCACCACTGGCGCAGCCGCTGCAAGCACCTAGGTAGCGGATATAGATGTCCGTTTTGCCGTCGTCTGCGGGTCTGATGTCTATGACATCGAGATTGCCGCCGTCCATCTGAAGCATCGGGCGGATATCCTCGTCAAGTACCCCTTCGACAGCTTTAAATTTACCGATCAAATTTAGCTGCTCAAAGCTCATCTCGGCTCCCGCTTTCGCGCTAGTAGCGGCACTCGCGTTGGCTTGAGCTTGAAGCCTCTCTCGCTCCATCTCCTCTCTGGTTTGCTTTAAAATATCGACCAGATAGTAATCCTTCTCCTCGTGTCCGCCCGGGCGCACGCAGGATTTACAAAACGCGCCCGCTTTGGTGTATTGCGTGATCTCTTCGACCGTGTGAAGATCATTTAGGCGGATCACCTCTTTGATCGTACCGAGGCTTACGCGCGCGCAGTCGCACACGATGATCTCATCCTCAAAATGCGCAGGATCGACGCCCTTATAGTTCGCCGCAGCCTGCTTGATGACGTCGTATGCCATTACAGAGCAGTGCATCTTTTGCGGCGGCACGGCAGGCTCATCGGGGTTGTCGCGCATCGCGTGCTCTACGTCTAAATTCGTAATTTTCACCGCTTGATCGACGGTCTTTCCGATACAAAGCTCGGCCATCGTATCCGAACTCGCAATCGCCGTGCCGCAACCGAAGCTTTTAAATTTAGCGTCTAAAATTCTATCAGTCTTAGGATCGATCAACCAATACAGCCGCACCGCATCGCCGCAACTCTCGGCGCCGAAGTCCGCGACCACTAGCTTACCACCTCTAGCCTTCGCTTCCTCCTCGGTGATCTCGCCCATATAGCGAGGATTATTCATGCGGTCCTGCACTTTTTGCGAGTATTGCTCCCAGATAGAGCCGTTTATCAAACTGTTTTTTGCCATTTTTTATCCTTTATTTTTCTCATAACCTTGCGGCGCGTAAGCAAACGTACTTGAAATCCCGCGCAGACGGGCGATAGCTTTACCAATATGTTCGATCGCGTAATCGATCTCCGCCTCCGTCGTAAAGCGCGACAGCGAAAGCCTTAGCGCCGTATGCGCCAGCTCCTTATCTGCGCCGATCGCTTCCATTATCGGATTATTCTCGAGCGCCTCGCTCGCACACGCAGAGCCAGTAGAAGCGGCAATACCAACTTTATTCAGATCCCACAGCATCGCCTCTCCCTCGACGCCTTGGATCGAGGCGAGGATAGTGTTTGGCACGCGAATGCTGCGATCGCCCACGACGCTTACGTTTGAAATTTGCAAAAGCGCATCCTCCAGCTTATCGCGCAGTCTGCTTACCTGAGTACGCTCAAAATCCATAAATTTATTCGCTAGCTCCAAGGCTTTGCCGAGCCCCACAATGCCCGCAACGTTTAACGTGCCGCTGCGGCGTCCACCCATCTGCTCGCCGCCGTGAAGCAGGCTCGTAAGCGGCTTGCTATCTTTGATATAAAGCGCTCCGATGCCCTTTGGAGCGTGAAATTTATGCCCCGAAAGGCTCAAAAAATCCACATCCGCATGGCCGACTGGTTTGGCATCGCGCACATCTTTTGTTCGCCCAACACGGCCGAAGCCTACAATCCCAAAGTGGTGCAAGCCACCATGGGCAGCATTGCTCACGTGGCCATTCACTACACCGAGCTTCCCCCTCTGCTGGCTGCGTTGCCCCACAATTTCCCCATCTACGGCACGATGTTGGATGGTGAAAACATCTATCAAAAGACGCTGTCGCCCACGGGCATCATCATCATGGGCAACGAGGGCAACGGCCTGTCGCCCGAAACACGTGCATGGGTCAATCAGCGGCTGCTCATCCCTAATTGCTCGACGGCCACCAACAAGGCCGAATCGCTCAACGTGGCCATTGCAACAGCCATCGTATGCTCGGAATTTCGCCGACAAACATTTTTATAACGCAACATCAAATCCATAAAACGATGAACGAAAATTTATTCAAAACGCGCAGCGTGCTGGCCAACATGAAGACCACCATCAACACGCTGCTGCAACACTATCCCACGCTGTTCTATAAAACGTTGATTCCCTATCTCGTGGCGGCCATGGCCCTCACCACACTGCTTTTCAATGGAACCAACGCCGTTGTCAACTTCTATTCAGGCGACGATCCTTCGTTGCTGCAGGTGCTGTTGAGCCTCGTAGCACTGCCCTTAGTCCTGCTACTGCCGGCCGTCGCCATGGGCATCGTCTTCGGCAAGCTCCACCAGCAGCCCCGCGCTCGCTGCATCAAGCGCAACCTCATCGCCGCCCTCGCGTTTGCCCTGCTCACCTTGGCACTCTATCTGCTGCTCGAATGGGCACAGTATGGCGTGCAAACGCTGTGGCCATCGCTCATTCGCGAAAACGATTTAAACGACATGCAAAACATCGAAACCATCAAATACACCCTCACCTTCATCCTGTTGCTACCGTTCTGCCCGCTGAATTTCGCGTTCACAAAATACATCATCACCCCCACCCTGCCCCTGCGCAAAGCCCTGAAAGAGGCCTTCACCACCGGCCGGCGCAACTGGGGTTACCTCGTTTCCAATCAAGCAGCCATCTGCTTCCTCTGCGGCGTGGCCTACTGCCTCATCAGCATACCCGTGAGAATATTGCTCAACGCCTACTATCTCAACGCCATCGGCATGCTGCAAGGCGATGCCAACGGGCTGCCCGCCCACTTCGTTCCCATGATGTTTGCCGTCTGCACGCTCATTGGCCTGCTGCTGTTTCAACTGCTCAACGTCTATGCCGCATTCGAATACTTCATGTATGGTGCCGCTGAGCAACGCGCCCTCGAAAAGCAGCAACATCAGCATTTG
>NZ_CALJPG010000038.1 GCF_937980635.1 uncultured Campylobacter sp.
TCTTTTGAGACGTTTTAGCGCTTTATAGGAGTTCTCTTTTTTTGGGTGGTATTTTTTGTATATTACAGCTACACGTAAATTTAAAAATATACCCGCGTATTTTTAATAATCACATAACTATAAAAGCTATAAGTCCATAAAGATATTGTTATTTGTGATTGCAATGCTCTATGGCTTCTTTTTATATTATGAGATGTTTTAATACTATGCATGGAGCGCCCTTTCTTTTATCCCATCCTTTAAAAGCGTTCTCTGCTTTTTAAAGCAGGCTTTAAATTCGGGCATAGCTTTTTAATGTGCAAAATTTCTCTGCTTGCATCTTAATCTTAATAAATTTTACTTTAAATTCCTGTGTAGCCTTTTAAGGGATTGCGCTATTGGGTAATGTTATTGGGTGGTGTTTAATCGTTTAAGACTAGTTTGTATATTTGAGTATTGCCGTCGTTAAAGAATCATCGTTATTTATTTGCCGTTTATTGGAATTTATGCCACCTTATAATATTTTTAATCTTAGTCCAGTTTGGAATCTTTTGATACTTAGTACTGCGTTTTTTGATCTTAGTCCGGTTGGCTATAGCTGCTTCGATATGTATAATGTAGCAACTGCCAGCGGTAGTATTTTGCTTATATTGTCATTGGGGTATTACACTGGTATTCGTAATGCGATGATTTTTGCGTATATCTCAGTTATTTGATATGGATTTTCGTAAGATTTGCTTATATGTTTCTTGCTTAAATTTATGCCGCTTTGTTTAAATTCTGCTTGATATTTATAGGCTCTTTGCCGTGTATGGTTTATCCAGCTTCTTAGCTTTTTTTACAATTATTGAATATCTTGGTGTATGCGGATATATGGGTATTGAGCGTTTTGCCCGGCGTTTAGTCCGATATGAGTAGTAGAGTATATTCTTGCACTCCTTTATTATTCATGCTAGACTTGATTTACTTGATTTACTTATTCTTTTAATGTTTTTGCTGCCTTTCGATATATTTGCGATCGAGCGGATTGTGCGGACATTCTTTACTCCTTGATTATTCTTGCGATGCTTGCCATGCTTGATTTACTTGCTATTATGCTTACTATACTTGATTTGCTTGTTATACTTATGTCTATTATTCTCGGCATATACCCGATTTACTTATCTCCATTAATATTTCTATCATCATTGATCTTTATTACTACTTTAGGTGCTTGATGTATTGAGTTGCTACCTCAAATGCTACAGCTGCTTCAAGTGCCGTACTTTAAGCTTTACTTTGAAATAACATTTAAGTGCTTTAACACCTTAACACCTTAACACCTTGATGCTTTAATGCTTTAATGCTTTAATCGCTGCAACTATTATTAAGCTTTGATGCTTGCTTTTAGTGCTATGAGTGTAAAAAGCTTTTAGAATATCCACTTTATCCTTTTATTCATTATTTGGTCTTTTCATTGCTCTTTTATATTCCTATATTATTTGTTTGCTCCATAATCTGATGGATGGCTGTTTTGGTGTTTGTTGGTATGTGAATAAATACTTTAGCGTTCTTTATTATTCTAGCTACTCTTGCCGTGCTCGATTTGCCCTCCTCTATTCCGCTACTTTTTATCTATTTACTTAAATTTTGAATCATCACCTCTGTATTTTATAAGTCTTGGCAATGTGTAAGAAATTGCATCGCTTGCCCATGCTTTTAAAGAAGCTTAAGGGCTTTTAGGCACTTTTTAGCTAAGAAGGAAAGCTCAAAAAGAGTATCAATAAATTTCGACTAAGTAGTTTTTAAGATCTTTCTAATATAATCCCCGACGCATAAGGACAAAAATAGTGCCTTAAACTTTATCTACTACTGTATTCTTTATACTAATAAGAATACATTTTACGGATAAGCGTTTAAAGCACTAAGTAAAAATTGTGTTTGATTAGCCTACTTAAGGGTTTAAGCCTTGAGCTGCTACAAAGCTTAAGCTAAATTTCTTAAGGTCTATAGGTTTTAACCCATTTTTGCTTATTATTTAAAGTCTCCTTAAGGGATAGCAAATTTTGTTATATAGTCTTTAACGACTATAGAGCTATATTCTGTAATCACGTATTATGGGGCGTTTTTAAAAGTTGCATAGATACTACACGGGACACCAATAATCCTTTACAATTATAGAATTCTAACCGGTGCTTTTTAATTAATACGCTAAATTTATAATTACGATGCTTTTGTAAATGCAAATTAGGGCCACTCGATAGTAATAAATGGCTTTTTCGATAATGTATCCAAGCGATAGAGTTCGATGCATAGATGAAATTTAATAGTCATAGCTAAAAAGCAAAAAACAATTCTAACTTTGATACCGCAATAGCTAAATGTCATCCTTACTCTTTAGTAAAATAGCATTTGCTGATTTAGCGCCAATATATAATTTTGCTAAGGTTCGTGCAACATAATATTCCATATAAAGCGCCGCAGTAGGGAGTTTTATCAAAGCAGCCTTTACATTCAACCGTAACACCCCAATATAGAAATAAATTATTTAAAATTTATCTATTTTCGGAATTACAGGTTTTAAATTTATCATAAACCAATACTACAAAGGTAGAAAGCATAAGTCCTATTATTGCAGATATTGCTAAAATGATTAGTTTTTTAGGCTTTGCTGGGCGATCAGATAAAACTATATTAGAAATTATATGAGAAGTTTTAAAATTAAAATCAGAAAGCCTACTTTCTATAATACTCTTTTTCTTCATTAAATCAGGAATTTGTACTAGAGTTATAGCACTCATTTCGTCACTTAGTTTAGGTATATTGTCGTTTAAAATTTTATCTTTTATATTCATTAACTCCATCAGTTTTAATTCGCCAGCATCGCTAAGCTTTTCTTTCTTGTTCAACATGTCTATTTGATCATCTATTTTGGCTATCTGAATACCTTTTAAATATTCTATGCGTTCTTTTAAATTACGAATTTTATCATTTTTTAAATAACTTATCTGCGAATCAATACTTACCGATTGTTCGCGTACAGCCTTTTTATATTCATCTAAAACTATAGCATCTTCTTTGCTTAAATCTGCCACCATCTCATCTATCTGTTTTTTTAGTAATTCGTTTGATTTGGCAAACGCCGTTATAATAAATATATTGGCGCTATCTTTATCGGCGACGATACTATCAACCGTTACGTTCTTGTCCTTAATATCCTTTAGTCCATCAATATATTTTACTCTAAGCTCATGCATCCGAACGGATCTTTCGGTTATATACTGTGGCATACCAGTTTCATTATTATAATAGGCGGTTTCTACCATTGCCGTTGCTTTATACCACGGAGTAGCAAATAGAATGTACAAAAGCTCAATCGCAATAAATCCGCAAGTTACTATACAAATTTGCTTTTTATATTTCCATATCTTTTTTGCCAAATCTAGCAAATCAATCTCATCATCTTCACAATAATTCTGTTGCATATTTCTTCTCCAAATTTAAAATTTAAATTGCGCCCTCGCGAACAAGGACCACCTTAAAGGTTTTTATGATTATCACGATATCGTTCCATATCGACCAGTTTTTCATATACCACGTATCCATGCCCGCCCTGGTCGCAAAATCCACATCGCTGCGCCCGCTCACCTGCCAAAGCCCCGTAATGCCGGGCTTGACGGCTAGGATGAGATCTGCATATTCACCCATATCCTTGCGCTCGTATTGCGCGCACGGGCGAGGACCTACGATGCTCATTTCACCCTTTAGGACATTGATCAGCTGCGGAAGCTCATCGAGCGAGCTTTTGCGCAAAAAATCGCCCAGCTTCGTGATGCGCGGATCGTGCTCGTATTTATGATATTTTTCAAAATACTCCACCTCTTGCGGATTTTGCTTTAGATACTGCGCTAAAATTTCATCGCCATTCTCTTTCATCGAGCGAAATTTCAGACACCCAAACGGCTTGCCGCCAAATCCCATCCTTTGATGCGAAAAAAATATGCTCCCTGCGGGCTCTTTTAGCTTCATCATCAGCGCGATTATGCCAAAAATCGGCACCAGCAGAGGAAGCGCTAAGAAAATTAGCACCAAATCAAGCCCGCGTTTAAGCGCTAAATTTAAAGGGCTTTTCAAAGAATTTCGTATCGCAAAGAGGCTGGTGCGCGAGGCAAAAACGCTGTAAATATCTGCCTGCGTAAAATCGTATGAGCGCAGCACGGGGGTGAATAAAATTTCTTTGTTTTTTCTGATGTTATGTTCGATAAGCTCGTTCAAAGCCTCCGCACCAAGCCTGCTTCCGCCAATAAACAGCACGTCGTAATCGCCGCCAAGAGCTCTAACATATCCTAAATACGCGCTTTCTAAGACGGCACTCTCAAATTCCTCGCCCTCGCCTAAAATTTTCGCCCTCTTCTGCCATAATCCAAATTTAAAAAGCTTCCTTTTCGTTACCAGCTTAAAAAGCGGCAAAACTACCGCCATAAAGGTAAAGCTCAAAATAAAGCTGGCGCGAGAAAATTCGTAATTGACTTTGATTAAAGCAAGCAACGCAAGGCTGAGTAAAAGCCCAAAAAAGCAGCTTCTCACTAAAATTCTACTCTCGTGCCAAAAATCATACCTTCTCGAATAGATCCCCTGATAAAAAAATAGAAATATCATTATGACGTAGGATGGCGCGAAGCCTTGATACCTGCCAATGTCCAGCAGCACGCTATCGCCGTAGAGCAGATTTTTAAGCGCCACGGCAAGTCCGAAGCAAAGCCAGATGCCGAAAATATCGACCGCCAAGATTATCAAAACGCAGAGTTGCTTTTTCATCCTAGCTCCTATTAAAATCATCTTGCAGGCGCACGATATCGTCCTCGCCGGTGTAGCTGCCGACTTGAGCTTCGATTAGCACGACGGGGATTTTACCCTCGTTTGCGAGGCGATGGACCTCACCCATCCTAATGAACGTCGATTCATTCTCGCGCAGCAAAAAATTTCGCTCGCCCACAGTCACGGTCGCAGTGCCGCTAACGACGATCCAGTGCTCGTTGCGATGGTAGTGCTTTTGCAGCGATAGCCGCTTGCCGGGCTTAACGACGATGCGCTTGATCTTGTAGCCGCGCTCGTCTTCGAGCACCGTATAGCTACCCCACGGGCGGTGCGTCGTTACGTGCACGCGCGCTAGATCGCTACCGCCTAGCCGCTCCACCACCTGCTTTACCTTTTGAGTAGAGCCTTTTTTGCATATGAGCAGGGCGTCTTTAGTATCGACGATAGCGAGATCCTCGACATCTATGGCGGCTATCGTGCGGCCCGAGCCGATGATGAGATTGTTTTTAGAATTTAGAGCGATATTTTGCTCGCTAGCGGTGTTGCCGTTCGCGTCTTTGGACAGCTCGGCGTCTAAGCTATCAAAGCTTCCCAGATCGCTCCAGCCTATGTCTGCGGGCACGACCTTAGCAAGGCTCGTGCGCTCCATAACTGCGTAATCGATGCTATCTGCAGGGATCTCTTGCATATCGCCCAGTTTAATTCTAATCGGATTTTCCGCGTTAGAATTTTCGTGCGCACGAACGCAGGCTTTGTAAATTTCGGGGCTACGCGCTTTTAGTTCGCCTAAAAATACGCCCGCTTTAAACATAAACATGCCGCTGTTCCAGTAAAAATTCCCCGCCGCTATGTAGCTTTGCGCCGCTGCAAGCTCGGGCTTTTCGTGAAATTTTAACACGTCATTACCGTTTGCTTCGATATAGCCGTAACCCGTATTTGCATCCGTAGGCTTGATACCAAACATCACCAAAAATCCCTGCTTCGCAAGCTCGTGCGCGCGCAAGACGCTGTTTTTATACGCCGCCTCATCTCTAATTAGATGGTCGCTCGGCGTTACGAAAACGATCTCCTCGGCCTTTAGGCTCAAACACGCAAGCGCGATCGCAGGAGCCGTATTTCTGCCGACGGGCTCGAGTAGAAATTTCACGCCGCGCGCGCCTAAAACCTCAAGCTGATCGAGCGCCAAAAAATACTGCTGCTCGTTCGAGACGACGAGCGTGCGCTCGCATAGCGGGGAATTTCGCTCGTAGCTCATCATAAAAAGCGAGCGATCATCAAAGAGGCGCACGAACTGCTTCGGCATAAGCGTGCGGCTGATGGGCCACAGCCTCGTGCCGCTACCGCCGCTTAGGATTATATTAGTCATTTAGGCCGTCCTTAAATTCCTCATATTTTTTCTCGACGTAGCTTTTGATCTCGGCTTCAAAGCGCGCGCGCGAAAATTTTAAAGAATTTTCTCTGATTTTTACAGGCTCAAATTTATCATAATTTTGCTCAAATTTAGCTACGGCGGCGAGCAGCTCCTTTGCGTTTTGCTCCATAAAATACAGCCCGCTCTTGCCATCAAGTACCGTCTCGCGAGCGCCGCCGCGCCCAAAGCAGATCACCGGCGTGCCGCACGCCTGCGCTTCTACCGGCGTAATGCCAAAGTCCTCCTCGGCGGCAAAAACAAACGCCTTAGCTCGCCCCATAAGATCCGCCATCGTTTCATCGTCTGCGAAGCCCAAAAGCTCGACATTTTTGCCCGCTTTTGACTTGATTTTCGCCATATCAGGCCCATCGCCGATAACTAGCAGCTTTTTATCCATCTGCGAAAACGCCTCGACGATGAGATCGATCTTTTTATACGGCACCATGCGCGAGGCGGTAAGGTAAAACTCCTCTTTAGCTTCGCGCAGCATAAATTTATCCACATCCACGGGCGGATAGATGACGTCGCTAGGCTTGCCGTATGTTTTTTTGATACGGCGCGCGATGTAGCGGCTGTTTGCGACGTAGTGATCCACGCGGTTTGCGGTGCTCGCGTCCCAAAGCCTAATTTTATGTAAAAAATACTTCGCCAGCATGCCCTTTAAACCGCGGTCCAGCCCGCTTTCGCGCAAGTACTGATGATACAGATCCCATGCGTAGCGGATCGGCGTGTGCACATAAGCGATGTGGAGTTGATTTGAGTGCGTGAGAATCCCCTTTGCGACGGCATGCGAACTAGATAGTACAACGTCGTAGCCGCTTAGATCAAACTGCTCGATCGCGAGCGGAAATAGCGGCAGATAGTTGCGGTATTTATCCTTCGCAAAGGGCAGCTTCTGGATAAAGCTCGTGTGGGCGCGCTTGCCTTTTAAAATTTTATTTCTGTCGGCATCGGTTAAAAAGTCGATGAGGCTGTAAATTTCAAAATCATCCCAGATATCGGTAAAACTCTCGACGCATTTCTCCGCGCCTGCATAGGTGCTAAACCAGTCGTGGATAAGGGCTTTTTTCATCTCAAACTCTCCATTATTTCAATTATCTGTTTCGCTGAGCGCTCCCAGCTAAATCTTTTTATATTTTCAAAACCTTTAACGCGAAGCTCGTTTTGTAAATTTTTATCGTTTAAAACGGTTTGAATTTTATTTCTCATATCTTCTATGTCATTCGGATCAAAATAAACAACGCTATCGCCGCAAACTTCAGGCAAACTCGCAGCATTTGAGCAAACGACCGGACAACTGCACGCTTGCGCCTCAAGCGGCGGAATACCAAAACCCTCGTATAGCGATGGAAATACGAATAATTTCGCCAAATTATAAATAGCGGCGATATCCGCGTCTTTAACATAGCCCGTAAAAAATATACGATTGCCAAGATTTTTTGTCTGAATAATCTCAGAAATAGTGCTATCGCCCGTTATGAAGCCATCCTTTTTACCTACTATAACCAAATTTAGATTCGTCTTTTCCAATGCAAATAATAAATTCTTTAAATTCTTATGCGGTTTAACATTTCCCACAAATAAAACGAAATCCTCAGGAAGACCATAGCCCTTTGCCGCCGCTTCTAAGGCATTTGAATCGCAATGGCGATTAAAGCGCCTCTCATCTATCGCATTTGGCACAACGAAAATATTTTTACCGGTTTTAGTGTATTTTAATATCTCACTCCGCGAAAAATTTGAAACGCTAAGAACTATATTGCTTCGGTTTAGTGCTTGATTAAAAAGCGTTTTTGCATATATTTTCTGCATAAAATTTAGCGTATCGTAGAAGGCTAAATGGAATACGTCGTGGATAGTAACCACTCTAAATTTTGCTCTTATCGGCAGGATTGGGATATTAAAATGTGGAGACCAAAAAATATCACATTCAGGAATTGTTAAAGGCAGTTCAAGCTGCTCTTTTACAGAATAAATTTTGCATTCGCATTCTAAAATTTGAACACTTTTACTCCACGTATAATCCTGCATCTCGGCTCTACTACCAAGCAGAATAACTTCAAATTTTTCCACCAAAAAAGGCAGTAGCGATTTGATATATGTACCTATACCGGATGCTTTATGCATACGAAAATCAATTACTAATTTTTCCATTCAATTGCCCATACTCAAAATTATATATCAATCCAGCAATCATCCAAAAAAATAGCTTCTCAGCATTTCCAAAAAAATGATCATTAAAAAAGCTTATAAAAACAAAAGCAAAAATATATGCTATAAAATATAAAAATATATTATCTTTCATTTTTATATATAATAACCAAGCCATCTTTATTATATGATATAAAAATGCATAAAATACACAAAAGCCAAGTACTCCAAGCTCTATAAGTGCTTTTAAATATTCAGAATGGGGCGCAATAATCTTTGCGTTGCCAAAAACATACGAAGCCGCTCCAAGACCATATCCAAAAGGATTAGCGAAGAAGAGAGAGATAGCATTATCCCAGATTTCATATCTAGTTATAACACTAGGTGTGCCAAAAGGAGTATAATGAAGCCAAGAGCCGTATAAAGACCATACGCCTGAAAGATATGTGATTTTTGCAAAATAATATAATATACAAATATTTACGAAGAAATATGCATGAAGCAGCATAGGGTTAAAATTAATTTTTAGTAAAAGTAACATAGAAATAAGAATAGCTACAAATACTAATGGATTTTTAGGAATATAAAAGCAATATAAAGTCATGAGAGATAATAAAAAGATATATCTATATTTATTCTTAAAAATATAAGATAATATAACAATAGAAATGCCATATATGTATAAAGTCTGATCCCCTGCAAAAAATGATCTTATTCTAGTTTTTCCATCTGATTCAAATAAGTTACCTACCAAGTTAAAAGCCTCCTTTTCGAAGTCGGCATAGCCAAATATCTCATTAAATATAGTATAAAAAACCGATAATATAAAAAAAGAACCAAGCCCAGAAATAATAAAATTAATTTGAGTTTTTGATCTAACACAATTTGAAAAGAAAAAGAAGGTTGCAATAGCTGGTAAAAAATATGTTATAAAGGTAATAACTCCAATTTTAATATCAAAAAACATATAAATAAATAATATACAAATAAAAATGTTCATATATATAGAAGTCTTTTTTCTGAAAGAAAAAACAGCTATAAATAACCATATTAAATAAATTAAAGCCTTATATATATACGCATACGAGCCAAAATAAAATAGACTAAATCTATCAACAAAATTATTTAAGCAATACCAAGTAAAAACTATTATATAGAGAAAAGCAAATTCAATATTTTTTGTATTTTTACGTTCCAATCATTGTCCTTTGCAAATTTTACGATTTCGCCCACGCCTATTTGCCTTAGGGCTACGGCTTTTTTTAGACACGTCACAAAATCCTCTTTCGAACCGGCTAATAAAGCAGGGCTATTTAGCTGCTCTAACTCTCGCCACTTAGTCGCTACTGTATAAAGTCCAGCCGCAGAATACTCATATAGTTTTAGTGGACTTATAGAATGAACTAAATCCATATCTAACCTAAACGGGATTATACCGACGTCTGAAAATTGCAAAAAAGAGGCAATCAAATCATTATTGACCTTGCCGTAAAACGTAATATTTTCTCTAGATTGTATTTGATCAAAATTGTCGGGTTTAAATTTTACGGCTCCAATTATTAAAAAATGCACATCTTTTAGCTCGTCGGCGACATAATCTAGTAGGTCGAAGTCAAACCAGCTTTCTATAGCGCCTACATAAACGGCAACTGGTTTTGCAATCGTGCAAAAAAAATCCGGCTTATCGTATTTTTTTTGAAATTTATTAAAATCAACTCCATTTGGTACATAGAAGCAACTTTTATTAAATTTTTCTATATAATTTTTAAGATTCGATGATGTATATATCACTTTATCTGCTTTTTTTATTAGATACTCCTCTGCCTTGATAGCTGCTGCCCCTACGCCAAAACCTTCAAGCCTATCGGTAACCCTAACAATCAACTTCTTATATTTTATAATGTTTATTAAAGGCAGAAATACGAAATTATCTATCACTAAAGTATCTACGTTTAAGAAATCATAATTTTTAAGCATATTTTTAAAATTTGGCAAGGTAAAAATATGCCATATTTTTATAATCCAATAAAATTGGGACGGCAGCTTTTTAAATGGCGGAATAAGCGCAAATGGGGTATATATAAAATAGTTTTCAAAAATTTCATGCAAGCCTTTCTTTGCCTGAGCCAGCCTGGTGGCTTCGTTGATCTTATTATGAAAGGGGGAAACAGGCGGCGATATAAATAAAACTTTGTTTCCCTCCTTAGCCAGTAATTCACTATAATAATTACAGCCGACTTTAAATGGAGATCCATAATAAGAATTTCCACACCATAGTATTTTTTTAGACATTTTTCATCCTACTGCGATATAAACTTTTACTTTTTAAGTTTAAACACGGTTTCTCTACAAAAAACCAGCTGATTATAGCGCAGCATATAGACAAAATAGCGACATATACTACATAAATGCTGCCCCCCCCCACCTATTTGGACAAAAATATTTACAAAAAACATATGGTATATGTAAATACCGTAAGTAAAATCATTACCTCTTAAAAAATCATCAAGGCCTTTAAAACTAAAAGCAAA
>NZ_CALJPG010000039.1 GCF_937980635.1 uncultured Campylobacter sp.
TACCGCGAAATTTTACCACCGATAAATTTTATCCTCGTAAGCGATCAGTCTGAATTCCTCTTTGTGGTTGCCGTTGCCGATCGTGTGGCTGTCTTGGCCCGCGCCTAGGCGTAGTTTATGCAGCCTGCCGCCGTAAGTGCCCACAAAAAGCACGCTGCCGTCCTCGCTTAGCGCCATAGACTTTATCGTACCGCCCAGATAATGACGCCAAATTTTACGCCCGTCCTTGCCGACTGCCTTGATGTAGCCGTATGCGTCGCCGAGAATGTAAAAGTCCTGCGTCGCTACGCCCGCATATACCCTCATCGCATCGTCGATCAGCGTGAAATTTTTCTCACCCTCTTCGTCGTACGAATAAGCCTCGACCTTTAGCCCTCGCTTTAGAGCCGCCCTATCCACGCCGATCGTAACGCCGTTGTAGAAGTGGCAGGAGTTCGTGATGAGCTGCGTATCGTCCGCGCTAAAGAGGCAAAAGTGCGGATACGAGCTCTGCGCGCCGATGCAGCCCAGCCGCTCGCCCTCGCTATCCATCAGGACGTGCTCATCGGTATCTTGCTCGCCCGCGACGATTAGCTCGTTGTCATTTGAGAGCGTCGCGTTTGCCATATCTATCTCGAGTTCGTCGTCGTCATCGCCCTCATCCTCGTAGATCGGATGGATAAGCTTCGAACCGCTTTGCGAGATCAAAAAAATTCCGTCATGGGCGGCCAAAAGCACCTTGCTGCCATCGTTAAAGGGTAAAATTTCAGCCTCGTCGTAGATGATCTCCAGCTCGTGGCTAAATCTCGCCACCAGCTCGCCGCTGCTCTTGCCGTCGTAGCCCCTGATCAGCCACACCTCGTCTTGATTTAGCAGGGCGTAAATTTCGTTTCGCTTGGACTTGCCCACGGCGATGACGCCCTTTGCCACTTCGCTCACGCGGTCGCCCTCCAGTAGATACAGCGTCTTGCCGTCGTCGTTTGAGGCGATAAAAAGGACGTTCTCGCCGCCAAGAGGGCAAATTTGATCTACATTGCCTAGCTTGTCTGCTATTTTATCCTT